>NZ_PDZN01000014.1:0-200433 GCF_002735765.1 Janthinobacterium sp. BJB304
GGGTGGGGCATGGTGTCGCCCGAGATCACGCAGCCGGCGCCGCCCAGGCCGATCTGGCCCACCAGCGGGTCGGTGAAGCGGGCGGCTTTGTTGGTGACCACGCCCCAGGCCAGGCCCAGCGCTTGCAAGCCTTCCAGCATGGCGGGGATGCCGTCGAACAAGCGGCTTTCCACGGCCAGGGCCGCTTCGTAATTGTTCAGGAAGCCGTCTTTCAGGGCTTCGTAGCCGCTTTCGCCCGGTTGGACGCCATACGATGCGCCGATCATGCCGCGCGCGCCGGCCGAGGCCGTGGGGCGCAGGATGTCATACGGAGTCGGCGCCAGGCCGGCGCGCGCGCGCAGCAGGTTGATGGCCGCCGCCAGGTCGGGCGCGGTGTCGGCCAGGGTGCCGTCGAGGTCGAACAGGATGGCGCGCGGGGCTGGCAGATGGTCAGTGATCATGGCGGGCAAAGTGTGTCAAGTAGGAATGAAAAATGGCGGCCGCAGCCGCCTTGTATTGTGCGTGATGGTTACAGCGGCCGGGTGCAGGCCACCAGATAATTGACGCTGGTATCGCTATTAAGTGAGTAAATCTTGGTCAGCGGATTGTAGCCCATGCCGCGCATGCTGTTGACGTCCAGGCCGGCACTGCGCAGGTATTGCGACAGTTCGGCCGGGGTGATGAATTTGTCATAGTCGTGCGTGCCTTTCGGCAGCAGACGCAGCAGGTATTCGGCACCCAGGATGGCGAACAGATACGCTTTCGGGTTGCGGTTCAGGGTCGACAGAAAAACGTGGCCGCCCGGTTTCACCAGGGTGGCGCAAGCCTTGACGATGGCGGCGGGGTCCGGCACGTGCTCGAGCATTTCCATGCACGTCACGACGTCGTACTGGCCCGGCTCTTCCGCGGCCATGGCTTCGGCGGCGATCAGCTTGTAGCGTACCTTGGCACCTGATTCCAGGCTGTGCAGGTCGGCCACTTTCAATGCCTTGTCGGACAGGTCGATGCCCGTCACGTCGGCGCCCTTGCGGGCCATCGATTCGGCCAGGATGCCGCCGCCGCAGCCGATGTCGATCACGCGTTTGCCGGCCAGCGGCACTTTCGCGTTGATCCATTCGAGGCGCAGGGGATTAATTTCGTGCAGGGGACGAAACTCGGAAGTGGGGTCCCACCAGCGGTGGGCCAGCTCACTGAATTTTTGGATTTCGAGAGGGTCGGCGTTCATAGGTCGAATAATAGCGGCAATTTTACAATTGGGCAGCCACGGACGAAAAAAAACCCCGCCGTGGCGGGGTTTTTCAGCTGTTCTTGACTTGCGCGATGATTTGCGGCGAGTCGAGGGGGCAGCTATTACTTGTTGCGGGTACCAACAACTTCGATTTCCACGCGACGGTTTTTCGCACGGCCTTCGGCAGTTTTGTTATCAGCAACAGGTTGTTTCTCGCCTTTGCCTTCGGTGTACACGCGGTTGCTTTCAACGCCTTTGGTGACCAGGTAGGCTTTGACAGCATCAGCACGACGTACCGACAGTTTTTGGTTGTAAGCATCGGTACCGACGGAGTCGGTGTGACCCACAGCGATGATGACTTCCAGGTTGATGCCGCCCAGTTGTGCGGACAGCTCGTCCAGCTTGGCTTTGCCTTCTGGCTTCAGCGTAGCTTTGTCGAAATCGAAGAATGCATCAGCAGCGAAGCTGACTTTTTCCGAGGTAGGAGCAACAACGACTGGCACTGGCACGACAGGTGCTGGTGCTGGTGCTGGTACGACTGGCGCTGGAGGTGCTACGCATTTGCCGTCTTGCAGGGTTTCTGGCTCTACGCACAGTGGTACGTCGCAACCTGGCACTGCGTCAGCAGGTGTCCAGTAGCCGGTGCGCCAGCACAGGCCGAATGGGTCACGCACGATCACGCCGCGGGCATCTTGCACGTAAGCGCTTTTTGGGCTTGGTGCTTGGATGTCAGTGGTAACTGGCGCGAATGGTGGGGAGGTTGGGGTTTGGGCCGAAGCCGAGCCAGCAATCACTGCGGATGCAGCGAAAAACAGCGTTACAAATTTATTCATTCTTTTTTCCTTTCGGGGGGTGATATCCGCAGAACAACACTGCGCTACTGGTGCTACGTGCCAAGATTTTATCATGTAGACCATATGCGCTCGTTTCAGATTGCGAAACTAGCAATTAACTTCCCAGTCATTTTGCCACACGCATCAGGGGCGCACGACCGTGGTTAAATCAAAGCTTGCCCGATTTTAGACCGTGCGTTGTTTTTGCGCAACGAAAATGCCCATTTGTAACGCATCTGTAACAATTGATCGCTTTTCTTGCCACTTTTAAGGGCAGGTATCTTGAACTGACATTGCCGTTGTGCATTATCGGCAGAGCAACATGCACGACCCCGGTGCAAACTGCCAATGTTGCTGGTCTGGCCAATTTGTACAGGTAGCTGGGCGCGCATGCTAAAATCGTGCGCTTGACTGTTAAGAGTGCCGGGCAAATGCCCACGGCGGCACTGCATGGCCAGCACGTACCCTTGCGGTACCCGTACTGGCTTTGCCACCAGCCCGCCGATTTGTTTCGGCACTCTGCGACATGGAAGCCGGGCCACGCCAGCAGCGCGCGGCGCGGCGTCCACGACGACAGCCACCCAGGATATGCAGTATTGCGTCATACATTGCGTAACAGATAAGTTAACCACAGCCTGAGATCAGTCGAACCGCCAATGGATCAATTCGCAAAAGAAACAATTCCTATTTCCCTCGAAGAAGAGATGCGCAAGAGCTACCTCGATTACGCCATGAGCGTGATCGTCGGTCGCGCCTTGCCCGATGCGCGCGATGGCTTGAAGCCAGTGCACCGCCGCGTCTTGTTCGCGATGCATGAAATGAATAACGTGTGGAACCGCCCTTACGTCAAGTGCGCCCGCGTGGTCGGCGAAACCATGGGTAAATACCATCCCCACGGCGATGCCTCGATCTACGACACACTGGTGCGCATGGCGCAGGATTTCTCGCTGCGCTACATGCTCGTCGATGGCCAGGGCAACTTCGGTTCCGTCGACGGCGACGGCGCCGCGGCGATGCGTTACACCGAGTGCCGCCTCGACAAGATCGCCGGCGAGCTGCTGGCCGATATCGACAAGGACACCGTCGACTTCCAGCCCAACTACGACGGCAAGGAAAAGGAACCGACGGTCTTGCCGACGCGTATCCCGAACCTGCTGATCAATGGCTCGTCCGGTATTGCCGTCGGCATGGCGACGAACATTCCGCCACACAACATCACCGAAGTCATCGACGGCGCGCTGCACGTGCTGCGCAACCCCGATTGCACGATCGATGAATTGATCGAGCTGATCCCGGCGCCGGACTTCCCGACGGCCGGCATCATCTATGGCGTGTCCGGCGTGCGCGACGGCTATCGCACGGGCCGCGGCCGCGTTGTCATGCGCGCCAAGACCCACTTCGAGGAATACGGCAAGGATGGCGGCCGCATCGCCATCATCGTCGACGAGCTGCCCTTCCAGGTCAACAAGAAATCCTTGCTGGAACGCATCGCTGAAAACGTGCGCGACAAGAAGCTCGACGGCATTTCCGACATCCGCGACGAATCCGACAAGTCGGGCATGCGCGTGGTGATCGAGCTGAAGCGGGGCGAAGTGCCGGAAGTGGTGCTGAACAATCTGTACAAGCAGACCCAGTTGCAAGACACCTTCGGCATGAACATGGTGGCCCTGGTCGATGGTCAGCCGAAGCTGCTGAACCTCAAGCAGATGCTGCAATGCTTCCTGTCGCACCGCCGCGAAGTGGTCACGCGCCGCACCGTGTTCGAACTGCGCAAGGCGCGCGAACGCGGTCACGTGCTCGAAGGCCTGGCGGTCGCACTGGCCAACATCGATGACTTCATCGCCATCATCAAGGCCGCGCCGACGCCGCCGATCGCCAAGGTCGAGCTGATGGCCAAGGCCTGGGATTCGTCCGTCGTGCGCGAAATGCTGGCCCGTACGGGCGACGGCACGACGCCGGGCGGCGTCGATGCCTACCGTCCGGAAAACCTGCCGAAGCACTACGGCATGCAGACGGATGGCCTGTACAAGCTGTCGGACGACCAGGCGCAGGAAATTCTGCAGATGCGCCTGCAGCGCCTGACCGGTCTGGAGCAGGACAAGATCGTCAACGAGTACAAGGACGTGATGGAACATATCGCCGACTTGCTCGACATCCTGGCCAAGCCGGAACGCGTCACCGTCATCATCACCGATGAAATGACGGCGGCGAAGAACGAATACGGCGCCGGCAACAAGGATGTGCGCCGCTCGCAGATCGAATTGAACGCGACCGACCTGGAAACGGAAGACCTGATCACGCCGCAGGACATGGTCGTGACCCTGTCGCACACCGGTTACATGAAGGCCCAGCCGATCACCGAATACCGCGCGCAGAAGCGCGGCGGCCGCGGCAAGCAGGCGATGGCGACGAAAGAGGAAGACTGGATCGACCAGCTGTTCATCGCCAACACGCACGACTACATCCTGTGCTTCTCGGATCGCGGCCGCATGTACTGGCTGAAGGTATGGGAAGTGCCGCAAGGCTCGCGCAACTCGCGCGGCAAGCCGATCGTCAACATGTTCCCGCTGCAGGACAACGAAAAGATCACCGTGATCCTGCCGTTGTCGGGCGAGAACCGCACGTTCCCGGAAGACCATTACGTGTTCATGTCGACCAGCCTCGGCACCGTCAAGAAAACGCCGCTGAAGGACTTCAGCAATCCACGCAAGGCCGGCATCATCGCGGTCGACCTGGACGACGGCGACTTCCTGATCGGCGCGGCGCTGACCGACGGCCAGCACGACGTGATGCTGTTCTCCGATTCGGGCAAGGCAGTGCGCTTCGACGAAAACGATGTGCGTCCGATGGGCCGTACGGCGCGCGGCGTGCGCGGCATGAACCTGGAAGAAGGCCAGCACGTGATCGCCCTGCTGGTGGCCGAGAACGAGCAGCAGTCGGTGCTGACGGCTACGGAAAACGGTTACGGCAAGCGTACGCCGATTCTTGAATACACGCGTCATGGCCGTGGCACGAAAGGCATGATCGCCATCCAGACCAGCGAGCGCAACGGTAAAGTGGTTGCCGCGACCCTGGTCGATGCCAGCGATGAAATCATGCTGATCACCACCGGTGGCGTCTTGATCCGCACCCGCGTGTCGGAAATCCGCGAGATGGGCCGCGCGACACAGGGCGTGACCCTGATCGCCGTGGAAGACGGCACCAAGCTATCCGGCCTGCAGCGCGTGGTGGAAACGGATATCGACGAAGTCGAGCTGACGACGGAGGCGGGTACGGATGCCGCGCCGGCAGCGGCCGAACCAGCCGATCCTGTTGACCCGGCCCAGCCGGAGTAAGATGATTGGGGCTCTTTCGGGAGCCCCAATTGCTATTGGCGCGTCTTTTCGTGGTGCCGCCAGCAGAATTTCGTAGGTCGGCTTAGCCCGTCGGGCGTAAGCCGACATGCATCCGGCAGTGCCCTTTTACCATTCATTCAACATCCCGCATGCCATGAGAAAAATCGTCGCCACCTTCTTTGCCGCGTTTTCGCTGGCCTTCCTCGCGAGCCTGCCGGCCCTGGCCCAGAGCACGCAAGCCACACCCGCGCGCCAGGCGGCGCCCAGCCCCGCCATGAAAGTGGCCGTGCGGCGCATGCTCGACGCGATGCAGTTCCCGCAACTGACGCGCAGCATCTTCGACCAGATGCTGCAATCGGTGCCCGCCATGATCCGCCAGTCGGCGCAGCAGCAAATCAACAGCAACCCGAAACTGGACGAGCAGCGCAAGGCGCGTGCGCTGGCCAGCGCCGAGGAAGAAATCCCCCTGGCCATCGCCACCCTGACGCAGGTACTGGCCGACCCGACCCTGATCGACGAGCTGGGCGACGAAATGGTGCCCCTGTATGCGCGTTTTTACACGGTGCCGGAAGTCGAGCAGCTGACGGCCTTTTACAAGACGCCGCTGGGCCGCAAGATGCTGGCCACCATGCCGCAGCTGTCGGCCGAATCGATGGCCATCAGCCAGCGCGTGCTGATCCCCCGCGTGAACGCCGTGCTTGATCAGGTCATGCGGGCGGCCACGCAGTCGCCCCAATAATTCTTATTTTCGCCAAGGACTGTATCGTGACCCATCAAGCCTTAAGCCCTATTTACAACTTCTCCGCCGGCCCCGCCGTCCTGCCCAAGGAAGTGCTGGCGCAAGCGGCCGCCGAGATGCAGGACTGGCACGGCAGCGGCATGTCGGTGATGGAAATGAGCCACCGTGGTCCCGAATTCATTTCCATTTACAAGCAGGCCGTGGCCGACCTGCGCGAGCTGCTGGCCGTGCCCGAGAACTATAAAATCCTGTTCCTGCAGGGCGGCGGCTTGGGCGAGAACGCCATCATCCCGATGAACCTGGTGGGCCTGGCCGCGCAGCAGCCGGCCACCGTCGACTTCGTGCACACGGGCTCGTGGTCGGGCAAGTCGATCCAGGAAGCGGCCAAGTATGCCAATGTGAACGTGGCCGCGTCCTCGAAGGCTGCCCGTTTCACTGGCGTGCCGCCCGTCGCCGAATGGAAGCTGACGCCGGGCGCCGCCTACCTGCACATCTGCACCAATGAAACCATCGACGGCGTGGAATTCCAGCAGGCGCCGAACGTGCCGGCAGGCACCACCATCGTGGCCGACATGTCCTCGCACATTTTGTCGCGCGTGATCGACGTGTCGCAATACGGCGTGATCTTCGGCGGCGCGCAGAAAAATATCGGCCCGGCCGGCCTGACCCTGGTCATCGTGCGCGAAGACTTGCTGGGCAAGGCGCTGCCGATCTGCCCGTCGGCTTTTGACTGGACCATCGTGGCCGAACATGAGTCGATGTACAACACGCCGCCCACCTACGGCATCTATATCGCCGGCCTGGTTTTCCAGTGGCTCAAACGCCAGGGTGGCGTTGCAGCCATGGAACAGCGTAATATTGAGAAAGCGGCGCTGCTGTACGCGGCGCTCGACGCGGACGACTTCTACCAGAACCGGGTCGACCCCGCATACCGTTCGCGCATGACCATCCCGTTCTATCTGCGCGATGAAAGTCTGAACGACGCATTCCTGGCCGGCGCCAAGCAGCGCGGCCTGCTGCAACTGAAGGGCCACAAGTCCGTCGGCGGCATGCGTGCATCGATCTATAACGCGATGCCGATCGAGGGCGTGCAAGCCCTGGTGAATTATCTGAACGAGTTTGCCGGACGCTGAGTCGCTTAACCGACCGCGCCGGCCCGCCGCCGGCGCAGGCCGCGCGGCCATGATTGAAGTACAGCTGACGAAACAAACCATCCATGACCGATAAATTGAAACCGCTGCGCGAACAGATCGATGCGATCGACGCGCAAATCCTCGAACTGCTGAACCGCCGCGCGCAAATCGCCCAGCAGGTGGGCCACGTGAAGGCCGAGACGCAGGCGCCCGTATTCCGTCCCGAGCGCGAAGCGCAGGTGCTGCGCGGCGTGGCCGAGCGCAATCCCGGCCCCATGGGCAACCGCGAAGTGCAGACCATCTTCCGCGAAATCATGTCGTCCTGCCGCTCGCTGGAAAAGCGCGTGACCGTGGCCTACCTTGGCCCGGCCGGCACCTTCAGCGAACAGGCCGTGTATCAGCAGTTCGGCAGCGCCGTCGAAGGCTTGCCGTGCGCGTCCATCGATGAAGTATTCCGTTCCGCCGAGGCGGGAACGGCGGACTTTGGCGTCGTGCCGATCGAAAATTCCTCGGAAGGCGCCGTCAACCGCACCCTGGACATGATGCTGCAGACTAGTCTCATCATCAGCGGTGAAGTCGCCATTGCCGTGCACCACAGCCTGATGACGAAGAGCGGCAACATGGATGGCGTCACGTCCATCTGCGCCCATTCGCAGGCGCTGGCGCAGTGCCAGGTCTGGCTGAACCAGAACTACCCGCACATCGAGCGCCGCGCCGTAGCCTCGAATGCCGAGGCGGCCCGCATGGCCGGCGAAGACGGCACGGTGGCGGCGATTGCCAGCGAACTGGCCGGCGCGCAGTACAAGCTGGGCGTGGTCAAGGGCCATATCCAGGATGACCCGCACAACCGCACGCGCTTTGCCGTCGTGGGCACCTTGCAGACGGCGCCGTCGGGCAAGGACCAGACCTCGCTGGTGCTGGCCGTGCCGAACAAGGCGGGCGCCGTGTACCAGCTGCTGGCGCCACTGGCCAAGCACGGCGTGTCGATGACGCGCTTCGAGTCGCGCCCGGCGCGCATGGGCAGCTGGGAGTATTATTTCTATGTCGACGTGGAGGGCCACGTGCACGACGCGGCCGTCGCCCAGGCGCTGGCCGAACTGCAGAGCAATGCGGCGTTTTTCAAGGTGCTGGGGTCGTATCCGGTCAGTCTGTGACTTCGTTGACTGGTGTCGGATTACGCTGCGCTAATCCGACCTACGGTAAGCTGTAGGTTGGGTTAGTGCAGCGTAACCCAACAAACAACCACGGTAAGCCGTAGCTTGGGTTGGGCAGCGTAACCCAACAACAGCCACCAGCCTAATCATTCACCAACTTTTAAAGAACACCATGTCTAAAAATATCGGTCCAGAATACGTCCGCGCCATCGCCCCTTATCAGAGCGGCAAACCGATCGCGGAAGTCGCGCGCGAATTCGGCCTCGACGAGGCAGCCATCGTCAAGCTGGCGTCGAATGAAAACCCGTACGGCATGCCGGAATCAGCGAAGCAGGCGATGATCGCCGCCATCGACGACCTGGGCCGCTACCCGGACGCCAACGGCTTCGACTTGAAAGCCGTGCTGTCGAAGCGCTACGACGTGCCGGCCGACTGGATCACCCTGGGCAACGGCAGCAACGACATCCTGGAAATCGCCGCGCACGCCTTCGTGCAGCATGGCGAATCCGTCGTCTACTCGCAGTACTCGTTTGCCGTGTACGCGCTGGCCACGCAAGGCTTGGGCGCGCGCCACATCGTCGTGCCGGCGCAAGCCTACGGCCATGACCTCGACGCGATGGCTGCGGCGATTGCCGACGACACGCGTCTGGTCTTCATCGCCAACCCGAACAACCCGACCGGCACTTTCCTGTCGGCCGCGCAGCTGGAAGCCTTCCTGCAGAAAGTGCCGGCGCACGTCGTCGTCGTGCTCGACGAAGCCTACAACGAATTCCTGTCGGCCGACGACCAGTACGAGTCGACGGCCTGGGTACGCCAGTATCCGAACCTGGTGGTGTCGCGCACCTTGTCGAAGGCGTATGGCCTGGCCGGCTTGCGCATCGGCTTTGCCATCGCCCAGCCGGTGCTGACGGACCTGATGAACCGCATCCGTCAGCCGTTCAACGTCAATTCGCTGGCGCAGGCCGCCGCGATCGCCGCCCTGAACGACAAGGCATTCCTCGAGCAAAGCGCGCGCAACAACGCAGCCGGCTACCAGCAGTTCACGGAGGCGTTCGATGCCCTGGGCCTGGAATACGTGCCGTCGCACGGCAATTTCGTGCTGGTGAAGGTGGGCGACGACGACGGCGCCGGCGCGCGCGTGAACCTGGCGCTGCTCAAACAGGGCGTGATCGTGCGCCCCGTCGGCAGCTACGGCTTGCCGCAATGGCTGCGCATTTCCATCGGCCTGCCGCAGGAAAACGCCATCTTCATCGCCGCGCTGACGAAAGCGCTGGCCTGACCATATGACGACGCCTGCACTGAAGAAGGTCGTCATTTTCGGCGTGGGCCTGATCGGCGGCTCGTTCGCGCGCGCCCTGAAGCACGCGGGTACTGTCGGCACGGTGGTCGGCATGGGCCGCTCGCCGGCCTCGATGGCGCGCGCGTTGGAGCTGGGCATCATCGACGAAATCGGCGGTGACATGGCTGATGCCTTGCTTGGCGCCGACCTGGTGCTGGTTGCCGCGCCCGTGGCGCAGACGGGCGCCATCCTCTCGTCCATCGCGCCGCATCTGCAGCCGGGCACCATCGTGACCGACGCGGGCAGCACGAAAAGCGACGTGGTGGCGGCAGCGCGCGCGGCGCTCGGTGGCAAAGTGGCGCAATTCGTGCCCGGCCACCCGATCGCGGGACGCGAGACGAATGGCCCCGATGCGGCCATCATTGATTTATATCAAGGCAAGAAAGTGGTGCTCACGCCGCTGGCGGAGAACGCCGCGGTCGACGTCGAGCGCGTGGCGGTCGCGTGGCGCGCCTGCGGCGCCATCCTGCACACCTTGAGCCCCGAAGAACATGACAAGGTGTTTGCCGCCGTCAGCCATCTGCCGCATTTGCTGGCCTTTGCGCTGGTCGACGACATCGCCAAGAAACCGCACGCGGGCCTGCTGTTCCAATACGCGGCCAGCGGCTTTCGCGACTTTACGCGCATCGCCGGCTCATCGCCGGAAATGTGGCGCGACATCAGCCTGGCCAACCAGCCGGCGCTGCTGCATGAACTGGACGCCTACCTGGCGCAGTTGACGACCTTGCGCGCTCACCTGGCCGCGCACGACGGCGCCGCCATCGAGGGCGTGTATGCGAACGCCCAGCACGCGCGCCAGCAATGGATCGAGGCGATCGAAACGGCGGAAATACCGGCCGCGCCCACACGATAAATACTCAAGGATTCCAGCATGACCCAGACCAAGCACTACCCCCACCATATCGATCTGAAGCCGGTGATGCATGCCGAAGGCACGGTGCGCTTGCCCGGCTCGAAAAGCATTTCCAACCGCGTGCTGCTGCTGGCCGCGCTGGCCAAGGGCACGACGAAGATCATCGACCTGCTCGCCTCCGACGACACCTTCGTCATGCTGACGGCATTGACGTCGCTGGGCGTCAAATGGACGCAGGATGAATTGACGGGCGACCCGGCCACGGCCCACCAGGTGCACCACGTGGAAGGCTGCGGCGGCGTGTTCCCGCACCACGAGGCGGACCTGTTCATGGGGAACGCCGGCACGGCGATCCGCCCGCTGACGGCGGCGCTGGCCGTGATCGGCGGCGACTACACCTTGCACGGCGTGTCGCGCATGCACGAGCGCCCGATCGGCGACCTGGTCGACGCGCTGAACGCCGTCGGCACGCAGATCGAGTACACGGGCGAGCAGGGCTTCCCGCCGCTGCGCATCCGCCGCGGCCACATCCACGCGCAACGCATCGCCGTGCGCGGCAACGTGTCGAGCCAGTTCCTGACGGCCCTGCTGATGGTGGCGCCGCTGATGGCGCGCGACCATGCCGTGACCATCGATGTCACGGGCGAGCTGATTTCGAAGCCGTATATCGAGATCACCCTGAACCTGATGCGCCGCTTCGGCGTGACCGTCGAGCATGACGGCTGGCAGTCGTTCATCGTGCAGCCGGGCCAGCAGTATCAAAGCCCGGGCACGATCCACGTGGAAGGCGACGCCTCGTCGGCCTCGTATTTCCTGGCGGCCGGCGCCATCGGCGGCGGTCCCGTGCGGGTGGAAGGCGTGGGGCGCGACAGCATCCAGGGCGACGTGCGTTTCGTCGAAGCCTTGCAGCAGATGGGCGCGACCATCACCATGGGCGAGAACTGGATCGAGGCGCGTTCGAACGGCGTGCTGAAAGCCGTCGACATGGACTTTAACCATATTCCCGACGCGGCCATGACGATCGCCGTGGCGGCCCTGTACGCGGACGGCACCTCGACCTTGCGCAATATCGCCAGCTGGCGAGTGAAGGAAACGGACCGCCTGGCCGCCATGGCGACGGAATTGCGTAAACTGGGCGCCGAAGTGGAGGAGGGCGCGGACTACCTGCGCGTGACGCCGCCGGCCGAAATCCAGGCAGCGACCATCGACACGTATGACGACCACCGCATGGCCATGTGCTTCTCGCTCGCTTCGCTGGACGGCGCCGCCCGCCGCGGCAACGAGATGCGCATCAACGACCCGAAATGCGTGGCCAAGACCTTCCCCGAGTATTTCGCCGCCTTCGCGGGGATTGCCAAAGATACTCTTATTTAACCGAAATCCGGGGTCAGGCTCTCTCCACCTGCAACGCCAGTTCAGGCGTTGACGCAAGCGGGGGGCTGACCCCAGCCCTTTTGGGTTTAGTTTTTTTAAAGTGACAAAATAATGCCAACATCCACCATCCCAGTCATCGCCATCGACGGCCCCACCGCTTCCGGCAAAGGCACGGTGGCGCACCGCGTGGCCGACAAGCTGGGCTTTCATTACCTGGATTCGGGCGCGCTGTACCGCCTGACGGCCTTGAGCGCGCTGCGCCGCGGCACGGACTTGCGCGACGAGCACGCGCTGGCCAAGCTGGCCGAGCACTTGCCTTGCCACTTCGCCAATGGCGAGATCCTGCTGGCGCAGGAAAACGTCACCGAGCAGATCCGTGCCGAAGAGGTAGGCAATACGGCGTCGAAAATTGCCGTATTGCCAACTGTGCGCCATGCCCTGGTCAGCTTGCAGCTGGGTTTTCGCAAGACGCCGGGCCTCGTGGCCGACGGGCGCGACATGGGCACGGTGATCTTCCCGCATGCCCAATTGAAGGTGTTCCTCACGGCCAGCGTCGAGGCGCGCGCGCAACGGCGCTACAAGCAATTGATAGACAAGGGTTTTTCTGCTAATATGGAAGACCTTCTGATGGATTTGCAGGCGCGGGACGAACGTGATACTCACCGTGCGATTGCGCCGCTGGTCCCTGCGGAAGGAGCGCATGTCCTCGATACGTCGGCAATGACGGCAGATGATGCCGTTGAAGCCGTGTTGAAATGGTATGCAGCTGCAGCAAAATAGCGTGTTGTTGTGCTATGTGGTGCCCGTTGACGGCTCCTGGCCTGTCCGGGTGTGTCAAAAACCTAACCCAGTTTAAGTCGCATCGTGCGATCTCTGCTGGATAACCTGTGTGAACCCTATGTCTACTGTTACAACTAACGAATCTACCGGTATGGAAAGTTTTGCTGCGCTCTTCGAGGAATCGTTGTCGCGTCAAGATATGCGCTCCGGCGAAGTTATTTCCGCTGAAGTCGTGCGCCTCGACCACAATTTCGTGATCGTGAACGCTGGCCTCAAATCCGAAGCATTCATCCCTGTCGAAGAATTCAAGAACGACCACGGCGAACTGGAAGTCAAAGTTGGTGACTTCGTTTCCGTGGCGATCGAATCGCTGGAAAACGGTTTCGGCGATACCATCCTGTCGCGCGATAAAGCCAAGCGTCTGGCTTCGTGGCTGGCTCTGGAAAAAGCGATGGAATCGGGCGAAATCGTCGTCGGTACCGTCAATGGTAAAGTCAAAGGCGGTCTGACCGTGTTGACCAACGGCATCCGCGCATTCCTGCCGGGCTCGCTGGTTGATACCCGTCCTGTCAAAGACACCACCCCATTCGAAGGCAAAACCCTCGAATTCAAAGTGATCAAGCTGGATCGCAAGCGTAACAACGTGGTTCTGTCCCGCCGCGCCGTCATCGAAGCTTCGATGGGCGAAGAGCGTCAGAAACTGATGGAAACGCTGAAAGAAGGCACGGTCGTGACCGGCGTCGTCAAAAATATCACCGACTACGGCGCGTTCGTGGATCTGGGCGGTATCGATGGCCTGCTGCACATCACCGACCTGGCATGGCGCCGTGTACGTCACCCGTCGGAAGTACTGACGGTTGGCCAGGAAATCACCGCCAAGGTCCTGAAATACGATCAAGAGAAAAACCGTGTTTCGCTGGGCGTGAAACAACTGGGCGACGATCCTTGGACCGGTCTGTCCCGTCGTTACCCACAAAGCACCCGTCTGTTCGGTAAAGTAACGAACCTGACCGACTACGGCGCGTTCGTTGAAGTGGAACAGGGTATCGAAGGTCTGGTACACGTTTCCGAAATGGACTGGACGAACAAAAACGTTGCTCCTAACAAAGTTGTCCAACTGGGCGACGAAGTAGAAGTGATGGTTCTGGAAATCGACGAAGAGCGTCGTCGTATCTCGCTGGGCATGAAACAGTGCAAAGCCAATCCATGGGACGACTTCGGTGTTACCCATAAGAAAGGTGACAAAGTCCGCGGCGCGATCAAATCGATCACCGACTTCGGCGTATTCATCGGCCTGGCCGGCAACATCGACGGTCTGGTGCACCTGTCCGACCTGTCCTGGACCGAAACCGGCGAAGAAGCCGTGCGTCGCTTCAAGAAAGGTGACGAACTGGAAGCCATCGTTCTGGCCATCGACGTTGAGCGCGAGCGCGTTTCCCTGGGCGTCAAGCAACTGGAAGGTGACCCATTCAACAACTTCGCAGCCATGAACGACAAAGGCTCGCTGGTCACCGGTACCGTTAAATCGGTTGAGCCTAAAGGCGCCGTGATCCAACTGTCCGAAGAAGTTGAAGGCTACCTGCGCGCTTCCGAAATCTCGCGCGACCGCGTTGAAGATGCTGGTACGCACCTGAAAGTCGGCGACACCGTCGAAGCGATGGTGTTGAACATCGACCGCAAAGCCCGTGGTATCCAACTGTCGATCAAAGCGAAAGACAACGTTGAAACCCAGGAAGCCATGCAGAAGATGGCAGCTACCGACAACAACGCAGCTTCGGGTACCACCAGCCTGGGCGCCTTGTTGAAAGCTAAGTTCGATAACAAGAACTAAGACTGCGGATACGGCAGATGACAAAGTCCGAGCTGATCAACCGCCTCGCTGAGCGTTATTCTCAGCTGGTGGCGAAGGATGCGGAGTATGCCGTCAAGACCATTCTCGATGCGATGACCAACGCCCTGGCGACCGGTCAGCGTATCGAGATCCGCGGTTTTGGCAGTTTTGCCCTGAACAGCAGGCCCCCGCGCATCGGCCGCAACCCGAAATCCGGCGACAAGGTGATGGTTCCTGAAAAACGGGTACCGCACTTCAAACCGGGCAAACAGTTGCGCGAGCGGGTGGACGCGATGGTCGGGCAACCGATCATCGAGGATTAATCGTCTGCTGGAAGGCGACATAAAGAGCGGCGTCCTTGGATGCCGCTTTTTTTTGTTAATATGCTGAGAATACCTGACATAAGCTGCTGCGCGTCGCGCTTTGCGGCCTGCGATGCTCACCGTACTTCAGTACGGTTGCGCTTCTCGGCCACAAATCACTGACGCTCGCTACGCTTCTGTCAGGCATTCCGAGGTTGTGCCATACGGCATTTTTTGTACTTTCTGGGCGTATCGATGAAAATCATCTCCACCATCGTTGGCTGTGTTCTTTTCGTCCTGTTCTTCAGTTTTGCGCTGAAGAATGCGCAGGTTGTCGACCTGCATGTTTTCCTCAATTATGAAATTCGCGGCCCCCTGGTCCTGATGCTGCTGGGCTTTTTTGTCGCCGGCGCCAGCCTGGGCGTACTGGCGCTGACGCCGACCGTGTTCCGTCACCGCCGCGAAGCGAACAAGCAAAAGACCACCATTGCCGCGCTGCAGACCGTTGGCGTGGCCAGCAATGTCCAGCCGCAACCGGACAGCGTGAGCGCGCAGTAAGCGGCGCCGTCGCTCCTATCTCTCTTACTCGAATAAAAACAATCGCATGGATTTTGAACTCTGGTGGCTCTTGGGTATCCCGATGTTTTTCGCGCTGGGCTGGATCGCCGCGCGCGTGGACATTCATCAACTGGTGTCGGAATCGCGCAGCCTGCCGCGCAATTACTTCAAGGGCTTGAATTTCCTGCTCAACGAGCAGCATGACAAGGCCATCGACGCCTTCATCGAAGTCGTCAAGCTGGACCCGGAATCGGCCGATATGCACTTTGCGCTGGGCAACCTGTTCCGCCGCCGCGGCGAAACGGAGCGCGCCATCCGCGTGCACCAGAACTTGCTGGCCCGTCCGGACTTGCCGCTGGAACAGCAGGGCCACGCCGCCTACGAGCTGGGCATGGATTACCTGAAAGCAGGTTTGCTGGACCGCGCCGAAGAAACCTTCAACAGCCTGGTCGACACGCAATATGCGGCCCAGGCGCGCCGCGCGCTGCTGGAAATCTACCAGCGCGAAAAGGAATGGCCACGCGCCATCGAAGCGGCCGTGGGCTTGCAGGAATCGGGCGCCGGCGCGCGCCAGAAGGAAATCGCCCAGTTCTATTGCGAACTGGCGCATGACGCCCTCGTGCACATGAAGCCGGACGACGCCATGCCGCTGCTGGAAAAAGCCTTGCAGACGGACCGCAAGAGCGTGCGCGCCACCATCCTGACGGGCGACGTGCTGCTGGCGCGCGGCGACGTGGAAGGCGCGCTGACCACCTGGCGCCGCGTGGAGCAGCAAAGCGTGCCGCACGTGGCCCTGGTCGCGCAGCGCCTGATGGATGGCTACACCAAGCTGGGCCGTGCACAGGAAGGCGTCAACCTGCTGCGTTCCTACCTGGAAGAGGCATCGTCGATCGACCTGATCGAAGTCGTCTTCAAGGCCGTTATCGAGCTCGACGGCGTGGAAGCGGCGAAGCAGCTGGTCAGCGCCGAGCTGCGCCGCACGCCGACCCTGCTGGGCCTCGACAAACTGCTGGAAGCGCGCATGATGGACGCCCCGGCCGCCATCTGGTCCGAGCTGTCGATGGTGAAAAACCTCGTGCACGGCTACACGCAGAAGCTGGCCCGCTACCAGTGCAGCCACTGCGGCTTCAAGGCACGCCAGTTCTACTGGCACTGCCCTGGCTGTAACAAGTGGGAAACGTATCCACCGCGCCGCACAGAAGAACTTAACGTCATGAACTGATTCGTACACGTCACCTTGCCCTGAGCAATGTGGCGTGTACTTCTATGTAAGACCTGCTTTTTATCCATACGGTACATCCATGAAAATCACTATTATCGGCACCGGCTATGTTGGCCTCGTGACCGGCGCCTGCCTGGCGGAGCTGGGCAACGACGTCTTTTGCCTCGACCTGGACGCACAGAAGGTAGCCTTGCTCAACAGCGGTGGCATCCCCATCCATGAACCGGGCCTGGAAGAAGTCGTGGCGCGTAACCGCGCCGCCGGACGCATGACCTTTTCCACCGACGTCGAAGCGGCCGCCGCGCACGGCGCGATGCAATTCATCGCCGTCGGCACGCCGCCCGATGAAGACGGCTCGGCCGACCTGCAATACGTGCTGGCCGCCGCGCGCGGCATCGGCAAGTACATGACGGACTTCAAGGTCATCGTCGACAAGTCGACCGTGCCCGTCGGCACGGCCGAAAAAGTGCGCGCCGCCATCCAGGGCGAACTCGATGCGCGCGGCGTGGCCGCCACGTTCTCGGTGGCATCGAATCCGGAATTCCTCAAGGAAGGCGCGGCCGTCGAAGACTTCATGCGCCCCGACCGCATCGTCATCGGCGTCGACGCCACGCCGGACGGCGAACGCGCGCGCGAATTGCTGAAAAGCCTGTATGCGCCGTTCAACCGCAACCATGAACGCACTTACTGGATGGATGTGCGCTCGGCCGAATTCACGAAATATGCGGCCAACGCCATGCTGGCCACACGCATCTCGTTCATGAATGAACTGGCGAACCTGGCCGACAAGGTGGGCGTCGATATCGAAGCCGTGCGCCACGGCATCGGTTCCGACCCGCGCATCGGCCACAGCTTCCTGTATGCGGGCTGCGGCTATGGCGGTTCCTGCTTCCCGAAAGACGTGCAGGCGCTCGAGCGCACGGCGCGCGGCCACGGCCAGGAATTGCTGATCCTGCGCGCCGTCGAAGCCGTCAACGACCAGCAGAAACAGGTGCTGGGCCGCAAAGTGGTCACTCGCTTCGGCGAAGACTTGACGGGCCGGCATTTCGCCGTGTGGGGCCTGGCCTTCAAGCCGAATACGGACGACATGCGCGAAGCGTCGGCCCGCGTGCTGCTGGCCGACCTGCTGGGACGCGGCGCCAGCGTGGCCGTGTACGACCCCGTCGCCATGGCCGAGGCGCGCCGCGTGCTGCAGCTCGATTTGACGCCGGCGCAATTGGCCAGGGTGCGCTTTGCCGACAGCCCGAAGGATGCGCTGCAGGACGCCGATGCGCTGGTCATCGTGACCGAGTGGAAAGCCTTCCGCAGCCCCGACTTCGAGCAGGTCAAGGCGCGTCTGAAGCAGGCCGTGATCTTTGATGGGCGCAATCTGTTCGAGCCGACCGTCATGGCCGAGAACGGCATCGAATACCACGGGATCGGTCGCTCGATCCTGACGCGCGCATGAGCGCCCAGGAGGTAGTCGCCTTGACGGCGCCGGCCGCGCTGGCCCAGGTACGCCTGCTGGTGGTGGGCGATGTGATGCTGGATCGCTATTGGTTCGGCGATGTCAGCCGTATTTCGCCGGAAGCGCCGGTGCCCATCGTGCGTATCGAGAAGCGCGAAGAGCGCCTGGGCGGCGCGGCCAACGTGGCGCGCAACGCGGCCGCGCTGGGAGCGAAGACGAGCTTGCTGGGCGTGGTGGGCGACGACGAGGCCGGCAGCCAGGTCGAGCGCCTGCTCGAAGGCGGCGGTATCCACAGCTATCTGCAGCGCGATGCGGCCATTTCCACCATCATCAAGCTGCGCGTGATTGGCCGTCAGCAGCAGATGCTGCGCATCGACTTCGAGGATGCACCGAGTGATACCGTGCTGCGCGACAAGCTCAAGCAATTCAATGCCCTCTTGCCGCACTACGACGTGGTGATCCTGTCGGACTACGCCAAGGGCAGCCTGGTGAACGTGGCCGAGATGATCAAGGCGGCCCGGGCGGCCGGCAAGATTGTCATGGTCGACCCGAAAGGCGATGATTTCAGCCGCTATACGGGAGCGTCAGTGCTCACTCCGAACAAGTCGGAACTGCGCCGCGTGATCGGCAACTGGAGCACGGAAGAGCAGCTCACGGAACGCGCGCAGCAGATGCGCGCGCAGCTGGGCCTGGACGCCTTGCTGCTGACCCGTTCCGAGGAAGGCATGAGCTTGTACACGGCCGACGAGGTGCTGCACATGCCCACCGATGCGCGCGAAGTGTTCGACGTCTCGGGCGCCGGCGACACGGTGATCGCCACCATGGCGGCCATGCTGGGCGCCGGCATGGGCCTGGGCGACGCCGTGCGCACGGCCAACCGGGCCGGCGGCATCGTCGTCGGCAAGCTGGGCACGGCCACCGTCACCCGCGACGAGCTGTTCTCCCAGTAAGCATGCTGTACCACCTGCGCCGGAGCGTTTGATCTGGCGCAGGTTTTCCTATCCTTCCGCTGTCCCGTCTTGTCAACCGTATCACGCTACAGCCGTTAAAGCCGTTAAGGCGCTGCTCTTCCCTTGCGTTCGAGTCATCTTGAAACCACACCACGGAGAGATACCCATGTTCAAAAAAATACTGCTGGCCATCGCCACCTTGATCGCGACGATGGGCTTTGCCTTTGCCCAGGTCGATGTCAACAAGGCGGACCAGGCGGCACTCGACAGCGTCAAGGGCATCGGCCCCGTGACGTCGAAAGCCATCATCGACGAGCGTGCCAAGGGCGGCGCCTTCAAGGATTGGGCCGATTTTGAAAGCCGCGTGAAGGGCATCGGTCCGAAAAGTTCCGTGAAGTTGTCGGAAGCGGGCTTGCAAGTGAATGGCCAGGCCAAGTCCGGCGCGCCGGCGGCGCCCGCTCCGGCGGCGAAAGCTGCCCCGGCAAAAAAGGAGGCTGCTGTGAAGGAAGTTGCAGCGAAAGAAGCCGCACCGAAGCCAGCTGCTGCGACCGACACCGCTGCGGCGCCAGCCAAGACAGCCGCTGAAGCGAAAAAAGAAGCTGCTGCCGCGAAGAAAGAAGCCAAGGCTGCCGCCGCTGCCGCCAAGAAAGAAGCTGCCGCCGCCAAGGTGGTGCCTGCCGCCGCACCTGCCGCCGCAGCGGCCGATGCCGCTCCCGTGAAAACGGCTGCCGAAGCGAAGAAGGAAGCTGCCGCTGCCAAGAAAGAAGCGAAGGCTGCTGCCGCTGCCGCGAAGAAAGAAGCGAAACTGGCTGCCGCCGAGGCGAAGAAAGCGGAAGCCGAGAAAAAATAAGCGTTTTGTCGTAAAGCGTGTTGCGTGGTGGTGCCGCGCAGCACGAGAAGAAAACCCCGCGTGGTACCGGCCGCGCGGGGTTTTTTTTATACACCTACAGCTGCGATTCGATCGGCAGCCAGCGCATCACGGACACCAGCAGGCGGCGCCAGAAGCCTGACTCCGGATCGTGCGTCCACACTTTGGCGGGCTGCTCGGTGGCGTCGGACCAGCGCAGGGCGCCGTTGTCGAGGAACAATCGATAGCTGGTGTCGCTCGCCGTCGAATGCAGGAACAGCGCGCGCATGTCGGCCGCCAGCGCGGCATCGTCGAACAGCACGCCCATTTCCGTATTCAGCTGGGCCGAGCGGGGATCGAGGTTGAAGGAACCGACGAAGCCCCGCTGGCCATCGACCACCACGGCCTTGGTATGCAGGCTGGCGCGGCTCGACCCCATCAGGCTGATGCGCTTGCGGTGCTGGGTCTTCAATTCAAACAGGGCGACGCCGCCACCCAACAGCGCCTGGCGGTAGCGCGCATAGCCCGCATGCACGAGGGCCACGTCGGTGGCGGCCAGCGAGTTGGTCAGCACCTGGACCTGGACGCCGGCCGCGACCTTGTCGGCCAGCATCGTGCTCAGCGCCGCGCCGGGCACGAAGTAGGGCGAGGTCAGCAGCGCTTCCTCGCGCGCGTCCGTCAGCAGCGGCAGCAGGCTGTGCATGAGCCAGTGCTCGCTGCGCTGCAAACTGGCCACGGGCGCGGCTTTTTCCGGCGGGTCCGACAGCACCTGCACTTGCCCGCTCCAGTGCAGGCGCAGCCGGCCATCGAGGTGGGCCTGCAGCTGGCCCGCATCGGTCAGCTGCTGGAGGTAGGGGGAAGCGCCCACTTCGCCCGTGAGCGCATCGAGGCGCGCACGCACAGCCTGCAGTTCCGGCGCGCCCGCGTCCTTGCCGGCGTGCAAGGCGCCGATGGGGAGGACGGCGCGGCTGTTCCAGAAGCGGTCGAAGATGTCGCTCGTCTGCTGCACGGCGGGTCCGACCAGCAGCAAGTCGGCATCCTGGAAATTGACTTGCTCGGCGGCATCAAAATATTCATCGCCGATATTGCGCCCGCCGACGAGGGCCACCCTGCCGTCGACGATCCAGGCCTTGTTGTGCATGCGCCGGTTCAGGCTGACGGCGCGCAAGGCCATTTCCACGGCGCGCCACCAGATGCCGTCGCGGTTGCGGCTTGGATTGAAGATGCGCACGTCGATCAGCGGATGGCTGTCGAGCGCGAGGATGGCGGCGTCCTGGCCCCGTGCGTTGATATCGTCGAGCAGCACGCGCACGCGTACGCCGCGGTCAGCCGCGCGCAGCAGTTCGCGCACCAGCAGGCGTCCCGTGACGTCGTTATGCCAGATGTAGTATTGCAGGTCGATGCTGCGGCCCGCTTCGCGCGCGCTCAGGGCGCGCAGGGCAAACGCTTCCAGGTTGTCGTCGATCAGGGCCGTGCCGCTGTGGCCCGGGCGTTGTGCCAACTGCGGCGCCAGCACGCGGTCGAGCAGGGTGGCATCCGTCGCCACGGGCAAGGCCGTTCCCGGCGCGCCCAGCGAACGTTCGGCGAAGCGCCCGTAGCTGTACAGGGCAGCGATGCTGAGCACGGCAAACAAGGTGGCCAGCAGCAGCAATTTGACGAGCATGCTGCGCACCGTCAACGGACCGCGCACATGCTGCGGCGTGCGGGATGGAGGGCAGTCTGGCGCATGCAGTGTCTTTCGTGAACGGGGGAGTGGCCGATTGTAGCAGTTTCTACAATGCACGATTTTCGACCTGGAACATCCTTGCCTGCCGTCAAAAATGCGAGAATGGCCAACTCAATCAATCATCGGGAGACGGCGGCATGGCAGGGATTGTGACGGCAATGACGGCAATGACGGCAGCCATGCTGTCGGCGAGTGTGGCGGCTGCGCCGGGCGCCGAACCGGCGCAGCAGCAGATACGGCAGCTGGTGGCCGACATCTCGCCGCAGCGCATCGAGGCGCATGTGCGCAAGCTGGTCAGTTTCGGGACGCGCCACACCATGTCCGATACCGTGTCCGACACGCGCGGCATCGGCGCGGCCCGGCGCTGGATCAAGGCGGAACTGGAACGCTGCGGCGCGCAGGCGGGCGGACGGCTGCAGGTGGCGTTCGACAGCCATATCGCGCCAGTGTCGAAACGCATTGCGCGGCCGACGGAAATCGTCAACGTGGTGGCGACCCTGCCGGGCAGCCAGCCGCAGTCGGCCGGGCGCATCTATGTCGTCAGCGGCCATTATGACTCGCGCGCCACCGACGTGATGGATGCGCAGGGCGACGCGCCCGGGGCCAACGATGACGCCTCGGGCACGGCGGCCGTCATTGAAATGGCGTGCGTGATGGCGCGCCACCAGTTCGACGCCACGCTCGTCTTCATGGCCGTGGCGGCCGAGGAACAGGGTTTGTTGGGTTCCGGCCACTGGGCGCAGCAGGCGAAGTTAAATAAACTCAACATCGCCGGCATGCTCAATAACGACATCATCGGCAGTTCGCGCGCGGAAGACGGAACGGTCGATGGCGGCCAGGTGCGGCTGTTTGCCGAGGGTATCCCGGCCGTGAAGGAGATGAGCGACGGCGTGCGTGCCCTGGTGGCGACGGGCGGCGAAAACGATTCGCTCTCGCGCCAGCTGGCGCGCCATGTGAAACAGGTGGGCGAGCGCTACGTTCCCGGTTTCAAGGTCAACGTCATCCAGCGCGCCGACCGCTACCTGCGCGGCGGCGACCATATGCCGTTTCTGGCGCAAGGCTACGCGGCGCTGCGCTTTACGGAACCGCACGAGGATTTTGCTCACCAGCACCAGGATGTGCGCGTGGAAAATGGCGTGCAGTACGGCGACCTGCCGCAATTCGTCGACTATGACTACGTGGCGAAAGTGGCGCGCGTAAATGCGGCGGCGCTCGCGTCACTGGCCCTGGCGCCGGCCGCGCCCGCCGGCGTGCAGGTGCGCACGGCCCAGCTGGAAAACGCCACTGCACTGGTCTGGCAGCCGAACACGGAACCGGATCTGGCCGGTTACCGCATCGTGTGGCGCGCCACGACGGCCGACCAGTGGCAGGGCGCGCAGGATGTGGGCAAGGTCACCGAGGCCAAGGTCAAGCTGTCGAAAGACAATTATTTCTTTGGCGTCCAGGCCATCGACCGCGACGGCAATGTCAGCGTGGCCACCTATCCCATGCCCTTGCGCTAGGCGCTGTTGACAGGCAAGCGGGCAAGGAAACCGTGGATCTGGGAAACGACGGCCGCGCCTTCGCCCACGGCGGCAGCCACGCGCTTGGTGGAACCGGCCCGCACGTCGCCGATGGCGAACACGCCCGGCACGCTCGTTTCCAGCGCGGCCCGTTCCGGCAAGTCGGGGGGCGGGTAGGCTAAATGCGCGGCATGGCCGTGGGCGCGGCATTCGGCGCGCGTGACGTCGAAGCCCGTGCGGATAAAGCCCTGTTCGTCGACGGCCACGGCGCAGTCGTGCAGCCAGTCCGTGTTCGGATCGGCGCCGACAAACAGGAATACGCGGCGCACGGCGCAATCGCATTCCTTGCCCGTCTGGTTGTTGCGCCAGCGCACCTCCGTCAAGCCATCGTCATCGCCTTCGAGGGCGATGATTTCCGTGTGCGTGTGCAAGGTGATGTTGTGCGTGGCGGCGATGCGCTCGATCAAATAGCTCGACATGCTGGCCGCCAGGCCCTCGCCGCGGATCACCATGTGGACCTTTGCGGCATGGCTTGAGAGAAACACGGCGGCCTGGCCGGCCGAATTGCCGCCGCCGACCAGGATGATCTCTTCCTGCCGGCACAGCTTGGCTTCGATGGGCGACGCCCAGTAATACACGCCCCGTCCCTCATACGTTTTCAGGTTGGCCAGCGAGGGGCGGCGGTAGCGCGCGCCGCACGACAGCACCACCGTGCGGGCGCGCACCTGGGTGCCGTCGCACAGCTTGACGCGCAGCGGCCAGCTGTCGCACAGCAAATTGGCGGCGCTGGCCGGCGTGGCGATCTCGACGCCGAATTTTTGCGCCTGCACGTAGGCCCGTCCTGCCAGGGCCCGGCCAGAGATGCCGGTGGGAAAACCCAGGTAATTTTCGATGCGCGCGCTGGCGCCCGCCTGGCCGCCGTACGCGCGCTGCTCGAGCGCCAGCACCGATAGCCCTTCCGAGGCCGCATACACGGCCGTGGCCAGGCCGGCGGGACCGGCGCCCACCACCAGCACGTCGAAGATTTTGTCGCCGGACAAATCGGGCAGCATGCCCAGGCAACGTCCCAGTTCCGCATTGCCGGGATTCTTCATGATCTTGCCGTCCGGACAGACCACCAGCGGCCATTCCTGCGGCGTGGGCTGGTAGCGCCCGGCCAGCGCGGCGGCCGCCGCATCGCTGGCCGGATCGAGCACCGTGTGCGGATGGCCATTGCTCGATAAAAAGCTTTGCAGGTGGAACAGATTGCCATTGCCGCGCGGGCCCACCAGCACGGGGCCGCCCGAATTCGATTCGATCAGCGCCACGCGGCGCAGGATCAGGGCGCGCACGATGCGTTCGCCCATCTCCGCCTCGGCCACGATCAGCGCGCGCAAGGATTCCGAACTGATGTCGAGCAATTCCACCTCGCCCACGGCGCTGCCGTTGACGAGGGTGGGGCGGCCGGACAATTGCGCCACCTCGGCAATGAAGTGGCCGACGCCCACTTCGCGCAGCACGGACGCCTGCCCCAGCACTTCGTGGCGCGTGATGCTGACCCGCCCGGACAGTATCACCAGCATGCCAAAGCTACTGCTGCCCGCCTCGAACAGCGTTTCGCCGTCGGCAAAGCGCCGCCGCGTGCCGTAGCGCTGCAAGCGCTGCAGTTCGAGCGCATTGAAAACGGGCGAGATCTGGTGGCTGCGGCCCTGCAAGTCGAGCGTGGCGAACTGGACGGGATCGTCCTGCGTCGTTTCGGGAATGAATTCGGGTGTGCTGCTGGCCATGGCGGGTCCGTTCGGAGGCTGAATAAGCAAATAACAAAAATAACTAACAGTGGCGAGTCTAGCGCATGCGGCGCGCGCCTGCCGCAATACCCCTTGCGCACGCCCGGAAATGGCGGGGCGGCAGGCGCCATGCGGCCAATGGCGGCGCAGCCGCGCACGCGCGCGGGCCCGAATGCCGCCGCCGATCAGCGATACGCCGTCCAGCATCTCATATTAGAATGGGTCTTTGTTGAATCTACTCAAACAGACACGATGGCTTACAAGACACTTGAAGATACGATAGGCAATACCCCGCTGGTGCAACTGACGCGCTTGCCGGGTGCCGATGCGCTTGCGCGCAACAACGTCATCCTGGGCAAGCTGGAAGGCAACAATCCGGCCGGCTCCGTGAAGGACCGCGCGGCCATGTCCATGCTCAAGCGCGCTGAAGAGCGCGGCGTCATCAAGCCGGGCGATACCCTGATCGAGGCGACCAGCGGCAATACGGGCATCGCGCTGGCCATGGCCGCCGCCTTGCGCGGTTACAAGATGCTGTTGCTGATGCCTGACAACCTGAGCGTGGAGCGCCGCCAGAGCATGGCCGCCTACGGCGCCGACATTTTATTGACGCCGAAGACGGGCGGCATGGAATATGCGCGCGACCTGGCCGAGCAGATGCAGAAGGACGGCCGCGGCGTCATCCTCGACCAGTTCGCCAACGAAGACAATTCGCGCGCCCACTATGAAAGCACGGGACCGGAAATCTGGCGCGATACGAATGGCCAGGTCACGCATTTCGTCAGCGCCATGGGCACGACGGGCACCATCATGGGCGTGTCGCGCTATTTGAAGGAGCAAAATCCCGCCATCCAGATCATCGGCGCCCAGCCCGAGGAAGGCTCGCAGATTCCCGGCATCCGCAAGTGGCCGGAAGCGTACTTGCCGAAAATTTACGACAAATCGCGCGTGGACCAGGTGGAGTACGTGAGCCAGGGCGTGGCCGAGCGCATGGCGCGCAGCCTGGCGGCGGAAGAGGGCTTGTTCTGCGGCATCTCGGCGGCCGGCGCGTGCGAAATCGCGCTGCGCATCTCGCAAACGGTGGAAAACGCGACCATCGTGTTCGTCGTCTGCGACCGCGGCGACAGATATCTGTCCACAGGTGTTTTCCCTGCGTAACGGCGAAGGATGTGAAGTGAGATCGGCCAGAACGGCCTGAGAACTGCTGGAAATACCCCCTCCCCATGGCGGGGAGGGAAAACCTGCGAACTGGCAGGATCAGCCTTGTGGCGTTTCGCCTTCTTTTGGCTTGAATTGTTTGTCGCTGATGCGGAATTTGTTACGACGGTCACCCATCAGGTAACGCAGGTCGCGGATGCTCAGGTCGCTGACTTCGTGCATGCGGATCAGCAGCGATGCGCCGACCGGCAGGCGGTGGTGGCGAATTTTACTGATGACCGGTGGCGCCACTTCCAGCGCGCGGGACAAGGCTGCGTCGTTTTTCAGGCGCAGGTTTTCGATCAGGGTATCGAGCAGTCTGTTTGGGTTGTACTGAAGCAGATCGTCGGAGTCCGAATCGCTGTTCATATCAATGCCGACTTGGTTTGTCATGATGTTATTGTTCCTTCTGTAGTTGCACTGCAAAGTAAAAAACACTCGGAGCTCGCTCTTGCTGCGTTCATGTTCATTCTTTACTAAAAGGAACGAATTCACACACGGTACGATCCGGGATACAGTTTTTCATGATATATACACAATTGTACAACAGGATTCAATTTCAGGCGGGAAAGCCCGCTAATCTTGCTTTGTACAGAACCGGTGTTGTCTAGCTGCAACACCTATTTATTCTTTATTATGCTCTATGATAGAACAAAAATTGTACTTTGACAAAAGTTAAGTATAAAACCACTACTGCATCCCGTGCCGCACAAAGGCTGGCGAGCAAGGCTGGCACATGTTATCGGCCCCACCATAGACCTGTTTGCCGGTCGCTTCAACATCGCTTACGCTTTCTTACAAGTAATATTATAACTTTACACTGACTTTCGGTTAGTGTGCGCGCACTTGAGTGATGGCCTTGCCCAGGTCAATCACTGACATGGCATAAAAATAACTTCTGTTGTACTGAGTTATAGCAAAGAAGTTATTGGTTGCCAAGTGATACTCAGTTGCTTCTGAACCATTTTGTAAATCGATCAAGCCAAACAACATGTTCTGGGGCGTGGACGGGGCGGCGCTCACGCCGGCTTCCTGCAATTCCCCCAGCCGGTATTTGGCTTGCAAGCCCTGGCCGACGAACTTTTCCCACGTGCGGCTGGCCGACACGGTGACGGGATACGTGCTGATGGCCGGGTCGTCGCGCCGCCAGCCATGTTCGACGAGGAAATGCGCGACGCTGCCGATGGCGTCGGCCGTGGAATTACGCAGGTCGATATGGCCATCGCCATCGAAGTCCACCGCATATTTCATGATGCTGCTGGGCATGAATTGAGGCAGGCCGATGGCGCCCGCATACGAGCCGAGCAGGGTCAAGGGATCGATGCCATCCTTGCGCGCGTACAGCAGCGCGCTTTCCAGTTCTCCCTTGAAAAATTCCATGCGCGCGGCGCGGGTCGGGCTGTCCGGATAGGAAAATGCCAGGGTCGTCAGCGCGTCGAGCACGCGGAAACGGCCCGTATTGCGTCCGTACACGGTTTCCACGCCGATGATGCCGACGATGATCTCGGCCGGCACGCCATATTCGCGCTCGGCGCGCCCCAGCGCTTCCGCATTCTCTTCCCAGAATTTCACGCCCGCATTGATGCGCACCGGCTCGATGAAGCGGGCGCTGTACGCTTGCCAGTTCTTCGGCTTGCCGGGCGGCGCCGGCTTCATCAGCTGCACGGTCGACTCGACATAGCGCACCTTGCCGATCAGGGTATCGAGCCCGGCGCGGTCAAAGCCATGCTTGGCGGACATGTCGTCGAGGAAGGCGCGTACTTCTTTCCAGTTGGCATAGTCGACAAACTCGCCTTCGAAGTCGAATTTTGCCGGTGCTTTCTTGGCTGTCGCCTTGGCGGGCGGGGCCTTGGCCGCGCGCACGGCGCGGGCGCGGTCGGCAGCGGAAATATGGCTGTTTTCGCCAGCGTGCGCGGTCGTCAGGCACAGGGGAAGGGAGAGGAGCAGGGACAGGGCGGAGGTTTTGATCGGTAACAAGGAGCGTCTCATCGGCATTGGGTTAACAGGCGGCGCAAGCTGCGCCGCGCGCGGAGTTGTTCGTCTGGGTGGGCATTACCATACTTCATCGCGGCATAGATTGCCAGAAACTGTGCGATGGCGGCATGCGCCTCTTGTGTGGCCTTGCCTGCGGCCAACCGTGCAGCATAACCGTGCGGACCTTCATGCGGCGCACGGCTGTAGCCGCGCCGCGCCTGCTGGCGGCAAAATTGTGCATACAGGGCGTCGAGCGGATCGCCTTGCCGCGCCTGCCGCCACCAGACCAGTCCACCGGCCACGGCGGACAGCACGGCCAGCACGGCGCAAGCGCATGCCAGCTGCTTCGCTGGCAAGTTTTTCAAGTGATCGAGCATGGCGCGCTGGCGTTGCGGCGTGGTGTCGAGTACCCAGCTGCTCCAGGCGTGCTCGGCCTGCTGCCATTGCTGGCGCCAGGCGGCAAGCGCCCCGTGCGCGCCGCCGTCGAGGCCGGCCAGAGCGCGCCACGCCGTCAGCGGCGACGGGGCCGGCGGCAGGGCGGCGTCGAGGTTGCGCTCCGTGCGCAGGGGCGCGACGGCGCCGGTGGGATCGATGCGCACCCAGCCCCGGCCCGCCAGCCACACTTCGCTCCACGCATGGGCGTCGGACTGGCGCACCGTCAGGCTGGCGCCGTCACTGTTGCGTGAGCCGCCCTGGTAACCGGTGACGACGCGCGCGGGGATGCCCATGGCGCGCATCAGCACGACAAAGCTGCCCGCGTAATGTTCGCAAAAACCCGCCTGCGTGCGAAACAGGAAGTCGTCGACGCCATGCTTGCCCAGCAGCGGCGGCTGCAGGGTGTAGCGGAAGGGCGCGCGGCGAAAGTGCTCGAGCACGGCGGCGACGGCGTCGGCGGGCGCCAGCGCGTGCGCGCCATGGCCGCGCAGGGCACGGGCCCAGGCCACGCTGCGCGGATTGCTGCCAGCGGGCAAGGCCAGCCATGGCTGTTGCTGCGCGGCCGACAAGCCGGCCTGCAGCCGGTAGCGCGCTTGGGAACTGGCGCGGTAACGCACGGTCGAAGTAATGGGCTGTATGGTCAGCACTTCCAGCGCCGAAGACACGACATACGGGTTGCCGGGCAAGCGTTCGATGCTGCGCGGCACGTCAAGCGCGAAGATGCGCCGCTGGCCGCTCGCCTGCAAGGTCACTTCGTATTGGCTGGGCTGGCCTTCCAGCGCGATGTCGATGCGGCTGTCGCTGGCAGGCGCGCGCCCCTTCGCCCCCCTGCGCGTCCAGGTGGCGCCGTCGAAGTCGCCCAGCACCACGCCGCGCCAATACAGCTGGTCTTGCGGCGGGATCGGCGTGCTGAAACGGGCCGTGAAGACAGGGTCGCTTGACAGGGCCAGCGAGGCGATGGCGCCCGGCTGCATGCTGTCGGACAAGCCCGTGCGTGCCTGCGCGTCTTCTGGTGCGGCGCCCCACAGGGGGCCGTCGACGCGTGGCACGGCAAGAAACATGACGGCCGACAGGGGGACGGCCAGTGCCAGCATGCGTCCCAGCAAATTTAACCGTTGCGCCAGGCGGGGCTGCACGGCGCCGTACTGTGCCGACAGCAGGGCGGCCAGCAGGACGATGACGGTGGCCAGCATCCAGGCAGCGCTGAGGATGCCTTGCGTATGGAAAAAGTTCGCCAGCAGAAGGAAAAAACTGAGGAAGACGAAGACGAAGATGTCGCGCCGGCCATGCATTTCCAGCGATTTCAAGGCCAGCAGCAGGGCCAGCATGGTCACGCCGGGATCGCGTCCCAGCACGGTGCCATAGCTGGCGTAGACGCCGGCAATGCCGAGCAGGGCCAGCGGCGCAAGCAGGGTTAGCTGCGGCTGGCGCCTGCCCCGCACGGTAATGACGGCGCGCCACAGCAGCAGGGCGGCGCTTGCCATCGACAGCCATGGGGGCAGGTGCAGCGCGTGCGGAGCCAGCACCATGGCGGCCGCCAGCAACAGCAGCACAATGTCGGCTTTCTCGCGCGGCAAGCTGTTGAACCAGCGGATCATGGTGACTCCTTGCTGGGAGGTAAGTCGTGCAGGGCCAGTGCGCGCAAACAGGCGTCGCGGTGGCTGGCGCCCAGGGCCGGCGCCAAGGTCAGCGCGCCCAGGCGCAAGCCATATGGCAGGCCCTTGCGTTCCGCCTGCAGCACCCAGGCGGCCAGGCGCGACAGGCGCGCTTCCGGCGCCAGCGCGTGCAGCGAGGCGTGCTCGAACACGATGCTGCCATGGGCTGCGCCTGCGGGAGCGCCGGCGGCAGGCTGGAATTGCTTGCTGAATACGTGCTCGCCGTCGTGGCGGGCGATCTGGCGCCAGGCCAGGCGGTGCAAAGGGTCGCCGGGCCGGTAGGCGCGCACGCCGGCCAGTTCCAGGGTGCCATCGGGCGAGTCTGGCTGCCATGCCTGCTTTGCCGGCCGCACCGTGAAGGCAGGCAAGGGCAGCGGCGGCGCGCCCTGTTCTGGCTGCGGATACACGAGCACGCGCGCGTCGGGCTGCCAGTGGCACCATGCCACAAACAGGCCCAGCGGAAAACTGCCGGACAGGCGCACGGAGGGCGCATCGAGCCAGCCGCGTTGCCGCGCCGTTACGACGATGCTGACGGCCGTTTCCCCGTGGGCGGCGATATCGGCCAGGCTGGGCGCTGCCTCTACACCGCTGATGGCAAGGTGGATCGCATGGCGCGGGCGCGCGCTGCGGTTGATCAGGCGCAAGGTGCACAAGGCGTGGCTGCCCGCGAACACGGGGCTGCCCGGCGTGGCGGCCAGCGCCAGGCCCGCCAGGTTGCGGCTGGCAAACAGCATGTCGGCGATGGCGCAGGCGGCGGCGAAATACGTGAGCGCATAACCGAGGCCCAGGCGGTAATTGACGGCGGCGATCCACAGCGCCAGCAGCAGCGCGGCAAACGCCAGGCCCGCGCGCGAAGGGCGGATGTGCACGCGCTGCGCGCCCAGCCAGGGACGCGCCGGCAGCCAAGAGATATTGCGCCAGCGCATGCCGCTCAGACGGGAATGCTCAACAGCATGTGCTGCAGCAGCGCGCGGCTATCCAGCGAGCCTTGCGCCGCATGCAGGCGGTGGGCGCAGACGGGCAGCAGCACGGCTTGCACATCGTCGGGCGTGACGTGGTCGCGTCCGGCCAGCGCGGCCCAGGCGCGCGCCGCCTGCAGCAGCGCCAATGCGGCGCGTGGGCTCAGGCCATCGGCAAACACGCCCGGCGCGCGCGTGGCATGCACGAGGGCCAGCACGTAGTCGACGACGGCGGCCGAGGCGTGGATGGCGCGCAGGCCCGCTTGCGCCTGCAGCAATTCTTCCGCGTTCATGACGGCAGGCAAGGTGTGCAGCATGGCGCGGCGGTCGGCGCCCAGCAGCAGCGCCCGTTCGGCGGCCGCATCGGGGTAGCCCAGGGTGACGCACATGAGAAAACGGTCGAGCTGCGATTCGGGCAGGGGGAAGGTGCCCAGCTGGTGCGCGCAGTTCTGCGTGGCAATGACGAAAAACGGCTGCGGCAGCGCATGCGTGACGCCGTCGAGCGTCACTTGCCGCTCTTCCATCGCTTCGAGCAGGCCCGATTGCGTCTTCGGCGTGGCGCGGTTGATCTCGTCGGCCAGCAGCACTTGTGTGAACAGGGGGCCGGGATGAAAGAGGAAGCTGCCGCTGCCCCGGTCATACACGCTCATGCCGGCCACATCGGCGGGCAGCAGGTCGCTGGTGAATTGCTGGCGCTTCCATTGCAGGCCCAGCGAGATGGCCAGCGCGTGGGCCAGGGTTGTCTTGCCCACGCCGGGCACGTCTTCGATCAGCAGGTGGCCGCCGGCCAGCACGCAGGCGAGGGCCTGGCGGATCTGCAAGTGTTTGCCGACGAGAACTTCGCCGATCTGCTGTGCGGCCTGGTGTATTTTCGAAAACATGCTATTTCTATCACAGTAAGTCGGATTATTTAATTTACAATCGCTTTGGCCAGGTCAAGTCGTGCCGCCCGCCCGTTGCGCGCACGTGGTAGATTAGAGAGGCAGCGACGGCGGCACAGACCAGCCAGTGATTTTATGCGAGAACGCGCAGGGCGAACAGGAATGCCATGCAGTGTTCCCGGAGAATGGACAGAGACAGAGGTAACCAGTACAGCGCATGAGCACAGCCATTTATACCCATCCCGATTGCCAGCGCCATGAAATGGGCGACTGGCACCCAGAATCACCGGCCCGCTTGCAGGCCATCAACGATCAATTGATCCTTGCGCACATCAGCGACCTGGTCGAGCATCGTGACGGCGTGCGCGCGCAATTGTCCGATATCGAGCGCAACCACAGTGCCACGGCCATCGGCCTGGTGCGCGACAATGTGCCGCAGGAGGGCGACTACTATCCGCTCGACGGCGACACCCTGCTCAATGCGCACAGCTATGAGGCGGCACTGGCTGCGGCCGGCTCGGCCGTGGCAGCCACGGATGCCGTCATCGATGGCGAGATCAGCAACGCCTTCTGCGCGATCCGCCCGCCCGGCCACCATGCGCGGCCCAGCGAACCGATGGGTTTCTGCCTGTTCAATAATGTCGCCATCGCCGCCAAGCATGCGCTCGACGTGCGTGGCCTCGAGCGCGTTGCCATCGTCGACTTCGACGTGCACCATGGCAATGGCACGGCCGAGTCCGTGGCGCACGACCCGCGCATCCTGATGGTGAGTTTTTTCCAGCACCCGTTCTATCCGTACAGCGATGTGGAATCCTACACCGACACGCGCGTCAACGTGCCCGTGCCGGCCCGCTCGAAGGGCGACGCCGTGCGCCAGCTGGTGCTCGACCACTGGCTGCCGGCGCTGCACCGGCAACAGCCTCAGATGATTTTCATTTCCGCCGGTTTCGATGCCCACCGCGAAGACGACGTGGGCGGCATGGGCCTGGTGGAGGCCGACTACACATGGATGACGCAGCAGATGATGGCCGTGGCCCATCAGTATGGCAAGGGCCGCATCGTCAGCTGTCTCGAAGGGGGCTACAACCTGTCGTCCCTGGGCCGCAGCGTGGCGGCGCACGTGAAGGCGCTGGCGGAACTGTAACGGCGCAGCGCACTACAGCAAGGTGGGACGGCGGCTGGAATGCGTGTGGCGGTGGGTCTGATAGTCGAGCGCGTCGCCGGCCATGAAGCGGCGCCATGCTTGCGTGTAGACGAGCGATGATTTATCCGCATCGAAGCTGTCAAGCTGCAACATGTCGCGGTGGTGCTTGATTTCATTGACCAGTTGGTCATACAGCATTTGCAAGCCATAACTGTCGGCGCTCTGACGTTTCAAGCGCTCCTCGAGCTGCGCCACCTGCCCCTGCAGCTGCCGGCATTCCTTCTTCCAGTCATTGCGCGGCACGCGCTTGAGCGCCATGCCAGTGTGTTCCATCATCATATCGAGCTATCCCATCGCCTGTCTCCGTGCGCCTGTGCCAGCCAGTCCGGAAAACATTGCTTTTCATTTAAGAGGCGATATTAGAGCATACTTTTTTGTTTCTTTCAGTAAATATAAAAGTCCTTGTAGAAATATTTGACCCGGTTCCCGCGCGCGTATCACTGGCGCAGCGCCGCCTTCTTGGGTGGTGCCGGGGCGGCTTCCGCCATGTTGCCGTCATCGGCATACGTGAGGGTCAGCAGGGTATTGTCGTCCCAGCTCACGTCATGCAGCGGCGGCACGTAGCGCTGGCGGTCTTCCGTGATGCGGATGTCCAGCGTGCGCTCGCCCGAGCGCGCCTGCACGGCAAGCAGCTTGCGGAATACGGGAAAGGGCACGTGGATCAGCGACGAGTGGCAAGGTCCGCCCGCCAGACGGAACAGGTTGCGCCGCACAAACGGCAGGTCATCCTGCTCGACGGCCCAGCGGATTTCGCATTCCAGGCGCAAGTCGCCCAGGCGGCGCACGTTCTGGGGCAGGCCGGGCGTGTGAATGTCGGCGCGCCAGCGCACGGTGTCGCGCTTCTTGTTGCTGACCAGGTCGGCATTTGCATCGTAGGCGGTCTTGTCGCGCGTCAAGGTGAAACCGCCGTCCGCTGCCAGCGGCACGGGGATGGACAGATTGTCGGCCGACAGGTGCAGGGTCACGCCTTCGAGCCTGGCCTTCGGCGTGGCGGGGATCAGCATGAAGCGCAGCGGCGCGCCTGGCGCCAGGCGCTGGTAGTCGGCGTACGCATCGAGTCCCTTGAGCATGGTGCGGTAGGGGCGCAGGTCGGGATCGCGCGTGCCTTGCACGTCGACAATCTGTTGTATTTCCTGGTTCGCTGCGTCGCCTGGCGCCGCCGCTTGTTCCTGGGCCATGGCGGGCAGCAGACAGGCGCAAAGGGGGACGAGGAGGAAAAAACGGGGAAGATGCATGGAATGCGTGCCAGGTTGTACTTGCAATGTGGAAACCGGCCAGGCTGGACGGACTGCGGATCTTATCATTCGTGTAACTGCCAAATTATCACCAATTGTCTCGTTCGCGTCGCACGGCTGGCGCTGGCGGCGGAAAATGGGACGTCGCGGCGGCAACCACGTAAAATAGCGGATTGACCGAACGATTTTGAAAGCAAGAGCATGGCGATACAATGGTACCCAGGACACATGAACGCGGCCCGCAAGAAAGCGGCCGAAACCATGGAAAACACCGATCTGGTGATTGAAGTGGTGGACGCGCGCCTGCCGGCAGCCAGCTGCAATCCCATGGTGGACGAGCTGCGCCTGTTCCGCCAGCGCCCTTGCCTGAAAATCCTCAACAAGACAGACCTGGCCGACCCTGCCGCCACCGCCGCCTGGGTGGCCTATTTCAATGCCCAGGAAGGCGTGACCGCGTATGCGATGACGACCAAGAAGCCGGGCGATGTGGCGCGCATTCCTGACCTGGCCAAGTCGCTGGCGCCGCACCGCGGCGTGCCGACCAAGCCGCTGCGCATCATGATCATGGGTATTCCCAACGTGGGCAAGTCGACGCTGATGAACGCGCTGCTGAAAAAGCGCGTGGCCAAGGTGGGCGACGAGCCGGCCGTGACGAAAATGCAGCAAAAGCTGTACCTGGACAAGAACACCATTCTCGTCGACACGCCAGGCATGCTGTGGCCGAAGATCGCCATCCCCAGCGACGGCCTGATGCTGGCGGCCAGCCACGCCATCGGCTCGAACGCGCTGATCGAAGAGGAAGTGGCCGTGTTCCTGGCCGAGGAATTGCTCAAGCGCTACCCGGACTTGCTGGCAACCCGCTACGGCACCAAGATCGGCGAAGTCGACGCCATCGGCGTGGTCGAAGGCATCGCCGCCAAGCGCGGCTTCCGCATCAAGGGCGGCGACTACGATTTCGAGAAAGCGTCGCATACCCTGCTGCTCGACTACCGCAGCGGCATCCTGGGCCGCATCTCGCTGGAAACGCCGGACACGCGCGCGGCCCTGATGGCCCAGCATGCGGCCGAGATGGCGGAAAAAGCGGCGAAGGCGGCGGAAATTGCCGCTGAAAAGGCGAAAAATGCGGCGCGGGGCAAGCGCGGCACGTAATTCACGGCCGCCAATTCACCCCAAAGCAAATTCTGGGGTCAGACCCCCGGTGACGTAGGCGTCGAACCTGCCGTTGGCGGTGTTGCGGGACTCGGCGTCCCCGTCTGACCCCGGCTTCCGGTGTCTCCGTCTGAACCCAGCTCTTACAAAAAGCGCCGCGACATTGCTGTCGCGGCGCTTTTTTTCTGTGCTGGCGGATTATCCGAACCTGAAACTGGTCACGGCCAGCGCCCCAAAGAAATCCTCTTCGTGGTAGACGACGTGCGCCGCTTCCTGCTCGGCCGCGCCGAGCGCCACCATCAGTGGCAGCAGATGGTCTTCTTGCGGGTGGGCCTGGCGCGCGCCCGGGGCCCGGTCCCAGGCCAGCAACTGTTGCAGCCGTTGTGCCGGCGGCAAGGCCATCGTCTGTCGCAGCCAGGCGTCGAACTGGTGCGAGGCGACGGCGCCCGCCTGGCCGAACTGGCGCAGGTTGTGATAACTGAGGCCACTGCCCAGTATCAGTACGCCCTGCCGGCGCAGGCCGGCCAGCGCGCGGCCCACTTCGACGTGCGTGAGCGGGTCGTAGCCGTGCTTGAGCGACAGTTGCACCAGCGGCACGTCCGCCTGCGGGTAGATGGGGAACAGGGCGCTGAAGGTGCCGTGGTCGAAGCCGCGCTCGTGGTCCAGGCGCGCCGGGTGGCCAGCCGCATCGAGCAACTGTTTTACCTGCGCCGCCAGCTCCGGCGCGCCAGGCGCCGGGTACTGGATTTGATAGGTGTGCGGCGGAAAGCCCGAATAATCGTAGATCATGCCCGGCTTGGGGCTGGCCGAGACGAGAAATTGCGGCCCTTCCCAGTGCGCCGTGACCACCAGCACGGCTTTCGGACGCGCGCCGATCTGGCGCGGGATATCCTGTAACGATGCTTCCAGCACGTCGTAGCGGCCGCCGAACTGCTCCTTCATGAAGGGCCACGGGCCACCGCCGTGCGACAGGAAGTAGGTGGGGAAGGTGTGCTCTTGCATGGCGGCTCCGGAGTGGAATGACTGATGCTATCGATGATAGTCATGCGCGGTCAGTTGATCAAGATCGCTATTATTGATATATCATTTCCATTTTGTTGATGATTGGGCAGTCATGGATACCTTGCGCAGCATGCGCGTGTTTCGCGCCGTGGTGGAACTGGACAGTTTCGTGCGGGCCAGCGAGCGCCTCGATCTGTCGCCGGCCATGGTCAGCAAGCACGTGATGCACCTGGAACGCCACCTGGGCGCGCGCCTGCTGAACCGCAGCAGCCGCCACCTGAGCCTGACGGAAATCGGCAAGGTGTATTTTGAACAGTGCCGCGACATGCTCGACAACCTCGACGAAGTGGAAGCGACGGTAGGCCGCACGACGGTGGTGCCGCGCGGCATGCTGCGCCTGAGTGCCCCTGTCTGGTTCGCCAACGCCATCTTTACGCGCACCCTGGTGGCTTACCGCGAGCGCTTCCCGGAAGTCACGTTCGACATCGATTTGAGCGGGAGAGTGGTCAACCTGGTGGAAGAAGGTTTCGACCTGGCCCTGCGCGTGAGCCAGGCGCCGTCGCCGGCCCTGATCGCGCGGCCCATCGGCAGCATTGCCTTTCACCTGGTGGCCGCGCCCGCCTACCTGGCGCGCGCGGGCCGGCCGCAGCTGCCGCAAGACCTCACGCAGCACGCCATGATCAGCTATTCCTTGTTGGCGAACGGCAATGAGCTGGCCTTCGACGGGCCGCAGGGACGCGAGACGGTGAAGTTTACGCCCGTGCTGCAATGCAATAACGAAAGCCTGCTGCACGCGGCCGCGCTCGACGGCATGGGCATCGCCCTGCTGCCGTCGTGGCAAACGGATGACGACCTGGCGGCGGGGCGGCTGGTGCGCCTCTTCGACGATTTCAAGCTGGCGGGCGGCAAGGTGTACGCCGTCTATACGAGCCGCCGCTACCTATCCTCGAAGGTGCGCACCTTCATCGACTTCCTCGCCGATGAAGGGCGCCTGGGGGCCTGACTAGGCGATTGAACGCCTGACGTCGATCAGCGCGAACAGGCGCGCGCTGCGCATCCACGCCAGCGTCAGCGCCGCCAGCTGCGTCGCCAGCAAGCCGGCCGCGATGGCCAGCGGACCGGGGCCGGCCAGGTTCAGCCGGGCCACGCCCAGCAGCGCATACAGGGCCAGTCCCAGCACGGTGATGACGAGGTAGATGGCCAGGCAGGCCAGCGGACGCTGGCGCAGCATGCCCAGACCCCGCCACCAGGCCTTGACGGCCGACGTGCGGCGCCGGTCGACGGCCAGCGCCGCGCGGCCCGCGTCGAGCGTGGCGCAGGCCAGCAGGAACAGCACGCCCGCGAGCAGCAAGGCCAGGTGACGGGCCAGGTCGGCGTCGGCTTCCAGGATGGCTGTCGCCGCATGCTTGTTGGCCAGTTTCAGTGCGGCGGCGCCGATCGCCAGTGCCACGCCCAGCGGCACGATGCTCCACAACAGCATGCGCAGCATGCGGCCGTATTCGCTGAAGGCGCCCGTCAGCAGGGCACCGAAGCCGGGCGGCGCGAGGGCGCGCGCGGCCGTCACCACCAGGCCGCTCAGCAGCGGCGACAGCAGCAGGGTCAGGGCGATGGCGGCGATGACGGCCTGGCTGATGGCGGCCCCGTTGCGGCTGGCATTGGCGGCCAGGTCGGCCACCGTCATCAGGTCGAGCCGCTGTGCCAGCGCTGCCGCATGCACGGCCTGATCGAGGCTGGCGCTCAAGGTGCGCCAGACGGGAATGACGGCAACGATGGTCGGGATCAGCAGCAGGCCGGCCCACAGCAGCAGCAAGCGCCATTGCAGGGCGGCGCGGCTGGCGCGCGTGGTCAGGGTCAGGCCGCTGGCCCGTGTGGTGGAAGTGGCGCTCATACGATGGCGATCAGGCAAAGGAGGTATTGGAAGGCGGCGGCGATGTCGAGGCTCCAGCGCCGCGCGGCGGACGTGTCGGCTTTCAGGGTGCGGCTGTCATCGAGCTTGTTGACGTCGAGGTAGTGCACGCGGTCGGGATCGAGTTCGGCAGAGACGGCCTTCACGGGCTTGCTCCAGGTGTAGCGCTGCCACAGCTGCCCGTTGTCCCACACCATGCGTTCGGAACTGCCGTCGGCGAATTTCACCAGCAGCACCTGCGGCACGGGCGCGCCGCGGCGGCGCAGCACCACGCTGGTCAGATAGGGATAGGGCCCGGTGCCGGGCTTGGCGTCCGGGTGCGCCTTGTCCCATGCTGCGCGCACCTTGTCCTCTTCTTTTTCCAGCGCCTCGGGCGTGCGTTCCACGCGCTTGCCGTTCACCAGCGCCAGGCCGGCCAGCGGCGTCTGCTCTTCGCTGGTGAAGCTGCCGATGCGGTCGTCGATATTCGCGCTGGCATGGACTTGCTGCGCGAAGACCTGTTCCACGATGCGCCGCTGGCCCGTCGCTTCGGCCAGCGCTTCGCGCAGGTCGGCCACGCTGGGGTGGCGGAATTTCCATTGTTCGTAATAGGCCTTGAAGCCCCGCTCCATGGCCTCGCTGCCGATGCGCGCTTCCAGGTCGCGCAGGGTGACGGCCGTGCGGCTGTAGACGGGCCCTACGCCCTGCAGGCGGTCCCACGCATTCTGGCCCAGCGGGTCGGCCGCATCCTGGCGCGGCGCGGCCATGCGTTCGGCCTCGAAGACCTTGAAGGCGGGAGCGAAGCCCAGGCGCTTGAGCAGGGGCGTGGTGGCGTGGATGTCCTGGCCGCGCGCGCGCAGCATGCGCTGGTCCCAGTACTCGTTCAAGCCTTCGTCGAGGATCGGTTCCTCGAATTCGTTCGAGGCCAGGATGCCGTAAAAATATCCATGGCCGAATTCGTGGATGGTGACGAAGTCGAGGCCGAATCCGGCGAGGGTCTTCGGCTGCAGGCTGGCGAAGCTCGAGGCCGTGATGAAGGTCGGGTATTCCATGCCGCCCGCTTCGGCCGCATTGAACGGCGGGATCACCACCGTCAGGGTCTTGTACGGATACGTGCCCAGGGTACGCGAGAAATATGTCAGCGAGTCTTTCGCCGCCTGCAGCGCGGGGGCCGCGTTCGACGCATACTCGGGCGGGTACAGCACCTTGATGGCCACGGGCGGGCTGCCAGGGGCGCTCCAGCTGCCCGTCAATGGCGCTGCGCTGCGCTTGTCGGCCGTCCAGGCGAAATCGTGCACGTCGCCCTGCACATAGTGGTGCGTGAGCATGCCGTTTTTCTCCTGCGGCGCGCCCTGCAATTCACCGGTGGCGCCCACCGTGTACTCCCTGGGCACGGTCAGCTTCACGTCGTAGCGGCCGAAGTCGGCGTAGAACTCCGAATTGAGGTGAAATTCATGCGCGTTCCAGCGCGGCGCGGTGGCGCCCCGTTCGCCGGGCAGTTCCAGCACGGCGATCTTCGGGAACCACTGGCCCACCAGGTGGAAGCTGCCGAAATAGCCGGTGCGCGCGATGACGCGCGGCAGCTGGTCGAAGAAGCGCATGTCGAGCGTCGTCTCGGCGCCCGGCGCGACGGCCTGCGGCAAGTCGACGCGCACCACGGTGCGGTCGGTGGCCGGGCCGTTGTCGGGCTGGACGAAATGCCAGGGCGCCGTGGCGCCGTTCTGCGTCATGCTGCGCAGTTCCATGTAGCCCCACTCGCCGTCGCGCGTGCCGACGCCCGAGCGAAAGCCCGTATCGAACTTGCGCTTCTCGGTAAAGAAGGTCGAATGCTCGCCCTCGAAGGCGTTCAGGTACAGGTGCAGGTACACGCTGCTGACGGCTTGCGCGCTGCGGTTGCGCCAGCGCAGTTTCTGCCGGCCGTCTATCGTGTGCTTGACGGGATCGAGCGTCGCTTCGATCTGGTAGTCGACCACGCGGTCCGACAGGGTCGCTTGCGCGCCCGTGTGCGCGCCGCCCCAGGCGTTGCTGGCGCTGGGCGTGGTGACGGCGGCCGCATGCGGCGAGGCGAGGGCGATGCCGTCGGCCGACGGCGCCGGCGGCATGGGTGCGCTGGCCGGCTTGCCCTGGTCCGGCTGGGCGAACAGCTCGGCCTGCAGGGCCAGGCCGGCCAGCAGCAGGGCGGCGATGGCAAGGGCTTTGAGCTTGCCTGCGAGGGGGACAATGCGGCGGCGCGGCGTGCTACGACTTTCCATGCGTGACTCCCACAGTGACTTGTTGATTTTCAAATGCAGTCGGCTGCGCCCAGGATCGCCGGGCGCTCGTTAATATACCTATAAAAATTACAAATAAGCAATGGATTATGCTGGCGAGCCCAGCTCGCTGTTGCGGCGCCGCGCGCCGTGCGTATAATGATTCGCTTTTGCCATCCTCCTACTACCGTGCGTTCGCGCCCAGGTAGCGCACCCAGCTTTCCGCCATGATGCCTGCCCCTTCCGCCCTGACCATCGCCGCGCGCATCTTGCTGTTGTGCACCCTGGCCATGCCGGCGCGCGCACAGGACGGCGCGGATGGTGGCGCGGACGGCGTCACGCACGGCGACTTGTCCGCCGAACTGGCGCAGGGCGGCCAGCACAGCATGCGCGGCGCCCTGTCGCGCGACCAGGGCGGCATGTCGCTCGACGTGGCCATCGACGGGCTGCGTAACGGCAATTACCGCGATGGCAGCGTGTTTCACCAGCGCGGCTTCAACGGCGGCGCGGAATGGAAGCTGCGCCAGGGCCGCTTCGGCTTCAGCGCCGACCAGCTGAAGCAGGACACCCGCTATCCCGCGCCCGAAGCACCGTTCCTGTCCTTGCTGGCGGCCCGCCCGGAAGACCTGTACCGCTATGAGGTGCGGCGCGCCAGCGCCTTCGTGCAGCGCTATGTGGGCAGTTTCGAGCTGGGCGTGGAAATGTCGCAGCGGGAAAAGCGCGCCACGGCCCACTATGCGGGCGAGGACGGTAGCACCGAATCGACGTACAGCAGCCGCCGCCGTCAGCTGGCGCCGCGCCTGCGCCATTACGGCAAGGTGGCTGGCGTGGGCACGGACACGGAAGTGGGCCTGGACCTGATGCAGTGGCAGCGGCGCTCGGGCCGCGCGGGCGATGCGCAGCGCCGCCAGTATTCGCGCGCGCTGCTGCTGCGCGAAGAGCTGGCCTTCGGCGGCGCATATGCGCCGCGACTGCTGCTGGGACTGCGGCATGAACAGTTCCAGCTCGACCCGGCCGACATGCCCGCCGGCGGCAGCGACTGGGAAAACCAGAATGCGTGGGACTTGCAGGGCAGCCTGCAGCTGCGCCCGCAGCTGAGCGTGTACGCCAGGGCCGCGCGCAGCTACCGCATCGATGACGATGGCTATACCCGCGCCGGCTACCGTCCCCTGGCGGGGCAGCTGCGGCGCGAAATGGAAGTGGGCGCCACCTACGGCGACGCGGCGCGCAGCGCTTCCGTGCGCGTGTTCAGCGAGCGCCTGAGCAACCAGATCGTCTTCGACCAGAACCTGGGCCAGCTGGGCTTTGCGGGCAACCTCGACCCCTCGCGCCGCGCAGGCATCGCCATCGAGGCCGGCATGGCGCTGGCGCGCGACTGGCGCCTCGACGCTCAGCTGCGCCAAGTGCATGCGCGCTATGACGATTACGCCTATGACGGCCCGGACATCGCGCTCGTGCCGAAAACCCTGGCGAGCCTGCGCCTGTACTGGACGGGGCAGGGCGGCGCCAGTGCCGACGTAGGCGTGCAATGGCTGCGCGCCCTGCGCTACGGCCCCGATTTCGCCGGCAGCTGCCTGGCGCAAGTGCCTGCGTTTGCCACCGTGGACGGGCGTTACGTGCGCAAGCTGGGCGCGTGGGAGCTGGAGCTGGCCGGCAGCAACCTGGCCAACCGCCGCCATTACGGCGATGCGCCGGGCTGCCGCTCCAGCATTTACCTCAATGATGCGCGCCAGTTGCGCGTGGCCGCGCGCTACCATTTCTGAGGCAGCGGCACGGCGGCGCTTAAGAGCGGCTTAATCGGGCGCAAACGGAGCGCGCAAAAGCGCCTTTTTTCCGCCCGGGGTTCATCGCCCGGCGCAAAAAGTGGTAATCTCGCCCCGTTCACGACCACTTATGATGAAGGATTATTATGCGTTTTCTGCGTTTCTTGCGTCCCCTGCTTGCCGCCGTCACCCTGGTGGCGGCCACCGGCGGCGCCATGGCGGCCGATACCGGCTTTACCACGCTCCCGACGCCAGTGCGCACGGACACGGGCAAGAAGGTGGAAGTGGTCGAGTACTTCATGTACTCGTGCCCGCATTGTTACGCGCTCGATCCGCTGATGCACGACTGGGTCAAGAAGCAGGGCGACAAGATCGCCTTCCGCCGCATCCACCTGGCCTTCTCGGGTCCGAAGGATCCGCAGGCGCACGCCTACGCCACCCTGGAAGCGATGGGCCAGCTGGACCAGTTCCACGACAAGATCTTCCGCGCCATCCACGTCGAGCGCAATCGTCTGAACCGCGATGACGCCATCCTCGACCTGCTGGTCAAGAACGGCATCGACAAGGCGAAATACCTGGAGATGTTCAACTCGTTCGGCGTGCAGACCAAGCTGAAACGCAATGAACAATTGATCGCCGCCAGCAAGATCGACAGCGCGCCGACCATCGTCATCGATGGCCGCTTCGTGACGTCGCCGGCGCAGTTGTCGCGTCCTGGCCAGTCCGAGCCGCAAACCCAGGCGGCGACCCTGCGCGTGATGGATGAACTGGTGGCGCGCGTCCTGAAAGAGCGCGCTCCCGCGCCAGCGAAGAAGTAACACTGGAGAAAACCATGAAACAGCTGCCCTGGACCTTGTGCGTGCTGGCCCTCGCCCTCGTGGCGTGGTTGTCGATTGCCATCGTCAACGTGGAAAACCAGCGCAATGCGCTGGCCAGCAAGGCTTGCGTGGACCCCGCTTTCAAGAACGAGGTCGATGCGAAATGCCTGTCCAGCGTGCAGACGCGCGAACACTGGTGGCAGCACCTGACTTACGCCATGACGCACTTCCGAAATTGAATGCGCCTGCCAGAAAAACCCGCCTTGCGCGGGTTTTTTTTCGTCCGCGTATGATGATGTGACAACCACCAAGGAGGGACAATGAAGGAAGTGATCCTGATTACGGGCAGCAGCCGCGGCATCGGCGCGGCGACGGCGCTGCTGGCGGCGCGCCAGGGCTATGCCGTCTGCATCAACTATGTGCGCGATGCGCAGGCGGCCGGGGAACTGTGCGCGCGAATCGCGGCCGAGGGCGGCGAGGCCATCGCCGTGCAGGCCGACGTCAGCGACGAGGCGGACGTGGCGCGCCTGTTCGATGAAGTCGATGCGCGCCTGGGCACGCTCACGGCGCTGGTCAACAACGTGGGCGTGCTGGAGCAGAAATGCCGGCTGGCCGACATGTCCGTGCAGCGCCTCGAACGCGTGCTGCGCACCAACGTGATCAGTTACTTCCTGTGCTGCCAGCAGGCCGTGCGGCGCATGTCGACGGCGAATGGCGGGCAGGGCGGACGCATCGTGAATGTCTCGTCGGTGGCCGCGCGCATCGGCTCCCCGGGCGAATACATCGATTACGCGGCCTCGAAAGGCGCCGTCGATACCCTGACCCTGGGGCTGGCGAAGGAAGTGGCGGCCGAAGGCATCCGCGTCAACGGCGTGCGGCCCGGCATCATCTACACGGACATCCACGCTTCGGGCGGCGAACCGGGACGGGTGGCGCGCCTGGCATCGGGCGTGCCCATGCAGCGCGGCGGCCAGCCGGAAGAAATCGCCGACGCCATCCTGTACCTGCTGGGGCCGGGGGCCAGCTATGTGACGGGCAGTATCCTCGACGTGGCGGGCGGGCGCTGATTTTCAACGCATTTTCAACTTATTTTCAACCCTTGCAAGCAATTGCTTCAAGTGCGGGGCCAATTATCAAGCAGGGCAAGCGAGTTCAGAATGACGGTGTGCCATTGCACGCCGATCAACTCATTTGGAACCACCATGTCCGCTTTTGCTCCCGCCATCCTGGCCCTGTCCCTGCTGGCCGCCGCGCCGGCCCATTCCGCCATCAATCTGCCCCTGCCCGCCCACTTGTCCGGCGCGAAAGCCGACGCCGCGGTGGCGCTGGCCGCGCGCCGCTATGCCGCGTTCTGGGAAAGCGGCGACCCGGCCCTGGCGCGCCTGGCGCTGGCCGACGATTTTACGGACCGTACCTTGCCTGCCGGCCGCCCGCAGGGATTGGCCGGCCCGCTGCAGGCGTCGCAGGCGTTCCACGCGGCCGTGCCGGACTTGAAGGTGGCCATCGAGGAGATGCTGGTGGCGGGCGACCGGGTGACTTTGCGCCTGCATTTCACGGGCCGCTTCACGGGTGTCTTCCCCACGCCGCAGGGACCCTTGCAGGGGCAGGGACAAGCCGTCGATTTCCATGCGTTTGATCTGTACCGTGTCAATGCGCAAGGGCGCATCAGCGACAACTGGCACCTGGAAGACAACCTGACCCTGCTGCGCCAGCTGGGCGTGCTGCCGCAGTAAGGGCGGCCGTCAGGCTTGCAGCGCGGCGAACTGCTGCACGAGGAAGTCGGCCAGCAGCGCGACGCGCGGCGGCTGGAAGCGGCTGCGCCGGTACAGCAGGTTCAGGGGGACGCTGTCGGCAAAATAATCGTCGAGCACCGTCTGCAAGCGCCCCGCGCGCAGGTCGTCGCCGATGTCGAGCAGCGATTTGTAGGCGTAGCCATGGCCGGCCACGGCCCAGCGGCGGATGATTTCGCCGTCGTTGCTGTGCCAGTCCCCCGGCAGGCGCAGGCTGTGGCGCTTGCCGTTTTCGCGGTAGCGCCATTCCTGCGGCGCGCCGTCGCCTGCCGTGAGCACGAGCGTCGGCAGCTGTGCCAGGTCGCGCGGCGCGGCCGGCACGCCCACCTTGGCGGCCAGCGCGGGCGCCACACACACGACGCGCCGGCCCCGGTGCAGCAGGCGCGCCACCATGTCGCTGTCGGGCAGCTCGCCGTAGCGGATGGCCAGGTCGATATCGTCCTGCACCAGATTGGCCGTCATGTCCGTCAGGGTCAGCGCATGGCGCAGCTGCGGGTGCAGCGCGGCAAAGCGGTCGAGCATGGGCAGCAGCAGCTGGCGGCCGATGTCGGACGGCGCCGAGATTCGTACCATGCCGCGCACGGCGCCGCCGCCCGCGTGCAAGCCGTCTTCGGCCTGCGCCAGCAAGTCCAGCGCCTGTTCGCTGTACTGGCGGTAGTGCAAACCTTCTTCCGTCAGGCGCAGCTGGCGTGTGGTGCGCTCGAACAGGGTGGCGCCCAGCGCCGTTTCCAGGCGCGCGATGGCGGCGCTGGCGGCGGCCGGCGACAGGCCGTGCTTGCGGCCGGCGGCGGAAAAGCTGCCCAGCACCGCAGCGTCGAGGAACAGGGCGATTTCCGCCAGGCGCCCGGCGCCGCCGCGCATCATGCGGGGTGCGCCGCCGCCGGTTTCGGCGCCGGTGCCGAATGGGGCGTGATCACCACGGTGCAGGTGGTGCCGGCTACCAGCAATTGCCCCTTCGGCTGCTCGTCGATGTGGATGCGCACGGGCACGCGCTGCGCCAGGCGCACCCAGTTGAAGGTGGGATTGACGTCGGCCAGCAGTTCGCGGCCCGTGGCGGCGTCGCGGTCGGTAATGCCGCGCGCGATGCTCTCGATGTGGCCGTGCAGGGTGCCGCCGCTCATCAAATTCATTTCCGCCTTGTCGTCCTGCGCCAGCATGCTTAGCTTGGTCTCTTCGAAGTAGCCGACGACGTAGTACGAGGCGCTGTCGATGACGGCCAGCTTGGGCGCGCCGACGGCGGCAAAATCGCCCTTGTGCACGTTCAGGTTCGTCACGTAGCCGCTGACGGGGGCGCGCACGGTGGTGCGTTCCAGGTTCAGTTGGGCCAGCGCGCGCGCGGCCACGGCGGCCTGCACTTGCGACGAGGCCGAGCTGGCGGCGTAGGCCGCGCTTTCGCGGCTTTCCGTCGAGATGATGCTGGCGTCGAGGCCTGCGCGGCGCTGCGCTTCCTTGCCGCGGCGGCCCATTTCCGTTTTTTGTGTGGCCAGCACGGCGTCGGCCTGGGCCAGCGCGCTGGTGTAGCGTTCCTTGTCGACGACGAACAGCACGTCGCCTTTTTGCACCACCTGGTTGTCGCGCACCAGCACGTCCGTGACGGTGCCGGCCACGTCGGCGCTGATGTTGACGATGTCGGCCTTGATGCGCCCGTCGCGCGTCCATGGCGACTCCATGTAGCGGTCCCAGACGGTCTTGCCTATCCACAGGGCTGCGGCCAATAGCAGCAGGGTGATTGCATAGCGGGTCAGTTTGCTTACCATGTCGGCAGCCTTTCCTTGATCAGGTTGAACAGTTTTTTTTATTTGTAAAGCGATAGAGCCAGCGCGCCGAAGATGGCGATGAAGATGCACAGCCGCGCCAGCGACGGGTGCCACACCATGCGGTACACGCCCAGCCAGCCCAGCACGCGGTCGAGCAGGGTTTGCAGTCCGATGCTGAGGATGAACAGGGGCAGCAGGGTAGGAATCAGAATTCCGAACAGGGCGAATTCACGCGGCATGGTGGTCTCCGGCGCCAGGCGCCATATGGTCGAGTAATGAGGTGTAGATCGAATGCAGGTCGGCCAAGGCCGTCTGCAACCGTGCGCTGCGTTCGGCTGTCGCTTCCGCTTCCGCTTCCGCTTGCGCCGCGCGCACCACGGCGCCCGCCTGCAGGGTGGCGGCCAGCGCCGCCTGCAGTTGCGCATCGCCGCGCGTGCGCAGCCAGGCGGCGATGCCGTCCACGCACTGCTGCAGCGCATGGCGCGTGGCGCCCGGGCGGGCGGTCGCGATCAGTTCGCGCAATTCGATCACGGAATGGCCGATTTCCAGCAGGGTCAGGGCCTGGCGCACGACGGCGCGCGTGGCCTCGCCCGGCGCCGGCCCGGCCGCCGCATTGAGCTGGCTGAGCAGGTCGCGCACGCGGTTGTCGAAGCGATGCTTGACCCGGCGCGCCGGCGCCGTGCACGCCTGCAGCGCTTCGCGCCACAGGGCCGGGCCGATATGGTCCTTGTGGCCCATCGTGTGCTCGGGCAGCAGCACGGCAAACACGAGGGCGGCCAGCATCAGGCCGACGATCAGCGCCATGCCCGTGTTCAAAAAGGCCGCGCCGTCGACGTGCATCAGATTCGTCGGCGCCATCTGCGTGATGAAGGTGGACACGCCCAGGCCCACGCCCAGCTTGGCCGGATTCGTCATCAGGTACAGGCCGAGGGCGAGGAAGGGCGCAAAACTGAGCACCAGCATGGGGAAGCCGTCGCCGTGCACCAGCACGAAATACACGCAGACGAGCGACAGGGGCATGGCGATCAAAAAGCCCGTCAGCACTTGCCGGATCATCATGATGGGGCGCGGCGAGGAAGAGGCCAGCGCGCAGAACACGGCCGCCATCAACATCGCCGTGCTGGCGTAGGGCCAGGCGAGGAAGTAGGCGCCCAGCGCCAGCAGGGCCAGGCTGATGCCGGCGCGCGCGCCGCTGGCGAGCACCAGCGCGGGCGGCGTCTTCGGCGCATATGCCTGCGGCGTGCTCACGTCGAGCGGCGTGTCGTGCACGAGACTGAAATACACTTCGTGAAAGCGGCTCATGTCGCGCGCGAAGCGCTCGAGCAGCTCGCACACGGTGTCGAAGTCGATGCGCTGCGCATGCACGATGGCCGCGCCGTCGATGTCCGCGCGCGCCTGCGCCAGCGCCGCCTGCAAATGCCGCTGCATGGTGTCGAGCGAGTCTTGCGAAGGCGTCGTTTGCAGCGCCTCGGCGACGATGGCGTACAGGGGCGCGCACGCCTGCATGACCTGGGTTTCGCCATCGCGCTGCAGGCGGTCGAACAGGCGGTGGAAGGTGTAGAAGGTGGTCAGCGCCGTCATGAAGGTGGCGTTGAAGGCGTGCAGCTTGCGGTTTTGCGCGCGCACGTGGCTCACTTTGCTGGTCACTTCGAACAGCGCGGCCGAGCGGCCCAGTTCCAGCGCCGCCACGTCGGCGGCGAACTGCAGATGCGTCAGTTCCACCTGCGCCGGCGTGAGCTTTTGCTGCAGCACGTCATGGCAGAAGGCGAGGAATTTGCCGTAGCGCGCCTGCACCGTGCGCATCACCTGCGTGCCCTGGTGGCGCGGCAGCAGCACGCTGGAGACGGCGGCCGAGCAGATGATGCCCAGGCTCACTTCAGCCACGCGCGTGACGGCCAGCGAGAATACCTGCATCGGCTGTTCGATGGCGGGCAGCACGATCATGCAGGCCGTGTAGCCGGCCAGCACGTACACGTAGGACTGGGCGTTGCGGTGCAGGGCCGAGCCGCTCGTGCACAGGCCCACCCACAGGGCCAGGCCGGCGAACAGCAGCACGGGCTGCTGCGGGAACAGGCCGATCAGGGTCAGCGCGGCCGTGCAGCCCAGCAGGGTGCCGCACAGGCGGTAAAAGCTTTTTTCCAGCACCATGCCGCTGCTGGGCAGGGCCAGGATGATGGTGGTGGTCATCGCCGTGCTCGGCGAATCGAGGCCCAGGCGGTAGGCCAGCCACAGCGCGCAGAACGATGCGATGAGGTTCTTGCCGACGTAGATCCAGCGTTCGCCTTCCGTCGCGCGCCAGTCCTGCAGCGCCTGCGCCAGCCAGTGGGCCGCCCGGTTCAGGGGGCCATATGTGGGTTTTGTTGCTGTGGCTGGCGTCATCGATAGGCTATCAGTTCTGGTTGTTGAGATTGTTGAGGTTGCGCAGCTGGCGCATGTACAGCTTGTCGAGCACTTGCAGCTCTTCTTCCGTGAACCCGTCGTACAGGGCCGAGGTTTCCTGGTACACGTCGGGCAGCGCCGTTTCGATCAGCGCGCGGCCCTTGTCGGTCAGCGAGATCATCACGGAGCGGCGGTCGCCGGGGCGCGTGCCGCGGTGGATCAGGCCGCGCGTTTCCAGGTCGTTGCACACGCGCGTCAGGTTGGCCGGCTTTTCATGGCACGCCATGCCCAGGGTGCAGGCGTTCGAGGTTTCGTCGTCCGTGCCGTACAGCACGGCCAGCACCATGTAGCTGGCATCGACCAGGTCGTGCTTTTTCAGCGCCGCGTTGGTCAGGTCCTTCATGCCTTTTTGGATGTGGTACGTCATGCGCAGCAGGCGCATCAGTTCCATGGGGAAGCCTGGCATGCGCGTGCGGATGTTTTGCAGCCGCTTGGAGGTGGCGTCAAAAGCGGTCATGTCATATTCCTTCATGTGTGAATAAAGTTCCGATTGTATCTTGTTGGGCTAGGGCAATGCCAGGATTGCAAGCTTAGATGCCGCCTCCTAATGCATTCATCAAGGAAACGTACAGATCGAGCTCGCGCGCCCCATTTTGCGCCTGCTGCTGTTCTTCCGCCAGCAGCGCCACTTGCGTGTTGAGCATGGCGATGGCGTCGCTCATGCCCGCCTTGTACGCTTTTTCCGCCAGGTCGCGCGCGCGCTGCGCCGTGGCCAGCGCCTGCACGGTCAGCTGATGCTGTTTGGCCAGCGACTGTGCGCGGGTGACGGCGTTGGCCACATCCGACATGGCATTGATGACGGTGGCGTTGTACTGCTCCACTGCACCGTCGTACACGGCCGTCTGGCTGCCCAGCTGGGCGCGCAGGCGGGCGCCGGCAAAGATGGGCAGGCTCAGCGCGGGAGAGGCGCCGCGGATCTCCGAGTTGGCGTCGAGAAAGTGGCTGAAGCCGAAGGCCTGGAAGCCGGCGAACGCCACCAGGTTGACGTTCGGGTAGAACTCGGCCTTGGCCGCGTCGATGCGCTGCGCCGCCGCTTCGACTCGCCAGCGCTGGGCGGCGATGTCGGGGCGGCGGCCGATCAGGTCGGCGGGCAGGGCGGCGGGAATGGCCAGCGGCTGGTCCAGGCGCAGCACGGGGCGCGTGAGCGCCGCGCCAGCCGCCGGACCCTTGCCCTCCAGGGCCGCCAGCTGGTTACGCAGCAGGGCCAGCGATTCGGCCGACTGCTCCAGCTGGCGGCGGCCGGCCGGCAAGGTGGTTTCGATCTGCGCCACGTCAATGTCCGTGCCGATGCCGGCTTGCTTGCGCTGGCGCGTGATGTCGAGGATGCGGGCGCGCTGCGCCAGGCTGCGTTCGATCACGTCCTGCAGCTGGAATTCGTATGACAGCTGGATGTAGGTGCGCACCAGCGCCGTTTCCAGGGCCAGGCGGGCCATCTGCGATTCGGCCGACGCCATCTGCACGTCGCCCAGGGCGGCGGACAGGGCGGCGCGGTTGCGGCCCCACAGGTCCAGGTCGTACGAGGCCGTGACGGTGGCCTGGTTGCGCCACGCGTAGTTGCCGGCCAGCGGCGCCGGCGTGCTGCCGTGCTGCGAATACAGTTCGCGGTTGATGGAGACGTTCGCGTCCGCCTGCGGCCGGGTCTTGTCTTCCGCCGCGCCGGCCAGCGCCTCGGCCTGGCGCACGCGCGCCTGGGCGCCGCGCAGGGTGGGACTGTCGGCCAGCGCCTGCTCCATCAAACGGTTCAATTGAGGGTCGTGCAAGTCTTGCCACCATTGCGTGCGCGGCCATTGTATGGCGGCGCTGGCGGCGGCATCCATGGCCTGGCTCGCCTGCAGTTTGTTGGCGTCCAGCATGGCCGATTGCGGCGCGATATGGCCCATGTCGGCGCAAGCGCTCAAGGCAAGGATCAGGCTGGCGGCAAGCAAACGGCGGTGCAGGGACATGCAGGGACTCCGGGAGAGGTGGTGTTGGGGGTGCTGCTGGGGTATCACAGCTCGCCGCGGGGAGCTTCGGGAGTGGCCCGAGTGCTGCGCCGCAACTGAGTTGTTACTGACAGAAACCGGCTGACTGGTTTCTTATTGCACGACGTGCTTGGCCGTTTGCGCGACATCAAAGTCCGCTTCCGTTTGCGGGATCAGGCCAGCTTTGCGGGCGGCGTAGAACTCGGCCATGACTTGGTCGCGCGTCACTTTGCTGGCGGCGGTGGCCGGCGTTTTCGGATAGTCGACTTCGCTGGTGGCGATTTCGCCGGCGTTGCGGGCACGGATGTATTCGGCCGTGACGTCAGCGCGCGTGAGTTGCTGGGTGGCAGCGGCAGGCGCGGCGCTCTGGGCAAACGCCGCAGTGGCGGTGGTGATGGCAAACAATGCTGCGATGAGTGATTTGGCTTGCATGATAAGACTCCAAAATGTGCATGATGGCTGGGTGGATGGGCCGGATCGCCACGTACCGGTCGGTTCGGCGGCATGGCGCTGGTGGGCGCCGTGCCGCCGATGAAGCAGTTTCTGGATGAGAAGATGCTTACTTGGATTAACTATAGCAATGAATATTACATTTGTGAAGTAAATTCTGAAAATAGTTGTGCGCCGCCGCATTTGCCCCTCGGAAAAGGTCGGGCAGCCGTGCGCCGCTCGACTGGCCAGGAGAGTAAGCTGGTTTTTTTGTTAACGGGAGTCAGCCATGAGCAGCAGCACACTCGATCCGGACAATTTGCCCGTCACGCCCGACCGTGTCCTGGGCAGCGGCCATGGCAAGGGCGCGCTCGGTCCCAGCGACAGTTCCGACAGCGGCAGCGACATGCAGGGCGTGCCCGGCCAGGATGCGGAAGAACTCGATAACGACAGCGATGCGGCCGGCACGGGCGAACGGGCCGGCGTGGAACCGCGCAATACGGCGCCCGACGGCGGCGATATCGATGTCGATCATGTGGAAAGCCTGGCGCCCGTGCGGCCCGCAGAGGAGGGCGATGGCGAACCCGGCGTTCCCCAGGCGCCAGCGCCGCGCCCCTGATGCCGGCGGCCGGCCGCAAATTGCTGTCGCTCTGGCGCCATCAGCGTAAAATGCTGGCAAGGCGGCGTGCTTGCCGCCATGGCCAGCCGGCCGGCACAGGATAGGATGTCAGAGGATGCAAACGCAGATGTCGGAAGAGAAAGAAAAAGGCTTGATGTCGATGTACCGCGAGACGCGGCCGCGCGAGTTTTTTGGCGAAAAAAGTAACACCAATCACCTGGCCTGGAGTGCGCTGGTGGTCTTGCTGGCCCTGGCGTTCTGGCTGATCGTGGCCCTGGCGGCGGCGGAAAACCAGCGCTATGCCCTGGAAACGAAGGCGTGCCAGGATCGCGTGTTTCCGACGGAAATCGACACGTCTTGCCTGAAACAGGTCAAGTCGCGCGATCACTGGTGGCAGCACGTGGGCCACGCGCTGGTGAGGATGGGCGCCTGACCCGGGCGTACGCTGGCTGAACGATCTGGCGGAACCTGGCGGCGGCGAAGGCCGCCGCGGTGATGGAGCGATAGTGCGGGAGGCGCCATGCCACGCGATCACTCGCGCGAGCAGCCGCAATGGCTGCTGGCGCGCCACAGTGCCTTGACGGCGCGCCAGTTGCTGCGCGCCTATGGCTTGCTATGCCTGTTTTCCCTCGTCGTCGCCGCCGCCTTTGCGCTGCGCGGCCTCTGGTACATTCCCGTCTTTTCGTTCGCCGAACTGGGCCTGGTGGCCGCTGCTCTGCTGCACTACCTGCGCCACGCGCGCGACTATGAACACATCGCCCTGCGCGACGGCGAGCTGATCGTCGAACAGGTCAGCGCAGGCCGCTGCCGGCGCCACCACTTTTCGCCGTGGCGCACGCGCATCGCCGTGCCGCAAGGGCCGCGCCAATTGATACACATCAACGATATGTGTGATGCTACCCGTCATGTGGCGGTGGGCCTGTTCGCCACGCCCGAGCGGCGCCGGCAAGTGGCGCAGGAGCTGGGCGCGCTGCTGCCGCCCTACTTGGGGCCGTAAAACTGGAAAGTCTGTACTACCAGCAAGGTGGCGGGAAAGCCCGTGATGGTCTTGAACTCCTTGGTGCCGGTAATCTTGTAGGCGCCGGCCTGGAACGCTTCGCCTTCCTCCCAGCTGTGATCCTTCATGGCAAACTGCAGCAGGCGCTTGTCGTTATAGCGGTAGCTGAAGATGGTGTAGGCGCCGACGCGGCTGGTGACGACGAAGCGTTCATCCTGCGCGTCGGCGATGAGCAGGATGCCCGGATAGCGCCCGATGCCGGCCTCCTCGTTCTGGATGCGCAGGATCACATCGGTAAAACTGCATTCGGCGTCGCGGATCTTGTCGCGCTTCGTGGCGATCTGCATCACCTCGTCGTAGCTCTTGTTATGCACGATCGACCATTGCGGCGAGTCGCAATAATTGGCCGCGCTGGCAGGGGCCGCACAGGAAAGCAGTAAACAGACGGTGATGGCGGTGATGGCTTGCATGAAACCTTGTCGCGGATGTCGCGGATGTCGTGGGAGGCGGCAGTCTACCTGCTGGCTGCCGCCGCCACAAGCGGGGGACGATCCTCAGGTGGCCCGCGACGGGCCTTCCCACAGATTGATATGGCCTTCGCGCGCCTGCACGTCGATGGCGGCCAGCTCGTCGGCCGTGAACGACAACTGCTGCAGCGCGGCCACGTTTTCGCGGATTTGCGCGCTGCTGCTTGCGCCGATCAGGGTCGAGGTGACGCGCGGATCGCGCAGCACCCAGGCCAGCGCCATCTGCGCCAGGGTCTGGCCCCGCTGCGCGGCGATCTGGTTCAGCGCGCGCACGCGGGCCAGGTTTTCCGCGCTCAGATGCTTTTGCAGCAGCGAGCCGCCGCCGGGCCGGTTGACGCGCGCATCCTGCGGCACGCCATCGAGGTATTTGTCGCTCAATAAACCCTGCGCCAGCGCCGTGAACGTGATGCAGCCCATGCCCTGTTCTTGCAGCGTGTCGAGCAAGCCGTCTTCCTCGATCCAGCGGTTGAGCATATTGTAGGCAGGCTGGTGGATCAAACACGGCACTTTCCACTCCTTCAGCAGGGCGGCCGCCTCGGCCGTCTTTTGCGGCGAATACGACGACAGGCCCACGTACAGCGCCTTGCCCTGCTGCACGGCGGTCGCCAGCGCGCCCATGGTTTCTTCCAGCGGCGTGTCGGCGTCGTAGCGGTGCGAGTAAAAGATGTCGACGTAGTCGAGGCCCAGGCGTTGCAAGCTCTGGTCCAGGCTGGCCAGCACGTATTTGCGCGAACCGCCGCCCTGGCCGTACGGGCCCGGCCACATGTCCCAGCCCGCCTTGGTGGAAATGATCAGCTCATCGCGGTACGGTAAAAAATCGTCGCGCAGCAGCTTGCCGAAATTGCTTTCCGCGCTGCCATACGGCGGGCCGTAGTTATTGGCCAGGTCGAAATGCGTGATGCCCAGGTCGAACGCGGTGCGCAGCATGTCGCGCTGCGAAGCCAGATTGTTGCTGTCGCCAAAGTTATGCCACAGTCCCAGGGACAGCAGCGGCAATTTCAGCCCGCTGCGCCCGCACGTGCGGTATGGCATGCTGTCGTAGCGGTTCTCGGCGGCGTGATAGGTCATGGCGTCTCCTTGTAAATGAATCGCCTATTTTGGCGCAAAATCAAGGTGTGCGTGCGTGCGCCTTGCGCGCGGCGGGACGCGCCTTACAATGGGCGTTCAGGAATCTCGCAAGGAGCGGACATGGAAATCGAATTGAAATTGCTGCTGGCGCCGGAGGACGCACCCCGTCTGCGCGCCCACCCGCTCTTGGCGCAGGCTGCGCAAGCAGAGGTGCAGGTGCTACAGATGCACGATATCTATGTCGATACGCCCGATTTGCAGCTGTGCCGCCACCATGCGGGCTTGCGCGTGCGCCAGGTGGACGGGCGCTGGGTGCAAACCCTGAAGGCGGGCGGCACCGTCAACGGCGGCCTGCACAGCCGCCATGAATGGGAAGGCGACGTGCCGGGGCCGCAGCCGGATCTGGCCGCGCTCGACTCGGCCATCGGCCGCAAGCAGCCCATCCGCACGCTGCTGCGCCGGGACGCCGTCCGCGACGCCTTGCGGCCCGTGTTTACCACGCGCATCGAGCGCACCGTCTGGCAGCTGCGCACGCCGCAGGGCGACCAGATCGAATGCGTGCTGGACCAGGGTGTCATTGAAAGCGGCGCGGATGGTGCCGATGGGGCTGATGGGGCTGATGGTACCGTATACAGCGTGCCCGTCAGCGAGGTCGAACTGGAATTGAAGCAGGGGCAAGCTTCCAGCCTGTTCGACGTGGCGCTGGCATTGCTGCAGGACGTGCCGCTGCAGCTAGGCCACATGAGCAAGGCGGAACGCGGTTATCGGCTGGCGGCATCGCCCCCCTTGCAAGCCGTCAAGGCGCAACCGCTGGCGCTGGACGCGGCCATGTCGGTGGAGCAGGTGTTTGTGGCCATCGCCGGCAATTGCTTGGAACAGGTCAGCGGCAACCAGGATGGCGTGGCGGCGGGCGAGGATGTGGAAAGCGTGCACCAGATGCGCGTGGGACTGCGCCGTTTGCGCTCGGCGCTGGGCATGTTCAAGTCCCTGCTGGCCTTGCCGGACGCCTTGAAGGCCGAACTCGACTGGCTGGGCGGCGCGCTGGGCGAGGCGCGCGACTGGGATGTGTTGGCTGGCAATACCCTGGCGCAGCTCGATGGCGAGGCGCAGGCCGATGCGGCGGCGCTGGCACAGGCGGCGCACGCGCAGGCGCGGCTCAAGCACCAACAAGCCGCCCAGGCCGTCACCTCGGCGCGCTACACGGCCTGCATGCTGGGCTTGCAACGCTGGCTGCAGGCGCGCGCCTGGCGCGATGGCTGTTCCGCGCGCCAATTGCGGCGCCTCGATGCGCGCGTGTCGCCGTTTGCCCGCGCCACCCTGCGCAAGGACCAGCGCCGCCTGATGAAGCGTGGCAAGCGCCTGCTGCATGCCACGCCGCAGCAGCGCCATCAAGTGCGCATCGCGGCCAAGAAGACGCGCTATGCGACGGAATTCTTTGCCTCGCTGTTTGCGGGACGGGCCGTGAAACCGTATGTGGGACGCTTGTCGGCCTTGCAGGATGAACTGGGCTGGCTCAACGATGTGCAGGTGGCCGACCGGCTGCTGCAGCAATTGCCCGAAGTTCAGGCTGGCCAGGCCGACCAGGCTGACCAGTCCGCCCAGGACGGCTTGCGGCTGCACGCGGCCTTCGTGCGCGGCTATCTGGCGGCGCGCGCGCAGGCCGATGGCAGCGATGGCCGCATGCACAAGGCCTGGCGGCGCTTCAAGGCGGCCCGCTTGCCGGCCTGAATCCGCTTTTATCGGGGCGCGAGCCCCGGCCAGACTTGGCCTGGCCAGACCAGACTAGGCCAGCGGCCGCTGCAACTGGCGCTCGAGGATGGCCAGCGGCGATTTGTGGGGGGCGGCCATGGCGCGTACGGGCAGCAGCCAGGTTTGCTCCAGCGCATGCTGTCCCCGCAGGGCGGCGTGCGATACGGCGTCGCTGAAGACGATCCACGTCTGGCCCGGCGCGAATGCATGGGTGTGCTGCTCCGCCTGCGCCTGGTAAGCGAGATCGGCCTTCATGGCGTCGTGCAGCTGCAGCATGTAGTGATCGTAGGCCGTGCGCCGCGACTTGGTGATGCGCAGCCATTGCAGCAGCGCCGCCAGCACGGGTTGCGGACGCTTTGCAAGGGGTAGAAAATGCTGCGCCACCTGTTCGAACGGCGCGCCCAGTTTCCACACGCGGGGCGCGCCGCGCGGATCGATGTTGGTGAAGACGCGCAGGATGCGCCGGCCCTGCGTGGGCGAGGAAGGAAAGCTGTCGACGTGCAGGCGCGTATCGTCCTTGCGCCACGAGGTGATGCGCCCGGCGATTTCCACGGGACGAAAGCTGCCCTTGCCTTGCTGCAGATGGGGAACATAGCCGGGCAGCAAGCCGGCCAGCAAGCGCTGCGTGTGTTGCGCATAACGTTGCATCAGCGCGGCCAGCAGGGCCGTATCGCAGGCATCGCCGTGGCCGCGCACGCCGCGCGCCGCTTCCCAGCTGATGTTCTTGGCGCTGCTGGCGCTACCCACAGCGCCGTTCAGCAGGGCATGCTCTTCCGGTTGCAGGGAAAAGCCCAGGCGGGGCAGCAGCACGACTTGCCCATCTTCGAGTGCCTGCAGCGCTGCCGCCTGCTGCGCGGCGCTGCCGCTGGCGTCCCACCGGTCCAGGGAAATATCGATGAGTTTGCTCATGGCACAGACGGGGAAACATCGGAGCGGCCAGTATGGGCGCTTGCCGCCCGCTCCCGTTTGCGCTTGCGCAGACTTACATCACAGTTTGCTGTTCTGGCAGCCGGCGCTCACGCATTCGCGCACGCGGTCCTGCAGGAATTGCGCGCGTTCGATGGTGGTCTTGGTGGCGCAATCGAGATTCACATAGAAACCCGACGATTCGCGTTTGGAGCAGGCGTCGTTGCGGTTGGCGATCCACGCCAGCTGGCCCGATTTCAGCTTTTGCTTGCCGCCGGCATCGAGCTTGGCGGCGAGTGTCTTGTAGCTGGCGTTGAGTTCCTTGTCCGCTTCCTGGTACACCTTGTTGAGGCAATACAGGCCGTCGAAGTCGTTGCGCGGCGTGTCGCAGGCCGAGTTGGCGAAGGCGGAACCGGAAGCAAACACGAGCAGGGCAAGGATGCATTTTTTCATGGCGGGCTTTCAGGAAGTGGTGGGGCAGGATCGGTGAGCAAGACGGCGCTCTTGCGCATCGTATAACATTTTCTCTCCAGGCCGCAGACGCTTGCGGCCGTGTTCCGTCAGCATCGCCAGCGCCCTCAGTAGGCCAGGCGGCCCGGCACGCTCACTTCGATCTGCGTGCCGGCGCCGGGCCGGCTGTCGATGCGCAGGCTGGCCCCGATGCCGGCGGCGCGCTCGCGCATGCCGACCAGGCCCCAGTGGCCGGGCCGCTGGCCCGTTTGCGCCACGGCGTCATCGAGGCCGCAGCCGTCGTCGCGCACGCGCAGGGTGAATGCCTGCTCCGCATAGTCGAGTTCCAGCACGATGTTTGCCGCCTCGGCATAGCGCGAGGCGTTGAACAGCGCTTCGCGCGCGATGGCATAGACTTCGTCATGCACGCGCGGCTGCAGGCGCCGGCAGCTGCCGCTGACGTGCACGGTGAAGGCGTGCGCGCGGTGCTCGGCCAGGCCCTTGCCGAATTGCTGCAGCGCCAGCCGCAGTTCGTCCGGTTCGGCCGAGGCGCGCAAGTCCATGATCTGGTCGCGGCCTTCGATCAGCAGCTGGTCGGCCAGGTTGAGGGTGCCGTCGAGGCGCGCCCGTTCGCGCGTGCCCTTGGGCAGCATGTCCGCATGCGCATGGAACGACAGGATCAGGCCCTGTACGCTTTGCAGCAGGGTGTCGTGCAGCGAGCGTGCGATGCGCGAGCGTTCGGCCAGACGCTCCTGCAAGCGTTCCTGCATCCGCTCCTGCATGTTGCGCGTCAGGTGGCGGATGCGCAGCACATAGCCGCCGTACAGCAGCAGCGCGGCGCCCAGCGCCAGCAGCACGACGAACCACGGCGTCTGCACGAAGGCGGGCGCGATGACGATATCGAGCTTGGCTCCCTGCGTGTTCCACACGCCGTCTTCGTTGGCCGCCGTGACGTCGAAGCGGTAGCTGCCCGGTGCCAGGTTGGTGTAGTACGCCTCGCGGCGCCCGACCGCCTCTTGCCAGCCGGCGTCCACGCCCGCCAGCCGGTAGCGCAGGCGCACGCGTTCCGGCATCGACAGGCTCAGCGCCGTGAAGCCGATCTGCAGGGTCTTGCTGCCTTGCGGCAGCTGCAGCGGCTTGCCATCGTCCAGCGCGTAACGCGCGCCATTGGCCAGCAAGCTGTGGATCTGGACCGGCGGCGGCAGGCGATTGCGGCGGATATGCAGCGGGTCGAGCATGGCGATGGTGGCCGAGGTGGAGAACCACAGCTTGCCATCGGGCGCATGGATCAGAGAAGGCACGGGGCGCAGTTGCGAAGCATGGCCCTGCAAGCCGTCGAGCGCGTCGAAGCGTTCCGAGACGACGGCGCTGCCGTCCCGCATCCACGCGGCCAGGCTGGCGGCGCCGATATGGTCGATGCCGTCCGCGCCATGCAGCCACAGGTCGCCGTCCGGCAGGCGCACGATGCCCGACACGCCGCGAAACGCCGCGCCGCGCGCGCCGCGCAAGGTGTGGAAGCGCCCGGCGCGGTACAGGGCCACGCCGTTTTCGCCGCCGGCCCATATCGCGTCGCCATCGCGGTACAGCTGCAGCACCGTGCCCACCTGCAGGCCCTCGGCCGCGCCGAGCCGCCTGACGGCGCCCGCGCGCTGGCCGTCGGCCACCAGGCTGACCGTATTGTCGGCATGGCCCAGCCAGACGGTGCCGGCGCCATCGATCGCCATGGCCGTGGTCAGCACCGCCGGCAGGCCGGACAGGCCGCCGTTGGCGATCCATTTTCCTTCGCTCAGGCGAAACAGGCCGCCGCCGGAAAACGAGGCCCACAGGGCGCCCGAGCGGTCCTGCTGCAGCGCCTGCGGATCGAGTCCTTGCACGGGCGCGGCCACGCGCGTCATGGCGCCGTCGCGCGCGCGGTGGTGGAGCTCCTGCTCGTTGCCCAGCCACAGCGTGCCGTCGGGCGCCCAGTGGCTGGCCGCCAACGCCCCTTTCAGGATCACTTTTTTCACCCCGTCGGCCGTAAAGCTGCGCACGTCGCTCACGTAGTCGCCGATCCACACGTCGCCATCGGGTCCCGCCAGCATGCCTGGGTGGTCGAAGGGCACGGCGACGGGCAAGGTCTGCAGGCGGTTCGGTCGCAGCCGGTCCAGGCCCGTCGAGGTGCCGAACCACAGATTGCCCTCGCGGTCCTGGAACGACGTTTGCGGCAGCGGGCCGCTGATGCCGTTCTGGCGCGTCAGGCGCTGAGCCGGCAGACTGGGGCCGGCAGGGTCGAACTTGCGTTCGATGCCATCGGGTGTCATCAGCCACATGGTGCCGGCGCGGTCGAAGCGCATGCCGTTGCCCCTGGCGTCGGGCCGGATGGGCGCATCGCCGCGCGGCGCGCTGGTGCGCACGCGGTAGTAATTGCTGTGCGTGTCGACGGCCCAGATGGCACCATCGGGCGCTTCATCCATGCTGGTGAGCATGGTGCGCGGCCAGGCATGGGAAAAGCGCGCCTGGCCCGGCTTGCGGAAAAAGACGCCATGCATGGTGCCCATCCACTGCGTGCCATCGCGCCCGAACAGGATCTGGTACACGCGCTTGTCGGGCAGGCCCACGTTGGCCGCTTGCGCGACGAAGCGGTCCGCGCCGGGCGCCAGGCGCGCCGCGCCATCGCGCGTGCCGACCCAGATGGCGCCGTCGGGCGCCGCCTCGATATGGAACACGGCGCCCGGCGGCAAGCCGTCCGCTTCGCGGTAGGTGCGCGCGCCACCCTGGCGAAAGACGCTGACGCCGCCGAGACGGTAGCCGACCCACACGGCACCGTCCGGCGGCGTGGCCAGGCCCAGCACATTGCTCGACGGCAGGCGGTGGCCGTACACGCTGTCGACGCGGTCGAAGCGCACGCCATCGTAGCGGTACAAGCCCGTGGCCGTGGCGATCCACAGCCAGCCATCCTTGCCCTGGGCGAATTTGAGCACGTCGACGGGCGCGCCTTGCAAGGCGCCCCAGGCATTGTGGGTGTAGTCGGACAGCAGGGGCGAGGGGGCGGCCGCGCATGCGTGCAGGTGGCACGCCAGCAGGGGCAACATCAACAGGCGGCGCAGCAGGCGAGCGGACATCGGTGCAGAGGAAGATGGCGGTGGCGGGGCAGTGATTGTAGCGCAGCGCCCTGCTTTTCAGCAGGCGAAAAAAAACCTGCGCGGGATGGCGCAGGCTTTTTTTGCCCTACGTTGACAAGGACCGCTTACGCGAAGTTCTTGGCAACGAAGTCCCAGTTGACCAGGCCCCAGAACGTTTCCACGTACTTGGCGCGCAGGTTGCGGTAGTCGATGTAATAGGCGTGTTCCCAGACGTCGCAGGTCAGCAGCGGCTTGTCGCCGGTGGTCAGCGGGCAGCCGGCGTTCGAGGTGTTGACGATGTCGACGGAGCCGTCGGCTTTTTGCACCAGCCAGGTCCAGCCCGAACCGAAGTTGCCCACGCACGACTTGGTGAATTCTTCCTTGAACTTGTCGAACGACGACCATTTGGCGTTGATCGCGTCAGCCACGGCACCCGCAGGCGCGCCGCCGCCGGCCGGCTTCATGCCGTTCCAGTAGAAGGTGTGGTTCCATACTTGCGCCGCATTGTTGAAGATGCCGCCCGACGATTTCTTGATGATCTCTTCCAGCGACAGGTTCTCGAACTCGGTACCCTTGATCAGGTTGTTCAAGTTGGTGACATACGCCTGGTGATGCTTGGCATAGTGGTATTCCAGGGTTTCTTTCGAAATATGCGGCGCCAGAGCGTCCATTTCATACGGCAGTGGTGGCAGAGTATGTTCCATGTGATGTCCCTTTATGGTGAGTATTCGGAGTCTACCGGCCTGCGGCCGGAGGGTTGAGCCAAGCTTGCTTGAAGCAGGCATTCTTGCTGAACGAGCCACTATTGTAAAGCGGATGCGCCATTGCTGCAGATTCCGCCACGCGTCGCGGATGCGGGTGGCGTAGTGATTCTCGTTCAGCCTGAATCGGGTGCCGTGTTCCCCGCCGCGGGCGCTATCTGATGCGCCGCGTGGTTTCCCTGACGATCAGTTCCAGCGGTGGAATGGCGGCCTGCACGGCTTCGCCATTGATCAGCCCCAGCAGCGCTTCCGTGGCGATGCGGCCGATGTCGTACAAGGGCTGGTGGATGGTCGTCAGCGGCGGCGTCGTGTAGGACGAGCCGGGCAAGTCATCGAAACCGACGAGCGATATATCGTCGGGCACGCGGATGCCCTTGCGGTACAAACACAGGCGCACGCCATAGGCGGACAGGTCATTGGCGGCGAAGACGGCGCTGAATTGCTGCTGCGTATCAAACAAGTGGTTCATGGCCAGCATCCCGCTTGCCTCGTGGAAATCGCCTTCCGCTATCAGTTTCGGGTCGATGGCGATGTCCGCTTCGCGCAGCGCGCGCTGGTAGCCCGTCAGGCGCTCGGCCGCATCCGTGTTGTTGGCGGGCCCGGCCACGAAGGCGATGCGCCGGTGGCCCAGTTCGATCAAGTGGCGCACGGCCAGGTAGGCGCCGTATTCGTTGTCGAGCTTGAAGCCGATGGCGCTTTTCGTGGCCAGCAGGCGGCCCGTCGAGACGATGGGCCGCTGCTGCGAGAAATCGAGCACGCTCTCGTCCGAGATGCGCCCGGACAGCAGGATGATGCCGTCGACCTTTCGCGCCAGCAGCAGACGGATACGGTCCGCTTCTTCCTGCGCATTCCAGTGCCCGCTGACGATGACGGACGCGTAGCCCGTGTCCTTCAGCCCATCGTCGACGCCGCGCAGGCTTTCATCGAAGAAGGGGCTGGAAATATCCTGCACCACGATACCGATGGTCATCGAGCGGCCCTTTTTCAAGCCCTGCGCCATCTGGTTCGGCGCGAATTTCATGTGCGCAATGGCCGCCAGCACGGCGTCGCGCTTGTCGTCGGACACTTTAGCCGTGCCGTTCAGGATCCGCGAGACGGTGCTGGGCGACACGCCGGCCTGGCGGGCCACGTCGAGCAGGGTGGAAGGGGGAGCAGCGTGGGCGCTATCGTTCAAGGCGGTTCCTGGGTGTCAAGATGGCTGGTCGTCAGTGCTCTGAAAACCTTTTCAGCGAAAGATTACCATAAATGGCCGATAGCGCCGCAGATCGGGGTAGGTCGGCGTAGGTCGGGTTAGCCCTGCGGGCGTAACCCGACATATTGTTGGCCGTGCATGTCGGATTACGCGCTCACGCGCCTCGGCGGCCCCGCTAATCCGACCTACGTTTGAAAACGTTTTCACAAAAAACAACGGCGGCTCAAATGACGAATTTTTACCCTTTTTCATAGGAAAACACACGCCACGGCGTGCAGCTTGCCATGCCACCCTCAATAAAAATGACAACTTTTTCGGTTGACTTGGTTTTCTTTGCGGTGTTAAATGGACGCATGTTGTGAAAACGTTTTCAAGATAGAAGACGCTCAATAAACGGAGATGAAATAATGAAGTCAAGCATCCTTGGCGCCGTCCCGCTGGCCGCGCTGACCCTGGCCGCCAGCGTGGCCGCCGCCCCGCCTGCCGCACAGCTGCCGGCGCTGGCGCCCGCGACCATCACTGTCGCCTCGTTCCCCGACCTGGACCGCGCTGTCAAGACGGCCTTGCCCCTGTGGGAAAAGCTGTATCCGCAAGTGAAGGTCAAGCTGGTCAGCCTGCAGATCGACGACCACCATAACTCGATGACGACGGCGCTGGCGGCCGGCGCGCGCCTGCCCGACGTGATGGCCATCGACTTCCGCTATGTAGGCAGCTTCGCTGAATCGAAGGGCATGGAAGATTTGCTGCAGCCGCCATACGGGGCAGGGCAGTACCGCGCCCAGTTCGTGCCGTTCACCTTCGTGCAGGCGACCAGTTCGCGCGGTACCCTGGGCGCCATGCCGGCCGACCTGGGACCGGGTACCCTGTTCTACCGCAAGGACTTGATGGACAAGGCGGGCATCAAGGAAAGCGACTTGACCGCTTCGTGGGAATCGTATATCGCCGCCGGCAAGAAGCTCAAGGCCGCCACCGGCACCTATCTGCTGGCCGGCGCCAGCGACCTGGCCGACATCGTTATCCGCGCCAATCTGAAGGATGGCGAAGGCATTTACTTTGGCGACAAGGGCCAGGTGCTGGTCGACTCGCCCCGCTTCGTCAAGGCCTTCGAACTGGCGAAGGCGGCGCGGGTGGCCGGCATCGATGCGCGCACCGTGGCCTGGACGGGCGAGTGGGCCGAAGGTTTTAAACGCGACAAGGTGGCCAGCCAGATGATGGGGTCCTGGCTCAGCGGCCACCTGGCCAAGTGGCTGGCGCCCGATTCCAAGGGCCAGTGGCGCGCGGCGAACCTGCCGGCCGGCGCGCTGGCGTCCTACGGCGGCTCCTTCTACGGCATCCCGAAAAAGGCGGCCAACAAGGCGCAAGCGTGGGAATTCATCAAGTTCATGACCGTCAACAAGGATATCCAGCTGCACTCGCTGAAAGAGATCGGCGCCTTCCCGGCCCTGAAAGCGGCATATACGGACCCGATGATGGACGAGCCGCAAGCGTACTTCGGCGGCCAGAAGACGCGCCTGCTGGCACGCGACACGGCGGCGAAGATTCCCGTCATCCGCGTCGACAAGTTTGACGCCGTGGCGCGCGACATCGTCAACATGGAACTGGAAAGCGTGCTGGCGCAAAACAAGGATATCAAGACGGCGCTGGCCGACGCCAAGGCCCTGATTACCCACCGCGCGCGTCGCTAGGAGCAGCATGAATACGACCATGCCTTGTGCCGAAGAGGCCGCCGTCCCGACGCGGCGCGCCAGGAAGCGCTACAACATGAAGCAGTGGGCGCCGTATATTTTCATCAGCCCCTTCTTCATCCTGTTCGCCGTCTTCAGCCTGTTCCCGCTGCTGTTTTCCATCTATTTGTCGTTCAACCAGTGGGAAGCGGCCAGCGGCGTGGAAGCCATGCAGTGGGTGGGCCTGGACAACTATAAATATGCCTTGAGCGACCCGTGGTTCTTGCGCTCGCTGGGCAATACGCTGTGGCTGGCGCTGGCCTCGGGCGTGCCGCAGCACCTGGTCGCCATTCCGCTGGCAGCGTTTATCCACAACAGCTTCAAGCGCTCGCGCAACCTGGTGATCGGCATTTACTTTTTACCGTTCATCACCTCCAGCGTGGCCATCGCCATGGTCTTCAACACCCTGTTCTCGCGCGACTATGGCCAGATCAATGTGCTGCTCCAGTGGTGCGCCAGCCTGCCGCTGGTGGGCGGGCTGTTCCCGTCAGAGTCCATCGACTGGCTGGGCAGCTCGCTGTTCATCAAGCCGGCCGTCGCCTTCGTGATTTTCTGGCGCTACCTGGGCTGGAACCTGGTGCTGTACCTGTCCGCGCTGCAGGTCATCCCGAAGGATTTATATGAAGCGGCCACCATCGACGGCGCCTCGACACGCCAGCAGTTCTGGTACATCACCCTGCCGCAGCTGCGCCCCATGATCTACCTGGCCGTGACCCTCACCATCATGGGCAATCTGCAGCTGTTCGAGGAACCGTTCGTGCTGGTGGCCGAATCGAGCGGCGTGAGCCAGTCGGTGATGACGACGGCCATCTTCGTCTACAAGACGGCGTTTTCCTCGGGCGACTTCGGCACGGCGTCGGCCATTTCCTGGCTGCTGTTCCTCATCATTGCCAGCACCACCTGGGTGAATAACCGCATTTTCAGCCGCAACGAACGCCGAGAAGCCAAGGAGGCCAAATGAAGACTACCCGCTGGACGGCCTACGCCATGGTGGCCATCGGCGCCCTGATCATGGTCGCGCCGTTCTACTTCATGTTCGTCTTCGCCACGCACACGAGCGCCGAGATCTACAGCCTGCCGCCGCCGCGCTGGTTCGGCATGGCCCTGCTGAACAACCTCGAACTGCTGCAGGAGCGCCTGCCGTTCTGGCGCAATATCGGCATCAGCCTGTACGTGGCCCTGATGACGACCATCCTGACCTTGTTCTTTTGCTCGCTGGGCGGCTATGCCTTCGCCATGTACGAATTCCGCTTCAAGCGGCCCCTGTTTACCCTGGTGATGGCGTCGATGATCATCCCGTCGTTCATGAACATGATCCCGACCTTCATGCTGATGGATTTCCTCGGATGGCTGGACCAGCCGCGCGCCCTGTACGTGCCGGGAGCGGCCGGCGCGCTGGGCATCTTTCTGATGCGCCAGTACATCGGCACGGCGATTCCGAAGGATTTGATCGAGGCGGCGCGCATCGACGGCTGCGGCGAATTCGCCATCTACTGGAGAGTCGTGCTGCCGCTGATCGGCCCCGCCATGGGCACCCTGGGCCTGATCACCTTCATCAACTCGTGGAACAATTTCATCACGCCGCTGGTCGTCATGCGCTCGGTCGAGAACTACACGATCCCGCTGGCCCTGCGCAGCATGCAGGCGCCGAACAACACGGAGTGGGGCGCGCTGATGACGGGTGCCGCCATCGCCGTGCTGCCGCTGCTGCTGATGTTTTTTGTCGCCTCGAAGCGCCTGATCGAAGGCTTGACCCAGGGCGCCGTCAAAGGCTGATCCACACATTTATCTCAACCCCTCACACTGACATGACCACCATGCATAACGACGACATCGACACCAACTTCCCCGCCACGTTCACCTGGGGCGTGGCCACCAGCGCCTACCAGATCGAGGGCGCTGCCGCCATCGACGGCCGCGGCCCGTCCATCTGGGACACCTTCAGCCACACGGATGGCAAGATCATCGACGGCAGCAATGGCGACGTGGCTTGCGACCATTACCACCGCTATGCCGAGGACGTGGAGCTGATCGCCAGCCTGGGCGTAAACGCCTACCGCTTTTCCATGTCCTGGTCGCGCGTGCAGCCTGCGGGTTCCGGCGCCTGGAACGAGGCCGGCTTTGATTTTTACTCCCGCCTTCTCGACGCCCTGGCCGCCAAGGGTCTCGATGCCCATCTGACCCTGTACCACTGGGACTTGCCGCAAGCCTTGCAGGACGAGGGCGGCTGGCTCAACCGCGCCACCTGCTACCACTTCGCCGCCTACGCGGCCGAGGTGGCGCGCCGCTTCGGCCACAAGGTCGCCAGCATCGCCACGCACAACGAACCGTGGTGCACGGCCGTGCTGGGCCACGGCACGGGGCAGTTCGCGCCCGGCATGGCCGATCCGGCCGCCGCCGTGCAAGTGTCGCACCACTTGCTGCTGTCGCACGGCCTGGCCATGCAGGCCATGCGCACGGTGAATGCGCCGGCGAAGCTGGGCATCGTGCTCAATCAATGGACGGCCACGCCGGCCACGGACAGCGCCCAGGACCGCGAGTTGGCCGAACTCGAATATGCGCGCTCGGTGCAGTGGTATATGGACGCCATCTTCAAGGGCCGCTACCCGGCCCTGGCCCTGAAACACGCCGACGCTTCTGCTTTGGCTATCTTTGAAAACGATTTCATAGATATCAAGCAGCCCATCGATTTCCTTGGCGTGAACTACTACACGCGCGCTTACATGAGCGCCGAGACGCCGCCGCGCAAGCCCGAATGCAAGCTCGGTGTCAACGACATGGGTTGGGAAACCTATCCGCAAGGCCTGACGGAACTGCTGGTCGGCCTGCACCGCGAGTACCGGCTGCCGCCCGTCTACATCACGGAAAACGGCATGGCCGTCGCCGACAAGCCCGTCGGCGGCAAGATCCACGACGAACCGCGCATCGAGTACGTGCGGCTGCACCTGGATGCCCTGCGCGCCGTGATCGCGCAGGGCATCGACGTGCGCGGTTATTTCTACTGGAGCCTGATGGACAATTTCGAGTGGAACTCGGGCTACGCCAAGCGCTTCGGCATGCTGTACGTCGACTACGCCACGCAGCAGCGCAGCTTCAAGGACAGCGCCCTGTGGTACCGCGATTTCATCGCCGCGCAGCGCGCATCCCACGCACCGGCCCAGCTGGTCCTGGCCGGGGAGCACTGACATGGCCGCCATCTCGCTGCGCGGCATCCGCAAGACCTACGGCGACGGCCCGGAAATCGTCAAGGGCCTGGACCTCGATATCCACGACGGCGAATTCATGGTTTTCGTCGGGCCGTCCGGCTGCGGCAAGTCGACCCTGCTGCGCATGATCGCGGGACTGGAAGACATCAGCGCGGGCCAGCTGCGCATCGGCGACTTGCTGGCCAACGACGTGGCACCGGCCGAGCGGGGCATCGCCATGGTCTTTCAGAGCTACGCCCTGTATCCGCACATGACGGCGCGCGACAACATGGGCTTTGCCCTCAAATTGGCGGGCCAGCCGGAAGCCGAAGTGCGCGCCGCCGTCGGCAAGGTGGCCGAGATTTTGCAGATCACGCACCTGCTTGACCGCAAACCCAAGGCCTTGTCCGGCGGCGAACGCCAGCGCGTGGCCATCGGCCGCTCCATCGTGCGCCAGCCCAAGGTGTTCTTGTTTGATGAGCCGCTGTCCAACCTCGATGCCTCGTTGCGCGTGCAGACGCGCATCGAGCTGGCCAAGCTGCACCAGGAACTGGGCACGACGATGATTTACGTGACGCACGACCAGGTCGAGGCCATGACCCTCGGTGACAGGGTCGCCGTCTTCCACGGTGGGCACCTGGAGCAGGTGGGCGCGCCTTTGGACCTGTACCGCCATCCGGCCAGCCAGTTCGTGGCAGGTTTCATCGGCGCGCTGCGCATGAATTTTTTGCCGTGCGCCGCCGTCCCGGCCCTGGCCAGCCAGCTTGGCGGCGCGGCGGGCATGCTGGTCGGCATACGCCCCGAACACCTGCGCCTGGTGCCGCGCAATGAAGGCTACGGCGCCACGGTGACCCTGATCGAGCAGCTGGGCGATGCGCAGATCATCCACGCGACGCTTGACGATCGCATCGACGGCGGCCCGCATGCTGTGGCCATCAAGCTGCACGGCGAGGCGCGCCACGCGCTGGCGCAGGGCAGCGCCATCGGCTTCGCGCCGGAAGAAGGCCATGCCTTTCTGTTCGACACGGCCGGGCGCGCCGTGGCCACCCATTGACCCCGCACGGAGGCGACATGACTTCAGATTGACACCCAAAAAATGTGCAGCAGTAGCCAAAGAGCTATGTGATCATCATTCAACCAGCGGTACAGGAGACAACAACAATGCAACAGCTCAAACGCAATACCATCGCCCTCAGCCTGGCGCATGCGACCTTCGCCCAGTTCATCTTGCTGGGCAGCGGCGCCGCCATGGCCCAGGAGGCTGCAGCCACGGATGCGGCAAAACCGGCAGCCGAACAGATGGACCGCATCGTCGTCACGGCCACGCGCCGCAATACCTTCGTGCAGGAGACGCCGCTGGCCGTCACCGCCTTCAACCAGGACACCCTGCAAAACAATCAAGTGAAAGACCTGGCGTCGCTGGCCACCATGGTGCCCAGCCTCGTCGTCGAGCAGCATGGCGACTCAGGGGGCGTGCACGTCTACATGCGCGGCGTCGGCTCGGCCAACCACACGGAGCTGGGCGACCCGGCCGTCGCCTTCTATGTCGACGGCGTGTATTCGCCGCGTCCCCAGGGCGCCACGGCGCTGATGTACGACTTGAGCCACGTCGAGGTGGCGCGCGGACCGCAGGGCACCCTGAACGGCCGCAATTCGACGGCCGGCGCCGTCAACCTCGTCTCCGCCGCGCCAAGCACGGCCAAGTTCATGGGCTCGGCCGGCATCACCGTCGGCGACTACCGCCACCTGCAGACGCAGGGCATGATCAACATTCCGTTCTCCGACGACGTGGCGCTGCGCATCGCCGCCATCAAGGATAGTCACGACGGCACGGTGGACTTCCGCCGCGGCTCGAACGTCATGCCGGGCACGGCCAAGTATGGCGCCGGCGACCAGATGGGCGTGCGCGCCTCGCTGCTGTGGAAGTTCACGCCGCAGCTGCGCGGCACCTTCATCGCCGACTACTTCCTCGACCAGGGCGCCGGCAACGTCTACCTGGCGGCGGAACCGAAGCCGGGCGAGAAGCTGCGCTCGGCCCTGATCGATACGCCGGGCACCCTGGACCAGTCGATTTTGACCTACAAGGGCAAGCTTAATTACAAGCCGACGGATGCGCTGGACTTCACGTACCTGGGCAGCTGGAGCCGCTACAAGCGCCAGAACAGCAACGATGCCGATGCGGGGCTGTTCCCCGGCTTCAAGTCGGAAAACCGCACCGACTGGGCGCAGTTCGACAGCTATTCGCACGAACTGCAGGCGCGCTCGGACGACGATGCGCCATTCCAGTGGGTGGCCGGCCTGTTCCTGTTCAACGAAAAGAACAAGGTGCGCTTCGATATCGACCGCAGCCAGATTTCGCAGGCGGCCGTGCAGCAGGATATCGCCAATGGCGCCGTGATTTTCGTGCAGCCCACCGTGGGCCAGTATGCGTCGTCCATGTCCTTCATCCAGGGCGACCGCCAGCTCAAATCGAAAGCCGTGTTCGGCCAGGTCAGCCAGCAGCTGACGGACCAGATCAAGCTGACGGCAGGCGCGCGCTACACGAAAGACCATAAATTCGACATCGGCGGCCAGAACTGGGCGTGCCCGAACTGGCCCGCGAACACGCCGCTGGGCACCACCGTGCTGACCGCCGACCAGCTGCGCCAGCTGGTCACGCCGGGCACGGGCCTGGCCAACACGCACAATATCGGCCCCGGCGGCGCCATCACGGCGGCCGCCTGCGGCAATACGCCGGGCGACAATACGGCCGACCTGAAATACGGCCAGGCCACCTGGCTGGGCCGCATCGAGTACAAGCTGCGTCCGGACATTCTGCTGTTTGGCTCCGTGACGACGGGCTTCCATTCGCCGGCCATCGGCGACGGCGGCGCCACCACCAAGCCGGAAAAGCTGACCAGCTATGAAATCGGCTTCAAGTCGGACTTGCTGAACCGCGAACTGACCCTGAACCTCGATGCCTTCCTGATGAAGTACAAGGACAAGCTCGAATCGCAGGTGGTCAACAGCGTGCTGGCCAACTTCAATGCGGCCGGCGCCACCGTCAAGGGCCTGGAAGCGGAATGGGTGTGGCGGCCGACGAAGGTCGACCGCCTGACGGGCAACGCCACCTGGCTCAAAGCCGTGTATGACGACTTCATGTCGTGCGACGTAGATGCGGCGCGCGCGAATGGCCAGTCCTGCGGGTCGACGGCGCCATTGGTGAACGTGGGCGGCAGCACCATGAAGCACGCGCCGAAGTTTTCCACCACGGTCCAGTACGAGCATGATTTCACGGTGGCCGGCGGCCAGCTCACGCCGCGCGCCTCGGTGCATTATGAAACCATGTCGTACGTGGGCGCGGGCGCGTTCAACGGCGACGTGCCGGGCCATGCGGGCGTCAAGCGCCAGGAAGCCTACACGACCCTGGACTTGAGCCTGCGCTTCCAGCCGGCGAACAAGGCGTACACGGTGGAAGCGTTCGTGCAGAACGCCACCGACAAGGCGGTCAAGCTGGACGTCAATGAAATCTGCACGGACGTGGGCATGCCATGCCAGCCCACGCAGCAGATCTACGGCGCCTTCTACAACGCGCCGCGCACGTTTGGCGCGCGCGTGTCGATGAAGTTTTAAATGAGGTAGTGTGAAAGAGCAGTTGCAGTCGCAGTCCACTCAGTAGGGGAAGGTGTTGGGCCGGGGAGCTTCCCCGGCCTTTTTTATTCCAGCGCTTATTCCAGAGTTGCCTGCACGCTGGCGATGCCGATCTGCGCGCTGCCTTCGGCCAGGCGCACGTTGACGTTCTGGCGCGCCTGCAGTTGCGCCGGCGAGCGCACGATGGCGCCTTTTTCATCGCGCAGGATCGCGTAGCCGCGTTCCAGGGTGCGCTGCGGATTCAACAGCTCCAGCTGCGCCGCCAGGCCGTCGAGGCGGTGGCGCCGCTGGCTGAGCAGCTGCGCCATGGCCGCGCCGCCGCGCCGCTGCGCTTCCACCAGGCGCGCGCGCGGCGCAGTGACGTCGGGCCGCAAGGCGGCCCAGCGGTTGCGCAGGCGTTCCAGTGCGTACTGCGACTGGTTCACGGGCGCGCGCGCCGCATGCGTCATGGCCGTGGACAGGGCCAGCAGCTGCAGGCGCTGCTGCTGCAGCTGCGCCTTCGGGTTGAGCAGGCGGCGGCTATGGCGGTCCAGGGTTTGCGCCGCGTCGTCGAGGCGGCGGCGCATGGCGCGGCGCAAGTCCGTTGCGTCGGCGCGCAGGGAAGCCATCCAGTCCGCGCGCGGCGTGGCCGCCAGTTCGGCCGCCGCCGTCGGCGTGGCCGCGCGCAGGTCGGCTGCGAAGTCGGCGATGGTGAAATCCGTCTCGTGGCCCACGCCGCTGATCACGGGCATGGAACAATCGGCGATCGCATGCGCCACGGCTTCATCGTTGAACGACCATAAATCCTCGATGCTGCCGCCGCCACGGCACACCAGCAGAACGTCGCACTCGGCCCTGGCCGATGCCGTGCGGATCGCTTGGGCGATTTTTTCCGGCGCCTGCTGGCCCTGCACGGGCGTGGGATACAGGATGATGGACACGTGCGGCGCGCGGCGCTGCAAGGCGATCAGCACGTCGCGCAGGGCGGCCGCCTGCGGGCTGGTGACGATGCCGATGCTGCGCGCGAACATGGGAATGGCGCGCTTGCGTTCCTGGTCGAACAGGCCCTGCGCGGCCAGCTTTTCCTTCAGGCGCTGGAACGCTTCGTACAGGGCGCCCACGCCGGCGCGGCGGATGGCTTCCACGTTGATCTGGTAGTCGCCGCGTGCGCCGTACAGGGTGACGAGGGCGCGCACTTCGACCTTGTCGCCTTCGCGCGGCGTGAAGCCGGCGTACTGGGCGCGGCCGCGGAACATCACGGCGCGCACCTGGGCGCCATCGTCCTTCAAGGTGAAATACCAGTGGCCGGAAGCGGCGCGCGTGAAGTTGGAAATCTCGCCGGCGATCCAGGTCAGGGGGAACGAGCGCTCGAGCAGGCGCGCGACGGCCTGGTTCAGGGCGCTGACGGTCAGCACGGGCGGGGCGGCAAAGCCGCTGTCAGTCGGGGTGTCTGTCATCATAAAGCTGGGAGCGGGAAGGGAACTGTCCACATATTATCGGCGAGGTCATGCTTATGTCATATATCGTGCAAAACAACAAGTTCTATTTCTAAGTAATTGATTTCATGATGAATTCCCGTATGCCTGATTTGCGTGCACAGGGAAAAAATCCTTTAATATCAAGCACATCAGTGCAGCCCCTGCCACTTACGCACAAAGTTATCCACAGAAAGTGTGCGGAACTTTTTGCCTTGGTCAAACATGGCCCGGCTGGCCCTGATTGAGCGATAAAAGTGCCTTGCTACATTTTTGCGCACGGAAATAAAGTGCATAGGAATCAAGCGCTTAGTATGCCATGCATGGCCTTGCGCACAATCTTATCCACAAAAAATGTGCAGAACTCCCGCGCGGCAGCGGATTTATCCACCGGAATGCCTATTGCATGGCTTGCCTGAATTTTACGCAGCATAAAAATAGCCATATAGATCAATGGCCTAGCGTTCGAGCGTGCGCCTTGCTCACAATCTTATCCACAGAATATGTGCAAAACCGCATAAACCGTTTCGCTTTTTCCGGGAGTTTTCCACGGCGCGAGCAGGCGCTTGCGCTGCCTTATTTTTCAGCATCGAAAAAAACTCCTTTAAAATCAATGATCTTGCATGGAGTCAATCGGCTTGCTCACAATCTTATCCACACTTTATGTGTGAAACTGTCCAGGCGGTGGGAAAGTGCCACGGCGGCGCCCGATTTCGCCATAAAAATCGCTGTTTTAGGCCATTGCCACATTTTTATGCAGGGAAATAAAAACGATATAAATCAATGTACTTAGCATCTATCTTTGCGCTTGCACACAATCTTGTCCACAGATTGTGTGCAGAACTTTGACGGTCCCTCTGCCGCCGATTGTGCGCCGTCTGCCACTTTTTTACTCATTAATTTAATTTCCTTTAAAATCAATGGCTTAATTAAATTTCACGGCTTTGCGCACAATCTTGTCCACAGTAAATGTGCAGAACTCTGCAAGTATTAATTTATTGACATTGACTACTGTCGATAAGCTGCTATGCCTGTATTTTGCGCAGCATGATAATTCCCATGTAAATCAAGGACTTGTGCGCTGGACTTCATGCTTGCTCACAATCTTATCCACACAAAGTGTGCAAAACTGTGCGCTGGAGCCGCAGCCCGGAGCGTGATGTGGATAAGGGCACATGCAGGCGCCACTTGCCGCCGGCGCGGCAACGCGCTACATTGCGCCATTCCTGCGCGCACGTGCCATCGGTCTTCGGCGCTCGGTACAATACAGGCTGTCCGGGCGGTTCATCGCCTTCCCTTTACCAGGAGTTTCTTTTGCTCGCTATATTTCAAGCCGCTGGCTGGCCCATCTGGCTGTTGTTGATCGCTTCCATCGTCGCCCTGGCCCTGATCATCGAGCGCCTGCTGTATTTGCGACGCGCCAAGATCCTGCCACGCAAGCTGTTCGATGAAGTGGTGCAGGTATATCGCAGCGGCAAGATCACGCCGGACACGGTGGCCAAGCTGGAAGGCAATTCGCCGCTGGGCGTGGTGCTGGCCGCCGCCCTGCGCAACGTCGACGCGCCGCGCGAAGTGATGAAGGAATCGATCGAAGAGGCGGGCAGCGGCGTGGCCCACACGCTGGAGCGGTTCCTGACGACCCTGGGCACCATCGCCACCCTGGCCCCGCTGATGGGCCTGTTCGGCACGGTGGTGGGCATGATCGAAATCTTCGGTTCGCAAAACGCCAGCGGCTCGAATCCCGCCCAGCTGGCCCACGGTATCTCGGTGGCCCTGTATAACACGGGCTTCGGCCTGGCCATCGCCATGCCGACCCTCGTCTTCTACCGCCATTTCCGCGCCCTCGTCGACAGTTTCGTCATTGACATGGAGCAGCAAGCCGTCAAGTTCGTCGACATCGTCCACAGTGGCCGCAAATGAACTTCCGCAAAGGCAAGGGGCGTGAAGACCCCGAAATCAACCTGATCCCGTTCATCGACGTGCTGCTGGTGATCCTGATCTTCCTGATGGTCAGCACCACCTACAGCAAGTTTACGGAGTTGCAGATCACCTTGCCGACGGCCGACGCCGAGCTAGCCAAGGAGAAGCCGCAGCAGATCGACGTCACCATCGATGCCAAGGGCAATTACACGGTCAACCGCGAACCCATATCATTCCGCGACGTGGCCGGCCTGGCCGACGCCCTGCAAAACGCGGCCAAGGCGGCCAACGGCGGCAAGGCGCCCGCGCAGACGCCCGTGGTCGTCGTCAACGCCGACCAGTTCGCCATGCACCAGATGGTCATCCACGTGATGGAAGCGGCGCGCCTGGCCGGCTATGAAAAGCTGACGTTTGCGGCGCAGGCGGGCAGCAGCAAGTAGGTCGGCTTAGCCGGAACGGCGTAAGCCGACACAAGCCGCAGCCGAGCATGTCGGATTACGCTGCGCCTGGCGGCGCGGCTAATCCGACCTACACCATTTTTACGTCTTCCTTCATGCCCACATCCTCCCCCGCCAAGCTTGAAACCACATTGACCCGCGCCTGGTTGTCGCGCGGCCCGCTGGCGTGCGCGCTGTGGCCCGTTTCCCTGCTGTTCGGCGCCCTGAGCGCCATCCGGCGCGGCCTGTATCGCGCCAACATCATCAAATCCGCGCGCCTGCCCGTGCCCGTCGTCGTCGTCGGCAATATCTTTATCGGCGGCACGGGCAAGACGCCGCTGACGATCTGGCTGGTGCAAGCCTTGCGCGACGCGGGCATGCGCCCGGGCGTCATTTCGCGCGGCCATGGCAGCGCCGACCGTTCGCCGCGCGCCGTCACCGCCGCTTCCACGCCGCAGCAGGTGGGCGACGAACCGCTGCTGATCTTCCAGCGCGGCGGCTGCCCCGTGATGGTGGGGCGCGACCGCACGCAAGCGGGCAGGGCGCTGCTGGCCGCGCACCCGGACGTCAACGTGCTCGTCACGGACGACGGCTTGCAGCATTACGCCTTGCGGCGCGACGTGGAAATCGTGCTGTTCGACAGCCGCGGCGCGGGCAATGGCTGGCTGCTGCCGGCCGGCCCCTTGCGCGAATCGCCGCGCCGCCGGCGTGACGTGACGGTGATCAATGCGCCCGAGCTGGCGCCGGCGCTGGTGGACCAGGTCGCGCCCAAGGGCGGCCTGGTGGTGCAGATGCGGCTCGATGGCGGCATGGCCGAGCGCATGACAGACCGCAACGAGCGCATGCCGCTCGAGACCCTGGCGGCCGGCGGCCGGCGCATCGTGGCGGCGGCCGGCATCGGCAATCCGCAGCGCTTTTTCAGCATGCTGCGCGGCGCCGGATTGCGTTTTGCCGAGCTGCCCCTGCCCGACCATCACGACTTTCTCGACCAGCCATTTGCAGCACTCGACACGGATGTGATCTTGATCACCGAGAAGGATGCAGTAAAATGTGCGCAAATTGAATATCTCAAAGATGACCCGAGACTGTGGGTCGTCCCCGTCAGTGCGCGCATCGATAGCGCGCTGGCCCAACAAATTGTGGAGAAATGTCGTGGACGCTCGACTGCTTGATATCCTGGTCTGCCCTGTTTGCAAGGGTCCGCTTGAACACGATAAGAAGGCGCAGGAACTGATTTGCCGCGCCGACCGTCTCGCCTATCCTATCCGCGATGGCATCCCCATCATGTGGGCGGACGAAGCGCGCACCCTGCAAGACGCAGTGGAATAACGATGGCGTTCATCGTCATCATCCCGGCCCGCCTGGCTTCGACCCGCCTTCCGGGCAAGCCGCTGGCCGACCTGGGCGGCAAGCCCATGGTGGTGCGCGTGGCCGAGCAGGCAGTCCTGTCCGGCGCCGCGCGCGTCATCGTCGCCACCGACCATGCATCCATCCGCGACGCCTGCGCCGCGCATGGCGTGGAAGTGTGCATGACGCTTGCCGACCATCCGTCGGGCACGGACCGCATCGCCGAAGTGGCGCGCACGCTCGGGCTGCCGCCGGACGCCGTCGTCGTCAACCTGCAGGGCGACGAACCGCTGATCGATCCGGCCCTGCTGGCCGCCTGCGCGGGGCAGATCAGCGCCGCCGTCCCCATGGCCACGTGCGCCCATCCGCTGCATGACGTGCTTGAGGCCTTCAATCCGAATGTCGTCAAGGTGGTGCTGGACAAGGCAAACCGCGCCTTGTATTTTTCGCGCGCCACCATCCCCTGGCACCGCGACGGCTTTGCCCAGTCGAAAGACAGCTTGCCGGCCGGCTACGTGCCCTTGCGCCATATCGGCTTGTATGCCTACAGCAATGCATTTTTGCAAACGTATCCCACGCTCTCCGCGTCGCCGCTGGAAGCGATCGAAGCGCTGGAGCAGTTGCGCGTGCTGTGGCACGGTTACGCCATCGCCGTGCACGTCACGGACTCGGCCCCGGCCGCCGGCGTGGACACGCCGGAAGATCTGGAACGCGTGCAGGCGCACTACCGCCACGCCACCTGAGAAAACGTCCATGGCTGCCTTGCCCTGAACGTATTTCAGGCGTCGTGCGTGCGCGAGAAAAACTTTATGCGGGGCCTGCCACAAAAAACCACATTTTGAAACACCTGCTTCGCTAATTGCTGGCTTTGATCAATCAGGGCATAGCAATTCGACAGCAAACTGGCGTTCCGGGGATTTTTTGTGGTAAGTTTCGTAGGGAAAGATAGCCATAGCAACATCATCTAAAAATAATTACACATACCACCATCCAAAATCTGTTTTTTAGGAACTTTTCAATGCGTCTGATACTTTTAGGAGCACCCGGTGCCGGCAAGGGCACCCAAGCTAACTTCATCAAAGAAAAATACAATATTCCACAAATCTCCACGGGCGACATGCTGCGCGCGGCGATCAAGGAAGGCACCGAACTGGGCCTGGCAGCTAAAAAAGTCATGGATGCGGGCGGCCTCGTGTCGGACGACATCATGATCGGCCTGGTCAAGAACCGCCTGCAGGAAGCCGATTGCGCCAATGGCTACCTGTTCGACGGCTTCCCGCGCACCATCGCGCAAGCGGACGCCATGAAGGATGCCGGCATCAATGTCGACTACGTGCTGGAAATCGACGTGCCGGATGAGTCGATCATCGAGCGCATGGACGGCCGCCGCAGCCACCCGGGTTCGGGCCGCGTCTACCACGTCAAATTCAATCCGCCCAAGGTCGACGGCGTCGACGACATCACGGGCGAGCCGCTGATCCAGCGCGACGACGACAAGGCTGAAACGGTCAAGAAGCGCCTGGACGTGTACCACAACCAGACCAAGGTCTTGCTCGGTTACTACAACGACTGGGCCAAGTCCGGCCTGCCGGGCGCGCCGAAATACCGCCGCATCGCCGGCGTCGGTCCGGTCGAGCAAATCCGCGACAGCGCATTTGCCGCCCTGGCGGAATAAGCAGTATTGAAAAGCGGACCTCAGTGTCCGCTTTTTTTGTGCCCGCTTTTCAGGCAGACTGCAAGCATGGCTGTATGTCTTACGTTTTCGTAGTTGAAGTTTTTTGCAGGTCGTGTTTTCCTGGCTGCGCGCGCCTACCCGGTGCGGTCTGCAGCTGTCGGCAATGACGTCGGATAAAAACAGAAGGGGACGATATGGCAGCCAGTTTGTGGTTTGCGGTAGCCTGCGGCGTGGTCGCAGTCATCTATGGTTTGGTGTCGCGCAGCTGGATCCTGCGCCAGGATCCCGGCAACGCGCGCATGCAGGAAATCGCGCTGGCCATCCAGCAGGGCGCGGCCGCCTACCTGGCACGCCAGTACCGCACCATCGCCATCGTCGGCGTGGCGCTGCTGATCGCCATCTATATCTTGCTCGGCCTGCATACTGCGCTGGGCTTTCTGATCGGCGCCGTGCTGTCGGGCGCCTGCGGCTTCATCGGCATGAATGTCTCGGTACGGGCCAATGTGCGCACGGCGCAGGCGGCCACCCTGGGCATCAATCAGGCATTGAACGTGGCCTTCAAGGGCGGGGCGATCACGGGCATGCTGGTGGTCGGTCTGGGCTTGCTGGGCGTGACCCTGTTTTACTGGCTGCTGGTGACGACGGGCGCGCCAGGCCTGACCCAGCATGACCTGATCAAGCCCCTGATCGGCCTAGCCTTTGGCGCCTCGCTCATTTCCATCTTCGCGCGTCTGGGCGGCGGCATTTTCACCAAGGGCGCCGACGTGGGCGCGGACCTGGTGGGCAAGGTCGAGGCGGGCATTCCCGAGGACGATCCGCGCAACCCTGCCGTCATCGCCGACAACGTGGGCGACAACGTGGGCGACTGCGCCGGCATGGCGGCCGACCTGTTCGAAACCTATGTCGTGACCCTGATCGCCACCATGCTGCTGGGCGCGCTGCTGATGGCCGAAGCGAGCAGCACGGCCATCCTCTATCCGCTGCTGCTGGGCGCCGTTTCCATCCTCGCCTCCATCGTCGGTTGCTCGATGGTGAAGACCAAGCCGGGCGCGAAAATCATGTCGGCCCTGTACACGGGCCTGTGGTGGGCTGCCGGCCTGTCGCTGGTGGGCTTTGCCGTGGTCACGTGGCTGCTGTGGCCCGACGACGCCATGCGCTACAAGATGCTGGGCGCCACCGTCGTCGGCATCGTCCTCACGGGCCTGATGGTCTACATCACCGAGTACTACACGGGCACGGACTTCAAGCCCGTGCGCCATATCGCCGAAGCGTCGACGACGGGCCACGGCACGAATATCATCGCCGGCCTGGGCGTGTCGATGAAGTCCACCGCCTACCCGGTGCTGGCCGTCTGCGTCGCCATCCTCGTGTCGTACCAGCTGGCGGGCCTGTACGGCATCGCCATCGCGGCCACCTCGATGCTGTCGATGGCGGGCATCATCGTCGCGCTCGACGCGTATGGCCCCATCACCGATAACGCGGGCGGCATCGCGGAAATGTCGGGCCTGCCCGACTCCGTGCGCGCCATCACCGACCCGCTCGACGCCGTCGGCAATACGACCAAGGCCGTTACCAAGGGCTACGCCATCGGCTCGGCGGGCCTGGCCGCGCTGGTGCTGTTCGCCGACTACACGCATGCGCTCGAATCCGTGGGCCAGCACATCACCTTCGACTTGTCGAACCCCATGGTGATCGTCGGCCTGTTCATCGGCGGCCTGATACCGTACCTGTTCGGCGCCATGGCGATGGAAGCCGTGGGCCGCGCGGCCGGCGCCGTGGTGGTCGAGGTGCGCCGCCAGTTCCGCGACATCAAGGGCATCATGGAAGGCACGGCGCGGCCCGAATACGACAAGGCCGTCGACATGCTGACGGCGTCGGCCATCCGCGAAATGATCGTGCCCTCCTTGCTGCCCGTCGTGGTGCCCATCGTCGTGGGCATGCTGCTGGGGCCGGCGGCGCTGGGCGGCCTCTTGATGGGAACCATTGTGACGGGTCTGTTCGTGGCCATTTCCATGACCACGGGCGGCGGCGCCTGGGACAATGCGAAGAAATACATCGAGGATGGCCATTTCGGCGGCAAGGGTTCCGACGCGCACAAGGCGGCCGTCACGGGCGACACCGTGGGCGACCCGTACAAGGATACGGCGGGACCGGCCGTCAATCCCTTGATCAAGATCATCAATATCGTGGCTCTGCTGCTGGTGCCGCTGCTGCCGGCCACGGGCTGGCTGGCCGTCAAGGCGCCAGCACCTGTCCACGCGCCCGTGCCGCCCATCCTGGCACCGGCGACACCCGTGCAAAGCTTGCCGGCGCAATAGACCGCGCCACTCCATGCAGCCCCGTGGCCCGCGCCGCGGGGCTGTTTGCATTTTCTGCAGGTGAAACTTTCCTGCACTCCATATCCTCGGCGTATCAAAAGTGAGCAATTGTTACGGCGCCTTTGCTTGTGCCGGCCCCTTGCCAATAATGGAGTGAAAAGGTGAGCTTCACAGTCTGGCAGGGAAAGCGGGAGGATGTCATGGACAGCATCAACAGAAAGGGCGGCGCGCTGCTGGCGTTGCTGATATTGAGCGGTGTTGCCGGGTTGGCCCAGGCGGAGCCGGGCCGGCACGGCGGTTTCCACGGCCATCACGGCCACTTCCATGGCCATTCGCACGTGGGCGTCTGGGTGGGAGCGCCCTTGTGGTATGGCTATGGGCCGGGCTGGTATGGCGACCCGTGGTATGGCTATCCCTATCCGTATGGGCGCACGGTGGTCGTGCAGCCGGCACCCGTGTACATCGAGCAGGGCGGCGAGCCGACGGCGCAGATGTGGTACTACTGCGCGCGGCCGCAGGGCTATTATCCCTACGTGAAAAATTGCAGTACGGCATGGCGTGCCGTGCTGCCGACCAGCGTGCGCTGACGGGGAGGTCAACATGAATACGAGAGCGTTAATGGGGCGTGCCGGCCTGCTGGCGCCGCTGCTGCTGGCCGCCTGCACGGTGATGCCGGAAGGGCCGTCGGCCATGGTCTTGCCCGGCACGAGCAAGAGTTTCGAACAATTCCGCAGCGACGATCTGCAGTGCCGCGGCTATGCGCAAGGCCAGTTGGGCGGCAGTTCGGCACAGCAGGCCAGCGTCGACAGCGGCGTGCGCAGCGCGGCGCTGGGTACGGTGCTCGGTGCGGCGGCCGGCGCCGCCATCGATGGCGGCCATGGCGCCGGCGTGGGTGCGGGCACGGGCTTGCTGTTCGGCGCGCTGGCAGGCACGGGCGCGGCGGACAGTTCCGCGTATGGCATGCAGCGCCGTTATGACTACGCCTACCAGCAATGCATGTATGCGAGCGGCCACAAGGTGCCCGTCGCCGGGCAGATGCTGAGCAGCGTCCCGGCGAATGCCGCCACGCCGCCGCCCGATGCGCCGCCGCCCCGTTATTAGAACCTTGAGGTCAGGCCCACGAACATGCGCCGTCCCGGCACGTAGTAGTCGACCAGGCCGTCGGCCATCGGTCCCTTCTTGAACAGGTTCTGCACGCCGCCGCGCACGGTCCACTGGGGTGTGACCTTGTACGACACGACGGTGTCGACGATGGTGTAGGCCTTGTCGGCCAGCTTGCCCGCGTCGAGTTCCTTGCCCGTGTACTGGGCCGACACTTCGCCGAACAGCTGGTCGTTGACTTGCCAGCCCAGCGCCGAATACCACGACAGCTTCGGCGTCGACAGCAGGTTGGCGCCCGTGGTCAGGTTTTTCGCCTCGGCCATGTAGGTCACGTTGTTACGCCAGTTCAGGTTTTTCGTCAGCGGGATATTCGCCGTCGCTTCCAGGCCGCTGGTGCGCGCTTTCTGGATATTCGTCATTTTGGTCCACCACTGCTTCTGGTAAAAACCCAGCGGCGCGTAGTCGATCTTGTTCTTGAAATCCGTGTGGAAGTACGTCAGGCCCACGTCCCAGCCATTCTGTTCCCACGCCACGCCGATCTCGCCGGCCGTGCTCGTTTCCGGCTTCAAGTCCGCATTGCCGGCCATGTAGCAGCCGCCCGTGATGTAGCCGAGCGGTTTGAGGCTGCCGCAACCGCGTCCGCCCGACTGCGTGGCCGCCGCCGGCGAGTTTTCCTTCAGGCTGGGGGCGCGGAAGCCTTGCGAGATGCCGCCCTTGATGGTCCAGGCCGGGGCCGGGTGGTACACGAGGTAGAGGCGCGGGCTGTAGTGATTGCCGAACTTGCTGTGGTGATCGAGACGCAGGCCGGCCGTGGCCGTCAGGTTGTCGCGCAGGAACAGCTGATCTTCCGCAAACAGGGCCGAGGTGGTGCCGGACAGGGTGGCGCCGCTCACGGGGTTGCCCAGGTAATCGGTGGGGATGGTGCCGATGGTGTCCGTGTTCGTCAGTTCCTGGTGCTTCCACTGGCCGCCCATCACCAGCATTTGCTCGATGCCGCCCCAGCCGACCCGTTTTTCCAGGCTGGCGTCCAGCGTGCTGTCCTTGGATTTGGCCACCGTGCCGACGACTTCGTTGTCGAAATCGTTGTGGTACAGGTTGACCACGGCCTTGCCGAAGTCCCAGCGGCCTTCATAGCCGATGCTGGCGCTCTTGCGTATCAGCTTGCTGGCGCCCCAGGCGCCGAACAGCGGGTAGCCGTCCGCATCGAGCGTGGTCGAATCCGTCGATTGCTGCTTGCCGTAGCTGGCGTCCAGCGACAGGTTCTGCTTCTTGTCCAGCGCCCAGTTCAGCTGGCCCGAGACAGTCTGGTTGCGTTCGCCGCCGATGCCGCCCGATTTGCCGATCGCTTTTTCATCGGGATTCTGGCGCGTCTGGCCCACGCCCAGGCGCATGCCCACCGTGTCCGACAAGGGGCCGGCCAGGTTCACGCCCAGCTGGTGCGCCGTGCCGCGGCCGCTGTCCTGCGGCTGCGTGTAGTTGGCCGTGGCCGAACCGTTCCATTTGCCCGGCACCTTGCGCGTGATGATGTTGATCACGCCGCCCATGGCGTCCGAGCCGTACAGCGACGACATGGGGCCGCGCACCACTTCGATGCGCTCGATCATGTCGGGCGAAATCCAGTTCAAGTCCTGGCGGCCCAGGTCGGGACGGTAGGCCGTGTCGGCCGAGCTGCCGACGCGCTTGCCGTCGACGAGGATCAAGGTGTATTTGTCTGGCAGGCCGCGCAGCTTGATCTTCGACTCTTCGCCCACGGGGCTGGTGCCGCCCGTCACGCCGGGGATGCGGCGCAGCAGGGTATTCAAGTCATACACGGGCTGGCGCTCGATTTCCTCGCGCGTGATGACGCTGATGCTGGCCGGCGCATCCTTGATATCGATGGCCGTGCCCGATGCCGTGACGACCACCGTGTTCATGGTGGGATCGGCGGCCGCATTGCCTTCGGCCCAGGCGCTGCTGACGGCCAAGGAGAGCAGGCAGGGCAGAAGCAGAGTGGCGCAATGGATGGGGCGGGCGAGCGTAACAGGATGAATGAAGGCGGGACTGCGCTTGGTCATGGTGAACTTTCCGGATGTTGTTTTTTCCTGGCTGCCTTCCGGGTGGCTCGGGTATGAATGATTGAAAATGCAATAAACTGCGCTCCTATTCCGCGAATGAGAATAAGAATCGTTCTTATTGTAATGCCATCCTGGCAAGAAGGAAAGTGCTGAAAGGAAATAAAACACCGTTGCAGCGTGGACATGACGGCTGCCAGCGTGTGCGTGTTACTCGCGCTGGCATCTGGCGCCGTGCGTGCCAATAATGAAAGCGGTATGATCAATGCTTGGGGAGGGGGCATGAAGACGATGACAAAAAACATGCTGGCGCTGGCCGGCGCCCTGCTGCTCGCTGGCGGCCATGCCTGGGCGCAGGAACCTGCTGCGTCCGATCAACTGCCCGTGTGCCAGCTCGACCCGCGTGACAGCGGCAAGCTCGCGGTGGAACCGTGCCGCCCGGCGCCGCCCGTGCAGCCGCGCCGTTCCGTGGCGCAGGTGATCGGCCGCATGCCGGCCCAGCCAGCGCCACCGGTCGTGCCCATGGCGCCGCTGCCGCCCAGCCCGGCCGTGCCGATGCCGCGCGCGCCGCAGCCCATCGGTTCATGCGACACGGGCGGTTGCCGCGACGCTGCCGGCGCGCGCTACAACGGCGCGGGCAACGCCACGCTCGATGCCAACGGGCGCATCTGCCACCGCAACGGCGCTTTCATCCAGTGTTTTTAAGCCGGCCATACGCTGGCGCTGCAAGTTTTCGCTCGGTGCGCTCAAAAATGGCTACAATTGTCGCCGACATTACGTTTACGTAAACGTAACTATGGCACCATGCAACCATCAGGCGCCGGGAACACGGCCCTTATCACTCAGGAGTTTTCATGCAGATTCAGAACAATGTATTCATCATCACGGGCGGCGCATCGGGTTTGGGCGCGGCCACGGCGCGCATGCTGACGGCGGCCGGCGGCAAGGTCGTGCTGGCTGACGTGCAGACGGAAGCGGGCCAGGCGCTGGCCGCTGAACTGAACGGTGTGTTCGTGCAGTGCGACGTGACGTCGGAAGAGGACGGCCTGGCCGTGGTAGCGGCGGCCACCAAGCTGGGCACCTTGCGCGGCCTGGTCAACTGCGCCGGCGTGGCGCCTGCCGTGAAAACCGTGGGCAAGGATGGCCCGCACCCGCTGGCCCTGTTCCAGAAAGTCGTCAACATCAACCTGGTGGGCACCTTCAATATGTGCCGCCTGGCGGCCGACGCCATGGCGAAACAGGATGCGACGGCCGAAGGCGAGCGCGGCATCATCATCAACACGGCTTCCGTGGCGGCCTACGATGGTCAGATCGGCCAGGCGGCCTACGCCTCGTCGAAGGCGGCCGTGGTGGGACTCACCCTGCCGATGGCGCGCGACCTGTCGCGCAACGGCATCCGCGTGATGACGGTGGCGCCCGGCATCTTCGAGACGCCGATGTTGCTGGGCATGCCGGCCGAAGTGCAGGATGCGCTGGGCAAGATGGTGCCGTTCCCTTCGCGCCTGGGCAAGCCCGGCGAATACGCGCAACTGGTGAAGGCCATCGTGGAAAACGTCATGCTCAATGGCGAAACGATCCGTCTCGATGGTGCGATCCGCATGCAGCCAAAGTAAGAGCACCTGGACAATGCCCAGAGCGTTGTTGCATGGCCCGGGCTTGTCATGCTTTGTACTATTCGTACTGTCTTCGGCCACGCGCCTAGCCCTGGACATCGCCAGGCACTCTTACGAAGGCAGTGCCCTAATGGGCATTTGATGTAGGATACCCCCGTATGGGGCGTACAGCCTTGCCTGGCTGTGCGCCCTTTTTTTATCGGAGAATCCATGATCGCATTGAAGCCGCTGGCGCTGAGCCTGACCTTGCTGGGAGCCCTCGCTGCCAGTCCCGTATTTGCCGAAGTGCCGCAAAAGGCGCCGGAAATCGCCACCGCGTATGCGGAAAAAAACGGCTGGGCGGCGCAGAAATTCATGGTCGCCGCCGCCAATCCGCTGGCCGCCGATGCCGGCTATCAGATGCTGAAAAAGGGCGGCAGCGCCATCGACGCGGCCATCGCCACGCAGCTGGTGCTCACCCTGGTCGAGCCGCAATCGTCGGGCATCGGCGGCGGCGCCTTCCTGCTGTACTCCACGGCCAAGGGCGTGCAGGCCTTCGACGGGCGCGAAACGGCGCCGGCCGCCGCCGATGAACACCTGTTCCAGAATGCCGACGGCAGCCCCGTCTCGCGCGCCACGGGCGTGGTGGGCGGGCGCTCCGTGGGTGCGCCGGGCGTGCTGCGCATGCTGGAGCTGGCACACAAGGAGCATGGCAAGCTGCCGTGGGCGACCCTGTTCGGCCCCGCCATCCGCCTCGCGCACGGCGGCTTTCCCGTCAGCCAGCGCCTCAACGGCCTGTTGACCTGGGACCAGGCCCTGAAGCGCGACCCTGTCGCCGCCACGTATTTCTATGACGGCGAGGGCAAGGCCTGGCCCGTCGGCCACGTGCTGAAAAATCCGCAGCTGGCCCGCACCCTGCGCGAGATCGCCCGCGGCGGCGCCGACGCCTTTTACCAGGGCCGCATCGCGCGCGACATCGCCGCCAAGGTGGCGTCGCACCCGACCAATCCGGGCAAGCTGACGGCGCAGGATATCGCCGGCTACAAGGCCAAGGTGCGCGAGCCCGTCTGCAGCGATTACAAGGCCTGGACCGTGTGCGGCATGCCGCCGCCATCGTCGGGCGGCATCGCCATCGCGCAGATGCTGGGCATCCTGGAAGTGAAGGACATCCGCCCATATGCGCCCGTTGACGGCGTGCCCGATGCGCAGGCGATCCACCTGTTCTCGGAAGCGGGGCGCCTGGCCTACGCGGACCGCAACCGCTACGTGGCCGACACGGACTTCGTGCCGCTGCCGGGCAAGGGCGTCGCTTCGATGCTCGATAAAACCTATCTGGCGCAGCGCGCCGCCCTGATCGGCGAAAAATCCATGGGTAAAGCCTTGCCCGGCACGCCGCCCGGCATGCAGGTGGCGTGGGGCATGGACAACGCCCTGCAGCGCCCGTCGACGTCGCACCTGGTGGCCGTCGATGCTTTTGGGGGCGGCCTGTCGATGACCACCAGTGTGGAAGATGCGTTCGGCTCGCGCCAGATGGTCGACGGCTTTTTGCTGAACAACCAGCTGACGGATTTCTCGTTCGATTCGCGCGATGCGGACGGTCCCATCGCCAACCGGGTCGAGGCGGGCAAGCGTCCGCGCAGCGCCATGTCGCCCACCCTCGTGTTCGAGAAGGGCACGCACAAGCTGGTGCTGGCCACGGGTTCCCCGGGCGGTTCGTCCATCATCAATTATGTGGCCAAGGTCCTGGTCGGCACCATGGACTGGGGCTTGAACGTGCAGCAGGCCATCAGCCTGCCCAACTTCGGCAGCCGCAACGGTCCGACGGAACTGGAAAAGGGCCGCGCGCCGGCCGCCCAGGTCGAGGCGCTGCAGGCGATGGGCCACGAGGTGCGCGTCATCGAGCAGAATTCCGGCCTGCAGGGCATCATGCGGCTGAACGCGCATGGCAAGGATTTCTGGTTTGGCGGCGCCGATCCGCGGCGCGAAGGCATGGTTCGGGGCGATTAGGGGGCACCGGACCAAACCTACTGCGCGTCGGTATAGGCGGCCTGCGATGCTCACCGTACTAGAGTACGGTTGCGCTTCTTAGCCACCTCTCCCTTCCGCTCGCTACGGTTTTGTCCGGCGCCGTGCTGCCAACAATATACCTGCAGGAACTGGCGTCTACCTTCCAAACTTTTCCACAAAGCATCCAGACCCTGCTAATCTGCCGGCATGGGAATGCAAAATAAAACAGGCTTGATACTCACGGGAGGAGGCGCCCGTGCCGCCTACCAGGTGGGCGTGCTGCAGGCGATTTCTGCGATTCTGTGGGAAGCGGGCTGGGCGCCGGCGCGCAACCCGTTCGACATCATCTGCGGCACCTCGGCCGGCGCCATCAACGCCACGGCGCTGGCTTGCCGCGCCGACAACTTCGGCGAAGGCGTGCAAAAGCTGCTCGACGTGTGGCAGCACATCGAGGTCGAGCAGGTCTACCGTGCCGATTCGCTGGGCGTGATACGCTCGGGCGCGCGCTGGCTGTCCTTGCTGTCGTTCGGCTGGCTGCTGCGCCAGTGGCATGCGTCGCCGCCCAATTCCCTGCTCGACAATACCCCGCTGGTCAGTCTGCTGCACCGCATGCTCGACCTGCCGCGCCTGGACGCGGCCCTGGCCGACGGCTTGCTGCATGCGCTGGCCGTGACGGCGTCGTCGTATTCGGGCAGCCGCCACATGACGTTTTACCAGACGGCCGGGGATATCGCGCCCTGGGTGCGCACGCAGCGCCTGGCCCTGCCGGACCAGATCGGCGTGGAGCATTTGCTGGCCTCGGCCGCCATCCCGTTCATCTTCCCCGCCGTGCCCCTGTACGTGGGCGGCCAGCGCGAATACTGCGGCGACGGCTCCATGCGCCAGCTGGCGCCGATTTCGCCGGCCATCCACCTGGGCGCGAACAAAGTGCTGGTGGTTGGGGCGGGGCGCATGACGGAACCGGCACCGGCCGCGTCCGAAGCGGCGCGCTACCCGAGCCTGGCGCAGATCGCCGGCCACGCGCTGTCGTCGATCTTCCTCGATGGCCTGGCCGTCGACATTGAGCGCCTGAACCGCATCAACCTGACCTTGTCGATGCTGCCGCCCGAGTTGCTGGGCAAGACGGCCTTGCGGCCGGTGGAATTGCTGGTCATCGCGCCGTCCGAGCGGCTTGACGCCATCGCCAGCCGGCATATCGGCAGTTTGCCGCGTCCCATCCGCACCATGTTGTCGGGCATCGGCGCAGCCGAAGCGCGCGGCGCGGCGCTGGCATCGTATTTATTGTTCGAATCGACGTATACTAACGAGCTGATCCGTCTTGGACAGCGCGATACGCAGGCCCGCAAGGACGATGTACTGGCGTTTTTTGGTTCTTGAGACGGCCCCCGGAACAGTTGCCGGAGTTTCGCGTTTTTTTTGACAGGACGATTGTGCTGGTATTTCGACGTGTTTGCGATGTTGCCTCACTGTTAATTTTACTGCTGGGCGGCTGGGCCATGGCGGCGCCTGCGCCCACCCTGCGTTTCGACCAGCTCAGCGTCGACCAGGGCCTGGCGCAGGAATCGGTGCTGGCCATCGCTCAGGACCGGCAGGGCTATATGTGGTTCGGCAGCCAGTCCGGCCTGAGCCGCTACGACGGCTACCGGATGGTCGTCTACAAGAATATCGAGGGCGACAAGACCAGCCTGGCCGACAACTGGGTCGGCGAGCTGCATGTCGATAGCCAGGGCCAGCTGTGGGTGGGTACGGACAATGGCCTCGACCGCTTCGACGCCGCCAGCCAGACCTTCATCCATTATGGCCCCGGCGAAAAGAGCAAGCGCGGCAACGGCAACCGGCATATCCATGCCATTCTCGACGATGGCGCGCGCGGCTTCTGGATCGCCACCTCGGACGGCTTGCAGCATTTCGACCCCTCCACGGGCGCCTTCCGCACCTGGCACCATGAAGAAGGCAACCCGCACAGCCTGGGCGACAATGAAATCAAGGCGCTGGCGCTGGACGCGCAACAGCGCCTGTGGGTCGGCACGGTAACGGGCCTGGACATGCTGGCGCCGGGCAGCGAGCGCTTCGAGCATTTCGCCGTCGATGCGACGCCCGGCTCGAAGTACAACGTGATCCAGTCGCTGCTGGTCGACCGCCAGCAGAACCTGTGGATCGGCACCATGGCCGGCGCCGAGCGCTGGCGTCTGGGCGGCGCCGGCGAGGCGCCGCAGGCGCGCGTGCGCTTCGGCGAGAAGCATGGCTTTTCCGCCATCCGCGTGGCCAGCCTGTACCAGGATGTCGACGCCACCGTCTGGCTGGGCAGCAATGCCGATGGCCTGTTCCGCTGGCTGCCCGACAGCGACACCTTCCTGCAGTACCGGCATCAGACGGGCGACAAGTTCAGCGTCGCCGACAACCAGCTGTCGTCGCTCTACCGCGACCGCGCCGGCACCTTCTGGGTCGGTTCCTGGTACAACGGCGTGAGCCGGGTCGACCTGGGCAGCGGCGGCTTTGCGCGCATGGCGCGCGCGCCCGGCGACGTGGGCGCGCTGGCGGACAAGAAAGTGCGCGCCGTGGCCGACGCGGGCAATGGCAAGCTGTGGCTGGCCACCAAGGGCGGCCTGAAACTGTACGACACGCGCGACGGCAGCTCGCGCCTGTTCGACCTGCGCAGCGCACCCGGCATGTCGCGCGACGAGCAGGTCACGACCCTGTACAAGGCGCCGGACGGCGTGCTGTGGGTGGGCGGCTCGACGGGCTTGCACCGCTTCGATCCGGCACTGGGCCGTTTTTTTACCATGCGCTTTGCCGCCGGCGACCCGAACAGCGACACCATCCGCAATGTCGTGAGCGACCGCAGCGGCATGCTGTGGGTGTCGACGCGGGGCGGCGTGCACCGTTTCGACCCGGCCAGCAAGCGTTTTACCACTTACCGCCACGACCCGGCCGATCCGAACAGCCTGTCCGACAACATGGTGCGGCCCGTGCTGGAAGACGGCAAGGGGCGGTTGTGGATAGGCTCCTTCCACGGCCTGGACTTGCTGGACCGCGCCAGCGGCCGCTTCCGCCATTTCCGCCACGATCCGCAAAACCCGCAGAGCCTGAGCCACGATGAGGTGCATTTCCTGCACGAAGACAAGCGCGGCGTGCTGTGGGTGGGCACGGCCAATGGCTTGAACCGCATGGACGTCGACGCCAAGGGCGGGATCCGCTTCCGGCGCTTCCTGCGCAAGGATGGCATGGCCGATGACGCCGTCGCCAGCATCCTCGGCGACGACAACGAACAGCTGTGGCTGAGCACGAACAGCGGCATCACGCGGCTCGACATGCGCAGCGGCCTGTTTCGCAACTACGACAGCGCCGATGGCACGGTGGAAGGCTCGTACTTCGACGGCGCGGCCTTGCGCGCGTCGGACGGCACCATGTATTTCGGCGGCTTCAACGGCATGACGGCGTTCATGCCGCAGGATATCCACGACAACCGCGTGCCGCCGCTGGTGGCCGTCACGGAACTGCAGATCTTCAACAAGCCGGTGGCCATCGGCCGCGGCGAGTTCGCGCATGTGCTCAAGAAGGCCATCGACCATACGCGCGAGCTGGTGCTGACCAGCCGCGAAAGCGTTTTTTCGCTGGAATTCGCGGCCCTGCATTTCGCCGCGCCCCAGCGCAATATGTTCGCCTACCGGCTCGAAGGCTTCGACCAGGACTGGGTCATGACGGATGCGGGGCGGCGCTTTGCCACCTACACCAACCTCGACGCGGGCAACTATGTGTTTCGCGTCAAGGCGGCCAACAAGGACGGCGTGTGGAACGAGAGCGGCGCCACGCTGGCCATCACGATTTTGCCGCCGTTCTGGAAGACCTGGTGGTTCCGCACCCTGATGGCGCTGCTGCTGCTGGGCGCCGTGTATGGCGCGTACCGGCAGCGCGTGCGCGCGCTGCGGCGCCAGCAGAACGAGCTGGAAAAACTGGTCGGCGAACGCACGGCCGAGTTGCAGAGCAAGGAAATCGAGGTGCTGGCCCAATCGGAAAAGCTGGCGCAAGTCAACAGCAGCCTGACGAAAAACGAGGAAAGCCTGCGCCAGGCCAAGCGCAAGGCCGAGGATGCGACGCGCCAGAAGTCGGAATTTTTGGCCAACATGAGCCACGAGATGCGCACCCCGCTGGCCGGCGTGATCGGCATGCTGGGCTTTGCCCTGCGCGACGAGCAGCTGCACGACGCCACGCGCGAGCAGATCCTGCGCGGCCAGGCCAATGCCCAGTCGCTGCTGGTGATCATCAATGACTTGCTCGATTTTTCCAAGATCGAGGCGGGCAAGCTGAGTATCGAAAACATCGATTTCGCGCTCGGCGCGGCCATCGAGACGGTCGTGACCCTGTTCGAGGAGCAGGCGGCCGCGCGCAGCATCGGTTTCTCCATCGATTTCGCGCCCGACCTGCCGCCCTTCGTGGTGGGCGACCCGACCCGCTTGCGCCAGGTACTGGTCAACCTGGTCGGCAATGCCTTCAAGTTCACCCAGCGCGGCGGCGTCAGCGTGTGCGTCGAGCGGGCCGGCGTGGCCAGCGGCAGCGGCGGGCGCCGTGTCAACCTGATCCGCTTTAGCGTCAGCGACAGCGGCATCGGCATCGATGCGGACGCGATGGCGCGCCTGTTCCAGAAGTTCGAGCAGGCCGATGCCAGCACCACGCGGCGCTACGGCGGCACGGGGCTGGGCCTGGCGATCTGCCGCCAGCTGGTCGAACTGATGGAAGGCGAGATCGAGGTGGCCAGCACGCCGGGGCAGGGCAGCACCTTTGCCTTCACCTTGCCGCTGGCCGACGGCGTGGCGCCGCCGCTGGTGCCGCAGGTGGCGCTGGCGCCGCACAGCCACCAGTTGCGCGTGCTGTGCGCGGAAGACTTCCCCACCAACCAGATCATCATCCGCGTCATGCTCGAAGAACTGGGGCACCGGGTCGACGTGGTCGCCAACGGCGTGCTGGCGGTGGCTGCCTGCGTGCATACGCGCTATGACCTGATCCTGATGGACGGGCGCATGCCGGAGATGGACGGCGCCACGGCGACGCGTCTGATCCGCGTGGGCGGCTGGCCGGACCAGCCCGTGCGCGACCAGGAACTGATGATCGTGGCCCTGACGGCGAACGCCAGCGAAGAGGACCGCAGCCGCTATCTGGGCGTCGGCATGGATGATTTCCTCAGCAAACCGGTGGACGAGGCGGTGCTGCATGGCTTGCTGGCGCGCGCCATCGAGCGCCAGCTGCAGCGCGGTTTCATGTTGCCGCGCATGCCGTCGAACGCGCCGCGCGCTAGCGCGCGGGGGCAGGCGGAACTCGACGCCCTGTTCGGCGTCGCGCCGGCCATCCCCGCCGCACCGTCCGCCCAATCCATCCGCAGCGGCGAACTGCAGCGGCGCATCCGCGTCGCCTTCGTCGCCGACCTGGAGGGGCGCTTGCGCGAACTCGACGATGCCCTGGCGGCGCAGGACCAGGACAACGCAGGGCGCCTGCTGCACGGATTGAAGGGCAGCGCCGCCTATCTCGACGAAACGCAGCTGCACATGCTGTGCACGGAAATGGAGGAGGCTGCGGACGGCGGGCGCTGGACGCAGGTGGCCCTGCATTTGCCGCAATTGCGCGCACTGTTGGCGCAAATAGCCGTTTCGGGCAAGGAAATGTAAAATAGGCAATTCCAGCCGTGGAGCGCGCGGCGAAACTGGGTAGAATACGGCCAGGCACCCTGACGCTGCCGCCAATGGAGAAAGCAATGAAAGTACTGGTGGTTGACGATGATGTCGTGTCGCGCATGGTATTGATGCATCTGATCGACAGCTGCGGCGTGCACGACATCGTGGAAGCCGAAGATGGCGCGGCGGCGTGGGAGCAGCTCGAAGGCGGCTTGCGCCCCGCGCTGTGCTTTTGCGACTTGCGCATGCCGCGCCTGTCCGGCATGGAGCTGCTGCAGAAAATCCGCTCCGACAGCGCGCTCGACGCCATGCCGCTGGTGCTGGTCTCGTCGGCCAATGACCACGACACGGTGCGCGACGCCGTGCAGGCCGGCGCCGCCGGCTACATCGTCAAGCCCTTTCAGCCGGAGCAGGTGCGCCAGCATATCGACGCCTGCTTCGACGTCTCCGCCTTGCCGGCCGAGGCGCCGCGCGATACCTTGCAGCGGCTGGGCATTGACGGCGAACGCCTGCTGGCCTACCTGACGGGCTTCCAGGGGCAGATAGTCGCCGCCAGCGAACAGGTCGACGCCTTGCTGGCGCGCGGCGAACCGGCCCAGGCGCGCCAGCAGCTCGAACGGCTGCACCTCGGTTGCCGCACCCTGGGCTTGCATGGCGCGGAAGCCGGCATGAGCGCCTTGCTGCAGTCGGCCGTGCTCGATGGCGAGCAGATACAGGCGGCCCTGGCCGCGCTGGCGCGCAGCGCGGCGCAGCAGGCGCGTTTGCTGCGCCAGGACGGCGCCGACTGATACACCATAACAAAACCTACTGCGCGTCGTGATTTGCGGCTTCCGATGCTCACTGTGCATCCGCACAGCTCCGCTTCTCGGCCACAACTCCCATTCGCTCGCTACGGTTTTGTTAGGTGTGTTGAAATTGCCGTTTTCTGCTTGCTGGAAAAATACTTTAGGTTTAAAGTATCTGCTTCCGGGCCTTGCGCACGCGCCCGTCACCAGCCAGGATGAGCATGAGCAGCGACCCTTCGCCTACCACCGCATCTCCCCAGGACGACTTTGCGCGCACGCACCTGCCGCCGCGCGCACTCTGGCCGCAGCTGTGCCTGGATTTGCCCGAGCTGCAGTATCCGCCGCGCCTCAATTGCGTCGCCGCGCTGCTCGATGCGGCCGTGGCCAACGGCGGCGGCGAGCGCACCGCCATCCTTGCCGACGGCCAGCGCTGGAGCTACGCCGATCTGGCGCGGCAAGTCGACCGCATCGCCCACGTGCTGCGCGCCGACCTGTGCCTGATCCCCGGCAACCGCGTGCTGCTGCGCGGTGCCAATACCCCGATGATGGCCGCCTGCCTGCTGGCCGTGCTGAAGGCCGGCTGCATCGCCGTGCCCACCATGCCGCTGCTGCGCGCGCGCGAACTGTCCACCATCCTGACCAAAGCGCAAGTCAATGCCGTGCTGTGCGCGCAGGGCTTGCGCGCGGAGCTCGATGGCTTGCCCGGCCTGTCGGCCATGCTGTGCTTTGGCGCCGCCGATGCGGAACTGGAACGGCGCATGGCGGCCCACGATGCGCCGTTTCCCGCGCACGACACGGCGGCCGACGACGTCTGCCTGATCAGCTTTACCTCGGGCACGACGGGCGTCCCCAAGGGCACCATGCACATGCACCGCGACCTGCTGGCCATCTGCGACTGCTTTCCCCGTTCCATGCTGCAGGTGCGCGCCGACGATATCTTCATCGGCACGCCGCCGCTGGCTTTTACTTTTGGTCTCGGCGGCCTGCTGCTGTTTCCCCTGCGTTTTGGCGCGGCCACCGTGCTGCTGGAAAAACTCACGCCCGACGGCCTGCTGCGCGCCATCGGTGCCTATCAGGCCACGATCTGCTTCACGGCGCCGACTTTTTACCGCCAGATGGCGCCCCTGGCGGCCGGCCACGATTTGAGCAGCCTGCGCTTGTGCGTATCGGCAGGCGAGGCGCTGCCGCTGGCCACGCGCGACGCCTGGCAGGCGGCGACGGGACTGGCCATGACGGACGGCATCGGCGCCACCGAAATGCTGCACATCTTCATTTCCGCCACGGGCGAGGGCATCCGCCGCGGCGCCATCGGCAAGGCCATTCCCGGCTACCAGGCATGCATCGTCGACGATGCGGGCGTGCCGCAGCCGCCCGGCGTGACGGGCCGCCTGGCCGTGAAAGGCCCCACCGGCTGCCGCTACCTGTCCGACCCGCGCCAGCGCGAGTACGTGCAGAACGGCTGGAACCTGACGGGCGACACCTTCGAGATGGATGCCGACGGCTATTTCTATTACCGCTCGCGCAGCGACGACATGATCGTCTCGGCCGGCTACAACATCGCAGGCCCGGAAGTGGAAGAGGCGCTGCTGCGCCACCCTGCCGTGGCCGAATGCGGCGTGGTCGGGCGCGCCGATGCCGAGCGCGGCCAGATCGTCGAGGCGCACGTGGTGCTGAAAGATGGTTTCCAGCCCGGCGACGTGCTGGCGGCCGAACTGCAGGACTTCGTGCGCCAGCAGATCGCCCCGTATAAATACCCGCGCGCCATCCATTTCCTGCCTGCGCTGCCGCGCACGGAAACGGGCAAGCTGCAGCGCTTCAAACTTCGCACGGACACCCCATGAATATCGTCTGCATCGGCGGCGGCCCCGCCGGCCTGTATTTCAGCCTGCTCATGAAAAAGCAGAACCCGCATCACCGCATCAGCGTCATCGAGCGCAACCGCCCGTATGACACGTTTGGCTGGGGCGTGGTGTTTTCCGACCAGACCCTGGGCAACCTGGCCAACGCGGACGAGCCGACGGCGCGCGCCATCCTGCAGGCGTTCAATCACTGGGACGATATCGAGATCCACTTCAAGGGCGAGACCGTGCGCTCGGGCGGCCATGGCTTTTGCGGCATCGGCCGCAAGCGCCTGCTCAATATCCTGCAGGCGCGCTGCGAGGAACTCGGCGTGCAGCTGGTGTTCGAGACGGAAGTGCGGGACGACCAGGCGATCGCGCGCCAGTACGGCGCCGACCTGGTGATCGCCAGCGACGGCTTGAACAGCCGCATCCGCACGCGCTATGCGGCCAGCTACCAGCCCGAGATCGACCAGCGCCATTGCCGCTTCGTCTGGCTGGGCACGCGCAAGAAATTCGAGGCGTTCACGTTTGCCTTCCGCCAAACGCCGCACGGCTGGTTCCAGGCGCATATCTATCAATACGATGGCGAGACCTCGACCTTCATCGTCGAAACGCCCGAACACGTGTGGCGCGCCGCGGGACTGGACGCCATGAGCCAGGAAGAGGGCATCGCCTTTTGCGAAGCGTTGTTCGCCGAGGAACTCGACGGCCACGGTTTGCTGAGCAATTCGCCGCACTTGCGCGGCTCGGCACAGTGGATCACCTTTCCCCGCATCGTCTGCCGGCAATGGGTGCACCGCCAGGACGGCGTGCCCGTCGTGCTGATGGGCGACGCGGCCCACACGGCGCATTATTCGATAGGCTCCGGCACCAAGCTGGCGCTTGAAGACGCGATCGAACTGGCGCGCTGCTTCGGCCAGCATGCTGGTACGGATGCTGCGCTGGCCGCCTACCAGCAGCTGCGCGCCATCGAGGTGCTGAAGATCCAGAGCGCGGCGCGCAATTCCATGGAGTGGTTTGAAAACGTCGAGCGCTACAGCGCCATGGAAGCGCCGCAGTTTGCCTATTCGATGCTCACGCGCAGCCAGCGCATCTCGCATGAAAACCTGCGCCTGCGCGATCCCGCCTACGTGGCCGGCTATGAATCGTGGCTGGCGCGGCGCGCGGGCGAGCAGGCCGGCGTTGTGTTTTCGCAAGAACCTTTGCGGGACGAAGCCATGCCGCCCATGCTGACGCCTTTCCGGCTGCGCGGCGTGCTGCTGAAAAACCGCATCGCCGTCTCGCCGATGGCGCAGTACAGCGCCGTCGACGGCGTGGCGGGCGACTACCATCTGATGCACCTGGGCGCGCGCGCCATGGGCGGCGCCGGCCTCGTGTTTGCCGAGATGACGTGCGTCTCGGCCGACGCGCGCATCACGCCCGCCTGCCCCGGCATGTACAGCGAAGCGCACACGCAGGCGTGGCGGCGCATCGTCGATTTCGTGCACGCGAACAGCGATGCGAAGATCGCCCTGCAGCTGGGCCACGCGGGGGCGAAAGGCTCGACGCGGCCCATGTGGGACGGCATCGACCTGCCGCTCAGGGAAGGCAACTGGCCTTTGACCTCGGCCTCGGAGCAGCAGTATCTCGCCGGCGTGTCGCAAACGGCGCGCGCGGCCACGGAAAGCGACCTGGCGCGCATCGAACAGGACTTCGTGCGCGCCACCCTGGCCGCCGCCGTCGCCGGTTTCGACTGGCTGGAACTGCATTGCGCGCACGGCTATCTGCTGTCGAGTTTTATTTCGCCGCTGACCAACCGCCGCACCGACGAATATGGCGGCAGCCTGGAAAACCGCTGCCGCTATCCGCTGCGCGTGTTCCGCGCCATGCGCGCGGCGTGGCCGCAGGATAAACCGATGAGCGTGCGCATCTCGGCCCACGACTGGGTCGAAGGCGGCATCACGCCAGACGATGCGGTCGTCATCGCGCGCCTGTTCAAGCAGGCGGGCGCCGACCTGATCGACTGTTCCTCGGGCCAGGTCAGCAAGCTCGAACGGCCCGTCTACGGGCGCATGTTCCAGGCGCCGTTCGCCGACCGCGTGCGCAACGAGGCGGGCATTGCCAGCATGGCCGTCGGCTCGATTTTCGAAGCCGACCACGCCAACAGCATCATCGCCGCCGGGCGCGCCGATCTGTGCGCCGTGGGCCGCCCGCACCTGGCCAACCCGGCCTGGACCCTGACGGAAATGGCGCGCATCGGCTACAGCGGCGCAGGCGCTGGGAACGGCGCAGCCTGGCCGAAACAGTACCGGCCGGGCCAGCAGCAGCTGGAACGCAATCTGCAGCGCGAGCGCCAGCTGGCGGCCGCCAACACGGGTCTCACCCCGCAACAGGTGGCCGCGCGGCTGCTGGAAGGATGACATGAGCAAGGAAGCATCGATGGACGCACTATCAGGAAAACATGCGCTGGTGACGGGCGCCGGCAGCGGCATCGGCCTGGCCTGCGCGCACGCCTTGCTGGACGCGGGCGCAAGGGTCACCCTGGCCGGGCGCGATGGCGCGCGGCTGGCGCGCGCGCGCATGCAGCTGGAAGAGGCGGGCCATGCGGGCAGGGTGGCCATCTGCGTGCTCGACGTGAGCGTGGAAGCGTCCGTGCAGGCGGGCTTCGCGCAGGCCGCCGCGCATTTCGGCCGCATCGATATCCTCGTCAATAACGCCGGCCAGGCGCATGCTGCGCCATTCGGCAAGACGGATGCCGCCATCTGGCAGCAGATGCTGGCCGTGAACCTGACGGGCGTGTTCCACTGCTGCCAGGCGGCCATGCCGGCCATGCTGGAAGCGGGCTGGGGGCGCATCGTCAACGTGGCGTCGACGGCGGGCCTGAAAGGCTATCGTTACGTCAGCGCCTATGTCGCCGCCAAGCATGGCGTGATCGGCCTGACGCGCGCGCTGGCGCTGGAAGCGGCGCCGCGCGGCGTCACCGTCAACGCCGTCTGCCCCGGCTACACGGAAACGGACATGGTGGCGCAAGCCGTGCAGAACATCGTGCGCAAGACGGGGCGCGGCGAAGACGCGGCGCGCGCGGAACTGGCGGCTGGCAATCCGCAGCAGCGGCTGGTGCAGCCGCGCGAAGTGGCCGATGCGGTGGCCTGGCTTTGCCTGCCCGCGTCGTCCGCCATGAATGGACAATCGATCGCCGTCGCCGGCGGCGAAGTCATGTAACAGAATGAAGATCATGGACAAAGAAAACGAAAATGTGCAGGACGAACCCGTGCTGGATCTGGCCAGCCGGCTGACGCAGGACCACCACCAGTCGCTCAAGCTGTGGCTGCGCATGCTCTCGTGCACGGTGAAAATCGAAAACGAAGTGCGCACGCGCTTGCGCGCCACCTTCGGCATCACCTTGCCCCGCTTCGACTTGATGGCACAGCTCGAACGCTTTCCCGAAGGTTTACGCATGGGCGAACTGTCCAGGCGCATGATGGTCACAGGCGGCAATATCACAGGCATCACCGACCAGCTGGAGCAGGAAAAACTCGTGGTGCGCGTGGTCGATCCGAAAGACCGCCGCTCGTACAGCGTCAAGCTGACGCCGGCCGGCCGGCGCGCGTTCGACGAGATGGCGCGCGTGCACGAAGGCTGGATCGCCGAACTGCTGCACGGCGTGACGCCCGATGACAAAACCCGTTTGATCGACCTGCTGTCGCAGATGAAACAGCACTTGAATGAACACGATCGTGACACCATCGATAAATAAAGGAAGCACCATGCGCCATCTACCCGGCCAGCCGCAAGACCTGCCAGGCAACCGCGCCAGCCTGGCCGGCTACGCCGCGCGGCATTTTCTGTTTTCCGTCGAAGGCGGCGTGGCCACCTTGACCCTGCACCGGCCCGAGCGCAAGAATCCGCTCACCTTCGATTCGTATGCGGAGCTGCGCGAGCTGTTCCGCGCGCTGGCGCATGCGGACGACGTCAAGGCCGTGGTCATCACGGGCAGCGGCGGCAATTTCTGCTCGGGCGGCGACGTGCACGACATCATCGGACCGCTGACGCGGCTCGACATGCCCGGCCTGCTGGCGTTTACCCGCATGACGGGCGACGTGGTGAAAGCCATGCGCGCCTGCCCGCAGCCCATCGTCGCCGCCATCGACGGCATATGCGCGGGCGCCGGCGCCATGCTGGCGCTGGCTTCCGATATCCGCATCGGCACGGCGCGCAGCAAGACGGCCTTTTTGTTTACCCGCGTGGGCCTGGCCGGCTGCGACATGGGCGCCTGCGCCTTGCTGCCGCGCGTGATCGGCCAGGGGCGCGCCGCCGAACTGCTGTACACGGGCCGCTCCCTGGCCGGAGCCGAGGCCGAGCGCTGGGGCTGGCTTAACCGTCTGGTCGAGCCGGAAGAGCTGGCCGAGGCGGCGCAGCTGTTCGCCGCGGGCCTGGCCAGCGGCCCCACCTTCGCGCACGGCATGACGAAAAAAATGCTGCAGCAGGAGTGGAACATGGGCGTCGATGAAGCCATCGAGGCGGAAGCGCAGGCGCAAGCCATTTGCATGGCCACCAACGATTTTCATCGGGCCTATCACGCCTTCGTGGCGAAAGAAAAACCGCAGTTCGAGGGCGATTGAGAAGATGAACAAGACACGCGACACCACTTACCTGGACTGGCCGTTTTTCGAAGCGCGCCATGCTGAACTTGAGCGTGACCTCGATGCGTGGGCGACGCAGCACCTGGACGACGAGCATGGCGCCGACGTCGATGCGGCTTGCCGCGCGCGGGTGGCGCAACTGGGGCAGGGCGGCTGGCTGACATACGCCACGGGCACCGATGGCAAGATCGACACGCGCGCCATTTGCCTGATGCGCGAAACCCTGGCGCGCCACGACGGCCTGGCCGATTTCGCCTTTGCCATGCAGGGACTCGGTTCCGGCGCCATCGGCCTGTTCGGCAGCTTGGAGAACAAGGCGCGCTATCTGCCGGACGTGGCCAGCGGCAAGCGCATCGCCGCCTTTGCCCTGTCCGAGCCGCAGGCCGGCTCCGATGTGGCGGCCATGGCGTGCGCGGCGCGCCGCGACGGCGACGACTATGTGCTCGATGGCGAAAAGACGTGGATCTCGAACGGCGGCATCGCCGACTTTTACGTGGTGTTCGCCCGCACGGGCGAGGCGCCAGGGGCGCGCGGCATCAGCGCCTTCATCGTCGACGCCGACAATCCCGGGCTGGAAATCGCCGAGCGCATCGCCGTCATCGCGCCGCATCCGCTGGCGCGCCTGCGTTTTGCCAATTGCCGCGTGCCCGTGTCGCAGCGCCTGGGCGAGGCGGGGCAGGGCTTCAAGGTGGCGATGGCCACGCTCGATGTGTTCCGCACGTCGGTGGCCGCCGCCGCCCTGGGCTTTGCGCGGCGCGCGTTCGACGAAGCGCTGCGCCACGCGACGGCACGCCAGATGTTCGGCCAGACTCTGGCGGACTTCCAGTTGACGCAGGCGAAACTGGCGCAGATGGCCACCGGCATCGATGCGGCCGCGCTGCTGACCTACCGCGCCGCCTGGCAGCGCGACCAGGGCCGCAAGGTGACGAAGGAGGCCGCGATGGCCAAGCTGACGGCCACGGAAACGGCGCAGCAGGTGATCGACGCGGCCGTGCAGCTGTTTGGCGGCATGGGCGTCGTCAGCGGGCACCCGGTCGAGCGCCTGTACCGCGAAATCCGCGCGCTGCGCATCTATGAGGGCGCCAGCGAAGTGCAGCAATTGATCATCGCGCGCGAACTGCTGCGCGAGGCGGCGGACGCATGAACGGCAAGAACAACGAGGAGAACACGATGCAAGTGCTGCAACCAGCGGGATGGGCCAGGCCGCGCGGCTATGCGAACGGTATTGCCGCCAGCGGACGCACGGTGTACGTCAGCGGCATGATAGGCTGGGATGCGCAGGGCCAGTTTCATACGGATGACTTTGCGGGACAGGTGCGCCAGGCCTTGCAAAATATCGTCGCCGTGCTGGCCGAGGCCGGCGCCTTGCCCGAGCACATCGTGCGCATGAACTGGTATGTACTGGACAAGAAGGAATATGTGGCGGCATATCCACACATTGGCGTTGCCTACAGGGAAATCATCGGCAAGCACTTCCCGGCCATGACGGCGGTGCAGGTGGCGGGACTGATCGAGGACAGAGCGAAGGTCGAGATCGAAGTGACGGCCGTGTTGCCTGAATGAATTATTTTTGTCAAAATTATATTTTTTGCGCTAAAATAAGAAATATAAAAACAATATCTGCTATGTTATATTTGGCAACCGGAAAATACGCCGGCTTCAAATACTGACAGTCGAGGCAGATGATGCACAATAATTTTAAGGCGGTAAGAAGTGTGGTGCTGGCCGTGGCCGGTATGGGTGTTTGCCTGGGCGCGCAGGCCGGAACCGGCACGTCGCTACTGTCTCCTGGCTATCAGGCGCAATTGGAAACTTGGCTCGGAGAGGGCCGTCTGGCGCTGACGAATATCTACAGCAAGGCGGCGGGCGACACCTCGCTCGATTTCCATAAGGCCTCCGATGGCAAGGGGCGCACATTTTCCGTTATGGAAGCCACGAATTCATCGGGCAAGACGTGGCTGGTGGGCGGCTACAATCCACAAAGCTGGAGCTCGACTGATGGCATGCATGTGACCATGGAGGACAGCGAGCGCACGGCCTTCCTGTTCAATCTGACAGCGGGCTTCATGCTGCCGCAATTGAAGCAGTATTTCAGCGGGGATGGCTTGGGCAAGGATCAGACCTTCAACGGTGCCAAGGCGGGTCCTACCTTCGGCGTCGGCCATGACCTCTACGTTCCCGAGAATCTGACCAATGGCGGCTCGTCCTACTTGTATACCTATAACCACTACGGTCAGCCGACGATGGGCTATAGCCTTCTGGATGGCTCCGTCTGGAAGGGGGCTGACATCACTTATGGCGCCATCCAGGTATTCAGCATCAGCGCCATTCCCGAGCCAGTCACCTATGCGCTGCTGCTGGCGGGATTGGGCGTGCTAGGCGTGGTTCGCCGCCGCAAGCGCGCGCTGGCCTGACGCGTCGCAGTCAAAAATGCCGTCCGCTTGCCACGCTGTCCATGGCGGGCGCCAGCCTGTATAATGCCGCTGCGCGTGTCGCCATCGTACAATGGATAGTACAAGGTCCTCCTAAGACTTAAATGCAGGTTCGATTCCTGCTGGCGACACCACATCCACGCAACGCGCGCCGGTGGCCTGAGTTCATGCTGGCCGCAATGTACTGGTTGTGCCGAGTTGTCGGTACAATGCGTGCTTCATTCATCCAATCGGCAGCTGTTTGGCGTACCACGCGGTGCGCGCGAGGCGGCGCCCGTACACCTTTACTCATTATGGCTGTCATTTCTCTTTCATCGGCGCAACTTGCGTTCGGTCACGTCGCGCTGCTCGATCACGCGGAATTTTCACTGGAAACCTCGGAACGGGTCGGCTTGATCGGCCGCAACGGCACGGGGAAATCGTCGCTGTTGAAGGTCATTTCGGGCAAGTTCAAGCTCGATGATGGCTTGCTGGTCATGCAGCAGGGCATCAAGATCGCCTATGTGGAGCAGGAGCCGCAATTCGATCCGGACATGTCCGTGTTCGACGCCGTCGCGTCCGGCATGGGCGAGTCGCAGGCCTGGTTGAAGGAATATGATGCGCTGACGGGCCAGTTTGGCCAGGGCAATGACGACGAACTGATGGAACGCATGCACGACATTCAGGTCAAACTCGATGCGGCCGATGCGTGGAGCTTGCCGAACAAGGTGGAAACCGTGCTCGACCGCTTGAACCTGACGGGCGACATGCTGATGAAAACCCTGTCCGGCGGCATGCAGAAGCGCGTGGCGCTGGCGCGCGCGCTGGTGTCGGCGCCCGACGTGCTGCTGCTCGATGAGCCGACCAACCATCTGGACTTCAGCTCCATCCTGTGGCTGGAAGGTTTGCTGCGCGACTTCAAGGGCAGCGTGCTGTTCATCACCCATGACCGCTCCTTCCTCGACAACGTTGCCACGCGCATCATCGAACTCGACCGCGGCCGTTTGTTGTCGTACCCGGGCAACTTCACGGCTTACCAGACACGCAAGGCGGAGCAGCTGGAAATCGAGGAAGTGGAAAACGCCAAGTTCGACAAGTTCCTGGCGCAGGAAGAGGTGTGGATACGCAAGGGCGTCAAGGCGCGCCGCGTGCGCGACGAAGGCCGCGTGCGCCGCCTGGAAGCGCTGCGCCTGACGCGCAATGCGCGCCGCGAACAGCAGGGCCAAGTGAAACTGGACGTGTCGGCCGGCGAACGCTCGGGCAAGATCGTGGCGGACCTGGAAAACGTTTCGAAGATCTACGGCGACAAGGTCATCGTCAAGGATTTCAGCGCCACCATCTTGCGCGGTGACAAGGTTGGCCTGATCGGCGCCAACGGCGCCGGCAAGACCACCTTGCTGAAAATGATTCTGGGTGAAGAGCAGTCGGACACGGGCACCATCCGCCTGGGCACCAAGCTGCAGGTCGCGTATTTCGACCAGATGCGTACGCAGCTGAACGAAGAGGCGAATCTGATGGAAACCATCGCGCCAGGCAGCGACTGGGTCGAGATCAATGGCCAGCGTCGCCATGTGATGACGTATTTGAACGATTTCCTGTTCGCGCCGGAACGTGCGCGTTCACCCGTCAAGTCCCTGTCCGGTGGCGAGCGCAACCGTTTGCTGCTGGCGCGTCTGTTCGCCAAGCCAGCCAACGTGCTGGTGCTCGATGAGCCGACCAATGACTTGGATATTGATACCCTGGAATTGCTGGAAGAGTTGCTGGAAGAATACACCGGCACCGTCTTCCTCGTCAGCCATGACCGCACCTTCCTCGACAACGTCGTCACACAGGTGATCGTCGCCGAAGGCGAGGGCAAGTGGCGCGAATTCGTCGGCGGCTACACGGACTGGGAGCGCGTGCGCACCTTGCCGATCGCCACGGCGCCGGCCAGCAAGCCGGCCGTGAAGGTCGAGGCCGCCACACCCGTTGCCAAGCAGAAAAAGCTCAGCTACAAGGAGCAGCGCGAGCTGGAAGAACTGCCGAAATTGATCGCCAAGCTGGAAGACGAGCAATCGGTGCTGGCCGCCGAACTGTCGCATCCGGACTTCTACAAGAAGACGCCGGCCGAAGGCAAGCGCCTGAATGCGCGCGTGGCCGAGATCGAAGGCGAACTGCTGGAAGCGCTGGAAAAGTGGGAGCAGATCGAGGCGCGCGCCAACGGTTGATTGTTTTCTGCCTCTCCTGTTGTAATTAAGTTAGGATTATTTGCCACGGCAACGGTTCTGCTTGATATAATTATATAATTATATTTTTTACATCGGGGGATGCATGTTTGTTATCAAAAACACGCGCTCCGGACCACCGCGTCCGGCGCGTGGTTTCACCTCCGGTGCGCATCAGTATGTTTGACCGCGCCGCCTTGCCCCGGGTAGCGCCATTCCTGGCCTATCTCTCCTTTATCTTTATCGCAGACATGCTGGGCCGGGCGGGCTTCGCCGCGCAGGACTTGCGCTGGCTGTACGCCGTCAAGATCGGCGTCGTGCTGGGTATGTTGCTGTACTGGCGCCGCAGCTACACGGAACTGGCCTGGGTGCCATTGGGCGCGCGTGCGCTGGCCGCGGCGCTGGCCACCGGCATTGTTGTTTTTCTGCTGTGGATCAACCTCGATGCAGGCTGGATGACGATCGGCAATGCGGACGGATTCGACCCGCGCAATGATGGCCAGGTCGAATGGAGTCTGGTGGTGCTGCGCATCGCCGGCGCGGCTCTCGTGGTGCCAGTGATGGAAGAGCTGTTCTGGCGCTCTTTCCTGCTGCGTTGGATCGATGCCCCTGATTTCCTGAAATTTCAGCCACGCCTGGCCAGTGCCAAGGCTTTTGTTGTCAGCGTGGTACTGTTTGGCTTCGAACACAATTTGTGGCTGGCCGGTATCGTTGCCGGCGCCGCCTACAGTTTGCTGTACATGCGCAGCCAGAACCTGTGGTCGCCCATCCTCGCCCATGGTGTGACGAACGGCGTGTTGGGCCTCTGGATTATTTCTGGCGGCCACTGGACTTACTGGTAATATTGCCAACCAACTGTTTGCTCTTTCAAAGACAATGCCCATGTTGACTTCACCGTATCATTGCCAGGCCCATATCGGGCAATCCGGATTGCAGCGCAACCGTTTGGCCTCGGTTCTGGCCCGCATATTGCCCGCTACGCTGTTGGCAGCCGGTGGCGCGGCATGCAGTTTGCCGGCTGGCGCCGCCATCAGCGATACGATTTCGCCTTTTATTGCGACGTCGTACTCGTATGACGATAATTTGTTCCGCATCGATGACAATGTGCCCGGTTTTGATGGGCAGCGTTCCGACACCTCGCGCCAGGTGCAAGCGGGATTCCGGATCAATCGTCCCATCGGCCGGCAGTTGCTGACGGGGCAGGTAAAGTGGTCACGCGTCTACTTTGATCATTTTGACCAGCTCGACTACACGGGCAAAGACTATCTGGCTGATCTCGAGTGGCATATTGCGAATCACCTCGAAGGCCACCTGGGCGCCAGCTATGCACAGACACTGACGCCGTTCAGCGATTTGCGAAGCTCGGAACGTAACCTGCGCACGATACGCCGCGAGTATGCGAATGGCGGCTGGCGCTTTCACCCCAGCTGGCGCGTGCGGGGGGGATTCTCACGCGATCGATATAGTTATGATTCGATTGCGCAAAGATTTTCCAACAGGCAAGAAGATGCCATTGAACTGGGCTTCGATTATTTGCCTGCCAGCGGAAGCCGGATCGGCATACAGCTGCGCCATTTGAAAGGGAGCTTTCCGAACCGGGCAAACCTGGCCGCGTTCGGTATCGAGCAGGGGTATGAGCAGGACGAAGTGAAGGCGAATATTTATTGGAATCTCAGCGGCGTGACGCAAATGCAGTTGCTTGGCGGCTGGGTGAAACGCAAGAACGAGCTATTTTCCGGGCGTGATTCCAGCGGCGCCAATGGGCGCATCACTGTGAACTGGGCCCCGCTTGGCAAGGTGCGTTTTACGGGTAGCCTGTGGCATGAATTTGCAGCAGTGGAAAATTCCCTGATTACCAGTAGCTTGAACAATGGCGCCAGCCTCGCTGCTGCCTGGGATATCTCGGCTAAAGTGCGCATGGATGCGCAACTGCGGCGCGAGAAACGCGATTTTTCCGCGGCGAGCGGCTTGGTGCTGCCCGTTAATGTCGACGACACCACGAAAACGGCCAGCATCGGTCTGACGTATGTGCCGCGGCCAAATATTCAATTGGGCGTCAGCGCATTCCGCGATACGCGCAGAGGCGCTCCCATTATCAACACAGGTAGTTACCGTGCCAAAGGCGCTTCCATTAACGCCAGCATTCAGTTCTGATGAGTATTATGACGGTCAATGATATACCCCTGATTTCGTTTTTCCAGCGCATCCTCGATCCTTTGATCATCATGGGCACGCTGTATTTGTTGTCCGCCTTGTCGGGCTCGCCCTTTACCGGTTATTCGCTGGTACTGATGATACTGGCGTTTTTTATTTCATCGTCGGTGTTTCAATATGTTGATCCGTACCGTACGTGGCGCAGTGGCCGCATGCTCGCCTACGCGCGCGATATCTTTGTCAGCTGGACCATTACCGCCCTGATTCTGATCTTTCTTGGCTCGGCGACGGGGCTGGCGTTCCATTTCGACCGCGAGCTGGTACTGGCCTGGTTTCTGCTGACGCCATTCATATTGCTGCTCAGTCATCTTGCCGCACGGCGCATGGTGGCCGATCCCGGCCGCGACAGCGAAGTGCGCTCGGTCGTCATCATCGGGGCCAATGACGCCAGCCTGAAGTTTGCCAAGACCGTGGAGCGCAATCCGAACCTTTTCATGAACGTGCGGGGGTTCTTCGACGACCGTACCGATGACCGCTGGCCAGAGAAAATGCGTGAACCCATGCTGGGGAAGATGGCCGATATTGCCGCCTATGTCCGCGAACACAATATCAAGATGATATTCATCAGCCAGCCGATTTCAGCCCAGCCGCGCATCCGCAAGATGCTCGATGAATTGCAGGATACGACGGCATCCGTGTATTTCCTGCCGGATATCTATATCTTCGATCTGATGCAGGCGCGTTTCGACAACGTAGGCGGCATGCCGGTGATCGCCATCCGCGAGTCGCCGTTCACGGGCTTTAACAGCATGGTCAAACGTGGCAGCGACATCGTGCTGGGCCTGCTGATCCAGATCATGTTGTTGCCAGTGATGCTCGTCATCGCCATCGCCGTGAAGATGACCTCGAAAGGTCCCGTGATTTTCCGCCAGCGCCGCTACGGCTTGTATGGCGAGGAAATTATTGTGTATAAATTCCGCTCGATGACGGTCAGCGAGGATGGCGATAAGGTGGTGCAGGCCACGAAAAACGACCAGCGCGTCACGCGCATCGGCGGTTTCCTGCGCCGCAGTTCACTCGATGAATTGCCGCAATTTATCAATGTGCTACAGGGCCGCATGAGCATAGTCGGGCCGCGTCCCCATGCTGTGGCGCACAATGAGCAGTATCGTAAGTTGATCAAAGGCTACATGCTGCGTCACAAGGTCAAGCCCGGTATCACTGGATGGGCGCAGGTAAATGGTTTGCGCGGCGAGACAGAAACCCTGGACAAGATGGAAGCGCGCATTCATTTTGACCTCGACTACCTGCGCAACTGGTCACTCTGGCTGGATCTGTGGATTATCATGCGCACGGTGAAGGTTGTGCTTAAACGGGACAATGCCCATTGAGTGAAGGGACCGAGCAACACTGCATGGAATTTGTTTTGCGTCAGATCAATACGCGTTAAAATGAAGCAAGCATTCGAAGTACGGACCCATGGTCTGTACCGGCGAATCGGGCGTAATGCAAAGAACAATAGCAGAAAGGCGCGACAGCATCATGTAGCGGCAGGTGGCGACGCGTATTGCTTCGGTTGCCTTACCGGCCGCCGGCTTGGTTCGCACGGCTTCGCCATCTCACGCACCGGTGTTTGTCCATGCTGCGCTTCAGACTACGGCCCCATCCTCGCCGATCCTGCACGGGAACGCGTCGCTACAGCGTTCTTACAGGAAAACTAAATTCGTACCAAGTACAAGAAATGCTATTTTTAAGCCTGAGCAGATAAAGAATGACAGGCGTCTGGCTGTAAGTTTTCTTGGAAACAGTTGTTTTTAAATCTGCTTAATGGATTTTTAAGCAAATAGTTTCCGGCAGCTCTTGTACATTGTGTATCATATTTATAATATTGACAATTGTGTGGTCTAGTCCCATAATTCCATGAGAAATCTGCTATTTTGGCAATATTTTTTGATAGTATAGTTGTATTTTTTGTCATTAAATTGTCGTGAGCGATTTCTTTTCTGAACTAAAGGAGTAATTTTGAACCTCTTGCATAAACAACGTTGGAGTGTGCACGTGCCGGGACTGAACTCTCGTATGCTGTGTTCGGCCTTGGTCTTGCTGACCGCTGTAGGTATGGCCGCGTGTGGCAACAAGGAAAAGAAGGCCGGGCAGGCACTGGCAAGTGTGAATGGCGAGGAAATTACTGTTCTTCAGCTCAATGAAGAGATGCAGCGTGCCAATGTACAGGCTGCGCAGCAAGATGCTGCGAGCAAACAACTGCTGGAATCGTTGATTGATCGCCAACTGCTGTTGAATGAAGCAGTCAAGGAGAAAATGGACCGCGATCCCAAGGTCGTGCAGGCGGTCGAGCGCGCGAAGTCCTTGATCATTGCGCAGGCCTATATGCAGAAAAAGATCGGATCGCTGCCCCGTCCCGGCAAGGCCGAGGTGGAAGCGTATTTTGAAAAGAATCCGCAATATTTCACCCAGCGCAAGCAGTTCGATATGCGCGAGTTGATTATTGCCAGCGCCGATATGAATGATGCGCTGAAGGCCGCAATGGACGCGGCCAAGTCGCTCGATGAGGTGGCAGCCTGGCTCGATACGCATCAGGTGAAGTATGGTCGTACGCAACTATCCCGTTCGAGCGCCGACTTGGCGCCAGAGCTGAGCGGGAAGTTGCTGGCCATGCCGAAAGGGCAGTTATTCATTATTCGCGAAGGTGACCGTACCTTGCTGATTTCGCTGGCCGATATCAAGGATAGCCCTGTGACCTTGGCCCAGGCGGCGCCGCAAATCGAACAGTTTCTTACTAATAAGAAAACCAAGGATGTGGCCGATGCTGAGCTCAAGCGTTTGCGCGCAACGGCAAAGATCGAATATTTGAACCAGCCTGCGGCGGGCAAGGACGCGGCCTCGACAGTTACGCCGGCGACGCCGGCGTCAGCGCCTGCCGGGCCGGCCGCAGTGTCGAACGACGTGAATGAACGTGGAGCAGCCGGGCTGAAGTGATGCCAGGTATAAGATGAACGCAAATTTTTATGGAAGCAGGCAAATCATGAAACGACTTGCAATGTGGATAATGGCAGCCTTTTTTGCGCTGACCGCTGGTGTGGCCGGTGCCGCCGATGTTTTGCTCGGTGCAGGCGATGTGCTGAAAATCTCCGTGTACGGTAGCCCGGACCTTGGTCTGGAAACCCGCGTCAGCGAAGCGGGTGAGATCACGTTTCCTCTGGTTGGCGCCGTACCCATCGGGGGGCTTTCCGTTGCCGCTGCAGAAAAGAAAATTGGCAACCTTCTCGAAGGTGGCGGTTTTCTGCGCAAGGCACAGGTCAATATCATCGTAACGTCGTTGCAGAGCCAGCAGGTATCCGTGCTGGGACAGGTGAATCGCCCTGGACGCTATCCGCTCGAAGGCAAGCGCAGCCTGATGGATGTGCTGGCAATGGCGGGCGGCTTTACAGCCGAAGCGGGCGATACCATCAATCTGATCCGTAAGCGCGATGGCAAGACCAGCAAGGAAGTGATCGACATTATCGAAATGGTGCGCGCCGGTTCACTGGACCGTGACGTTGATCTGACTGGCAATGACGTGATTTACGTGGAACGCACGCCGCGTTTCTATATCTATGGAGAGGTACAGCGACCTGGGACCTTCCGCCTCGAACGGGGAATGACCGTCCTGCAGGCGCTGTCTGTCGGTGGCGGCCTGACGCAGCGTGGCACGGAGCGCAGCATGCGCATCAAGCGTCGCGATGGCGCAGGTAAATTGGAAACGATTGAAGCGAAGCACGATGATCTTCTGCAAACGGACGACGTCGTTTATGTCAGGGAAAGCCTGTTTTAATTTGCGTCGCGCACGTCCGGATAATTTGTCTGAATCGATTTCTCTGATATGAGAGCTGTACCATGAATTTTTCACAATTTTTACTGATCCTGCGTGCGCGCAAATGGATATTGATCATTACCTTGCTGATTACGGTGGGGGCGACCGTTATCGTCAGCGCGCTGCTGCCCAAGACATACAAGGCATCGGCGTCGGTATTGATGAACTACAAAGGTATTGATCCCGTTACCGGGATGGCGATGCCTGGACAGTTGTTACCCGGCTACATGGCAACGCAGATTGATATTATCAGCAGCAAGAATGTTGCACTGCGTGTAGTCGATCAATTGCACCTGGCGGAAAGTCCAGCCGTGATTGCGCAGTTTAATGAGGCCTCGAAGGGCGTAGGCAATGTGCGTGACTGGCTTGCCGAGTTACTGTTGGCCAAGCTGGAAATTGTTCCGTCGCACGAAAGTAGCGTGGTCGACATCAGTTTCAAGGGCAGCGATCCGCAATTTGTTGCAGCTGTAGCCAATGCCTTTGCTGACGAATATCAAAAGACCAGTATTCAACTTAAAGTCGATCCCATGAGAAAGGCATCGACGTATTTCACGGAACAGACGAAGCTGTTGCGCGATGCCCTGGAGAGCGCGCAAAGCCGTCTGTCCGAGTATCAACAAAAAAATGGCATCGTTAGCCTTGATAACCGTCTCGATGTCGAGTCGAACCGCCTCAACGACCTGTCGGCGCAGTTGGTCGCGGCACAAGGGTTGGCAATGGAAGCGACGTCGCGCCAGCGCATGGCACAGGGCGGTGCCTTTGCCGAATCGCCCGACGTGGCGGCCAACCCGCTGATCCAAAGCCTGAAGGTGGGGCTGGGTAGCGCTGAATCCAAGCTTGCCGAGATTGGCCAGCGACTGGGCACCAATCACCCGCAGTATCAGTCTGCAAAGGCTGAAGTCGATAAATTACGCAGCGACCTGAAGGAAAGCTTGCGCGTCACGTCAAACAGTGTCGGCAATAATGCGCAGATCATGTCGCAGCGCGAAGGTGCCATTCGTGCCGCGCTTGCCGCGCAAAAGGCGAAAGTGCTGGAATTGAACCGTACCCGGGACGAGATGGGCGTTTTGCAAAAGGATGTGGAAAGTGCCCAGCGTGCTTTCGAAGCGACGTCGCAGCGCTTGTCCCAGACGCGCCTGGAAGGGCAATCTGAGCAGTCTGATATCTCGCTGTTGAATCCGGCAGTGCCACCCAGCCAGCCGGCGGGCCCCAAGGTCTTGTTGAATACGGTACTAGCCCTGTTCCTTGGCACAATGTTCGGTATCGGTGTGGCCTTGCTGGCTGAAATGCTGGATCGCCGCGTGCGTTCTGAAAATGATCTTTCCGATGCCTTGCAGTTGCCCATGCTTGGCAGCATTGCCTGGAATGCGCCAGCCCGCACACGGGGGAATCGTTTCTGGTCGCTGTTGCCGCGCTCTTTGCGCGCAAATTAATTTTTCTTGGAAAGCATCATGAATCCAGTCCCACATTCTGTTCAGACCACCCCAACCCTGCCGCGTGGCGGCGACTCGAGCATTGGCGGCTTGCTGCTTGAATCGGGCAAGATTTCGCCTGAAAATGCCGAGCGCGTATTGCGCATGCAAAAAGAGCTGGGCATTCGTTTTGGCGAAGCCGCGCAGCGCCTTGGGCTTGTGACGGAAGCCGATATTCAGCAAGTTCTGGCGCGCCAGTTTGACTACCCTTATCTGCAAGCGGGGCAGGGGGATTTTTCCGACAAGCTGGTGGCGGCCTATCAGCCATTCAGTGCCCAAGTGGAAACGTTGCGCGCTGTGCGCAGTCAACTCATGTTGCGCTGGTTTGCGCGCGGCCATAAGGCGCTGGTCGTGATGTCGGTTAACCCAGGTGAAGGTGCGAGCCTGTTCGCCGCTAACCTGGCCGTGGTATTTTCACAACTTGGGGAGCATACCTTGCTGGTGGATGCCAACCTGCGTACTCCGCGTCAGCATGAGATCTTTGATTTGAAAGGCCGGCAGGGGCTGTCGGACATGCTGGCCGGACGCGCTGATCAGGGGGCCGTTACTAAAATCGACTCTTTTGTCGATCTGTCCGTACTGGGAGCCGGCACGCTTCCTCCAAACCCGCAGGAGATGCTGAGTCGTTCGCCGTTTAGCGGACTCAATGCGCAGCTGGAGTCCCGCTATGATGTCGTGCTTTACGATACCTCCGCTTTTTCCGTTGGTTCCGATGCCTTGATCACGGCAACCCGGGCTGGAGGCGTGCTGCTGGTGGCGCGCAAGAATTACACGCTATTGCATGATATCCATGCGATGACGGAGCAAATGGTACAAAGTGGCGTCGAAGTCGTTGGTTCCGTGCTGGTAGATTTTTGATGAGTGCGCTTAGCCATCCTGCATCGGTGCGTGACAAGTTGCCGTCGCGCGCGATCATTCTGGAATGGTTGCCGATCATTATTGGCTTCCTGGCGCTGTACCTGCCATCTTTTTACTCGCTTTTCCATGGCATTTGGGCGACAGAAGACCAGGCGCATGGGCCGATCATTTTGGCGCTGTCCGTGTGGCTGCTGTATCACCAGCGTGCCAAGCTTCTGGAACGTGCCGATCCCCGCGGCTCTCCTGTGCTGGGTTCGTTCATGTTCATCTTTGGCCTGCTGCTGTATGTCGTCGGCGTCTCGCAACAGATCCTGGCGTTTGAGATAGGCTCCTTTGTCGTCGTTACGATGTCGATTGTCTGCTTCAAGTTTGGCGCGGCGTCGCTGCGCGCCGTGTGGTTCCCGTTTTTCTTCATGTTTTTCATGATCCCATTGCCTAGCGCTATCGTCTCGGCATTGACGCTGCCAATGAAAATCGCCGTTTCCTATGTCACGGAACACCTGTTGTTCTGGGCTGGCTATCCCATTGCACGCAGTGGCGTGATTCTGCAGATCGGACAATATCAATTGCTGGTTGCCGATGCCTGTGCCGGTTTGCAGACATTGTTGACGCTTGAGGCACTGGGCCTGTTCTACCTGAATCTGGTGCGCCATACTTCGCCGTTCCGTAATATTGTCCTGGCGACGCTGATCATTCCGATTTCCTTTACCGCCAATGTGATACGCGTCATGACGCTCACGCTCATTACATATTATTTTGGTGATGCTGCAGGTCAAGGTTTCCTGCATGGTTTTGCCGGCATGGTGCTCTTCATCAGCGCATTGATATTGATTATTAGTCTAGACACCTTGTTGCAATGGATAGTGCGCCGCGGCAATAACAAACGCAGCCAGGAAGGCCAGCCATGAATACGCATACACAAGGGAGCAAGGCCTGGATCAGCGGCGTGATACTGGGCCTGTGCATGTTGTTCGCATTATGGCTCGGGCAGCGAGCTACCCCCACGATCCGCATCGCCGACAGCCGGCCGAAAATTATGCTGGAAACGGCGATTCCTGCTGCATTCGGCGACTGGCAGGAAGACCGTGCGCAGATTTCCGCCGTTGTCAATCCAACGGCGCTTGAGGAAATCAACAAAATTTATAACCAGACCCTGACGCGCACCTATGTCAATCGTGAAGGCGAACGCATCATGCTATCGATTGCCTATGGAACTGATCAGAGCGACAATTTGTCGATTCACTTCCCCGAAGGCTGTTATGGTGGTCAGGGCTTCGCGGTCGGCCCCACCACGCATGAACCACTGGATACGGTAGCAGGCAGCATTCCAGCCTCGCGTCTGGTAGCGGCTTTAAATAATCGCAATGAGCCGATCATTTATTGGGTCGTGGTTGGCGAGAAGGCTGTTAACGACATCTGGCAGATGAAAAAGGTCAAGCTGGCCTATGCGCTGGATGGCCGCATTCCTGACGCTACTCTGATGCGCGTATCGACGATTACGCAGGATAATGAGCATGGCTTTACTTTAGCCCAGGATTTTGTCAATCAGATGCTGTCTTCCATGACACCGGCGCATCGTCGTCATTTCTCGGGCCAGGGCAGCTAACGCTTGCCTGGCGAGGTTGCCTGGTTTGCAGCCCAAACTATCATTGTGGTGCGAGCTTGCACCCAAATTGGAATCAAGATGAGTTTTTTTCGAGCTAAGTTGAGCCCGGCAGGTGTGCCGCAAACGAATTCCTCCCGCCGCAAAAACGCGGGCTTGCGCATGCCGGGCGCCTCTACCGTATTGATTGCGCTAGGCGTGGCTTTCCTGGCGCTGCTGCTCGGTGCTGTGGTGGCGCTCGGTTCGAATCAATTGACCCTCATTCTTGCCGGTATCATGCTGATCGTGCCGGTAGTCGCGGTGGTCAACACGAAAAATTTGCTGCCGGTCCTGTTTGTGTTTACTTTCCTGGTGCAGGGCATGGCGCAGTATGCGTTCAACCTGCGTTTGGCGGCGTGGCTAGGCAGTGGCCTCGGCGCCCTGTTTTTCGCCCGAGCCGTTCTTGAGCTGAGTTCCTTCAATGGACGCCGTGAACTGGCGCCGAAGCCCGCTTTCGGCGCCAGCGCCGTCATCGTTGCCTCATTCCTCTACTTGTCCTTCTTTTTCTTCGGCATGGCCATTGGGCACCTGAGTTTGCCCAAGATGATTTCCGCCTTTCGCTTTTGCGTACCCATGTTCGGCGTGTTGTTTGCGCTGTACTGGTTTGAATGGCCGTTGAACCGACTCCAGACGCTTTGGAAACTGATCGCCATCATCACAGTGATCCAATTGCCAATTGTAATTTACCAGCATTTCTTCATGATGAGCAGCCTGGGTTGGGATGGGGTCGTTGGCTCTTTCGGACTGGGCATGAGCGCTACGTTGGTCTTGTTCAGCACGAGCGGCCTGCTGTATGTGGTGGCGCGCTGGGTGCGCGGCCTGAGCGGGCCTTTGCTGCCGGCTGGCATGCTGGCGGTGGTTCTGGCAATCAGTATCCTGGGTGAAGTTAAAGCAGTTTTTGTCTGGCTGCCTTTGGCCCTCTTTTTGATCCTGCGCCAGCGCGTGCTGAAAAACATCTTTGCCTTTGTTACCTTTGGCCTGTTTATTGGCCTGTTTATGGGGGGCACATATGGTGCCTACAAGGCACTGTACTGGGGTGACGTGATCGGTGGCGGCAAGACGGTGGAAGAAAAGCTCGACCGGACGGGCGGATATTTCTTTGATCCGCGCAGTGTCAACTACACCACCGGCGAGGTGGGGCGCGGCGCCTCCATGTATCTTTGGTATCGCGACCCCATGCCGACCCTGGTGGAGCGCCTGGTCGGCTACGGGCCGGGCGCAAGCGCCACGAATGCAGGTACGGGACAAGGTATTGTCGCGGTGCGTTATCGTCGCCTGGCCATCAACGCCACGGCCATTTCCGCGTTGCTATGGGATGTCGGCGTCCTCGGCTTGCTGGCCTTCCTTGCCATCCCGCTGACGGGTATCGTGGCGGGTCTGCGTTACGTGAAATTCTCGGGGGCCGATCCGGAACGGCTGGCGATAGTGGATGTCAGTACGGTCACAATGATCATGCTCAGTACGACAGTGATCTACAACCGTGCCTTGCTTGATGAATCCACCTTGCAATTGCTGATGTTTTTCAGCCTGGGCTGCATTGTGCATTTCTGCCGTTACCGTCATGCGGATGCGGCAGCTGTTCAGCCGCTTCAGAAGCCGCGCACAGCGCGTGCCGGGGCACTGCCGGGACGATGAGCCATTCGCGCAGCAGTTTTAATAATTTGCTTAAAAACAGTTCGATGATGTTTCTGCTGAACATAGCTTCAGCAGGCGTCAGCGTACTTGCCATTCCACTCAGCCTGAAGATCATCGGTATCGCCGCATTCGGTCACCTCGTGTTGGTGCAGTCAATTGCGCTGGCCGTATTCACCGTGTGCAATTTTCAGTATTGGCAGGGATTGCTGATTGAGTTGCCCGGCCGCCGCTTGTTGCCGCAGGCACTCAGTGCGGCTGTCTGGAAAAGTGCGCGTTTCGAGCTGCTCGCGGTGTGCGGGGTCATGGCCGTGATGCTGATACTTAAGCTGTTTCAGCTAAGCCAGCTAAGTACCTTTTCTTTGTCTCAGCTGATATTGCTGGCCTTGGCAGCCATCTTTCCTATTGTGGGTACCCCCACGGCTTATTTTCGCCTGATTAACAAATATCAGGTGTTGATGCTGGCTGGTTTGCTGAGCAGTCTGTTACGCCTGCTGTCACTATTTTTGGCAGCGCATTTTTCGCCAAGCGCATTTATGCTGGTGCTGGCCTATTTTGTGCCGGAAGCACTGCGCTGTGCGGGCCTCTTCTTATATATTCACCTAGCCAGGAAGGGACTCGATGGCAGCCTCGAGGCCAGCACCGTGGATCAGAGGCGCATAGTCAGAGCTGGGCGCTGGAGTACTTTCCAGGCGATCTGTGACTTGCCTGTGGCTCAGCTGGACCGCGTGATACTGGGTTTTTCGCTGTCGGGAGAGTACCTCGGCGTATTTAGTATCCTGAAGCGGATTTATGCCTTGGTGAATATGGCCAGTGCCCCGTTCTATTCAGCCTCCATTCCCGAATTTGCTTCACGCGTCAACGCGGGCGACGTGCGCGGTGCTTTTACGCTTTGGCTGAAAACGCTGCGCGTGCTTTCAGGCGTTTCGCTGGTCGCCGGAGCGCTGTGCTTTGCCAGCCAAAAATTATGGATGCCGTTGATATTTTCTGGCCTGCAGAGTTATCCATGGGAGTTTGCCGTGGTGCTGGCCAGCGCCATGCTGGCGGGAACCTTTGTAACGACCCATGCCCTATATTGGTCGCTTGGCAAGTTGCGGCAGACGACTATTATCGCGATAGGGTCGAATGTCTTTTACCTGATGATGTTATGGCTGCTGACTTCGCACTACGGCCTGCTTGGCAGTGTCAGCGCATTCCTCGTGCATGTTTCTCTTGTGGCCATATTAAAAATATTCTTACTACGGCGTTTGATGCCTCAATAAATATGATACCTAAGCTAATACATTATTGCTGGTTTGGCGATGGACAGATGAATGGCTTGCACGAGCGGTGCGTGGCATCATGGAGAAAATACTGTCCCGATTATGAAATCAAGCTATGGAATGAGAGTAATTCCAATTTGGATAATGCCTATTGTCGCGCGGCGATCAGGCAAAAAAAATGGGCATTTGTCGCCGATTGGGTTCGTTTTGACGCACTGGTGGCGCATGGCGGCATTTATCTGGATACCGATCTCGAATTGATCCGTCCGATTGATGAGTTACTAATTGGCGTGGACTGCCTGCTGGCACGCGAAAGCAAGCGTTCTATCGCCACCGCATTTATCGCCTGTCAGGCTGGTGATTTGACGATGCAGCATGCGCGCAGTCTTATTGCTGATGAGCTAAGCAGGCGCCAGATGTTTGCCACTTCACCGCATATCCTCAAACGCGCGGTCGCCTTGGCAGGCGAGGACCATAGCAGGATTCTGGCGCCCAAGTCGTTTTATCCGTTTAATCCGTATGATCCCGATATCGCGCGCAATCCCCGGCAATTCATGTATGCGGACGTTACGGCGGAAACCTATGGCGTACATCACTATGGATTACATGGTTCCTGGGCCGATGGGCGCCTGCAGCGGCTGCTATCCCGTGCCTTGGCAAAATTTGCTATTCGCCGTAAATGGCAGATTTCCTTCAATCCTTTTCCGGGAAACTGGAATTAATATTTTGATATCTATTCGCTTGTTGGTTAGTCATGCTTAAAGCGCTATATTTATCCATATTTCACATTTCATTTTCGTAAATGGTTGCTTAGGTCGCATTCTGAGCGGCTTTGCGCATATGTGATTTTTGTGGGGTGGTTGTCTCTAAGCGACAGTTATTTACAATTCCTTGGTGTATAGTGGCGGCTGAATGCAACATTAATCAGGTGTTTCTGGCGCTGCCGTTTTTCCCTGTTGCCGTTGTTTTAATTGAAGAAGTTCCCCCTTGAGTCCGATATGTTCACTGGTGAGTTGACACCGGCAAGCCTGACTGCAGTCTGGGAGGCGCTTATCATGCCCTTCACCTCTATATCAGGAGATATCAAATGCCTACAAGAATAATGACCAGTTCGGGCTTGTTGCTGGCCAGCCTGCTGGTGACTTGTTTGCCCAGCCGTGCAGACTGGGTCATGTCGGCCACGCCAGGCATCGTACGCCCTGCGCCAGATCAATTACAGACTCAGCCGCAAAATCCCCCTTCCATCACATGGGCGCGTCATCGGACTTATCCGGCGCAATATGTGGTTGAAATCCAACGTAAGGGCGGGACGACTACCTCCTATACGGTCAGCCGCAATTTCATCCTGCTAGCGCAGCCCCTTGAGGCTGGCCAGTATGCGTGGCGGGTGCGCCCTCTGAGTTCGGTTATCGAATGGTCGGATTGGCGTGGTTTCATGATTGATGCGACATCCAAACAATTTGTCGTGCCCGAGAATAATAATATTGGTACGGCGATACTTGCTCACCCACGTCCGCGGCAACTGGCGACCAACTTCCAGTTGGCAAGCAACTGGTCCGCTGCAATGCGCGCAGATCGCGGCGGTGCCCTTGCCAAGCTCACTACCGAAGTGAATACGCGTATGATTTCACTGGCGCCGGTATCTAATGCGAACTTCCCCCCCTTGTCATCGACGGCAGGCGCCGCGGCAATTTCCGCCCAATATGTGCTGGTGTCGAATACGATGGGGAGCGTGATACGGCAGATGGAAGCTGCGGCGCTCATGTATCGACTCACCCTCGACAAGAAGTATCTGCAGGAAGCCATTGCGCGAGGCGACCAGATCGCTTCGCTCGATCCCGAGGGCGCAACCAGCTTTACGGCGCAAGACCAGGTGGCGCGCATGATGTCGCTGGTGCTGGCCAAGGGGGCCGACTTGCTCTGGAATGAGCTGGATACGCCACGGCGCAAGGTCTGGATGGACATGGCGATTCTGCGCGCGCGCCCAATCTACGATAATCTGGCGGTGGGCAATGGCCGGCTTGACCAGACACCGCTGGACTCGCACGGTATCGAGGCACTTGGCTACCTAAGCCTGATTTCTGTCCTGGCACTGGGCGAATCACCTGAAGCGAAGGTCTGGCTCGATTTTGCAGTGCGCTCATATGCGCACTTGATCCATGTCTGGAGTGGCGCCGAAGGGGGCTATTCCAATGGCACGGCGTATGCGCAGTACACGATCGACATGCAGATGCAAGTGTGGCAGCCACTGGCCCAGGCAACCGGCATCAACCTGTTTGAAAAACCATGGGCAGCGGGCTTTGCCAGTTTCTTCATGCAATTCACTCCGCCTGGCACCCCTAGCCATGTGTTTGGCGACGTACATGAAGGCGTGCCTGATCAGGCATTGATGAAAGCGTTCATCTCGCGCCAGAAAACGCCCGCTGCGGCGTGGTTTGTCAACAACACGGTGGGAGAGGAAAATCCGATTACGTTGCTGCAGGCGCCGTATCCCCTGCCAGTGGCAACAGTGACCGCCCCGGCGCCGCCGCCGAATGCGATGCTGTTTCCAAGTATCGGCTGGGTGGCCATGCATAGCAGTATGGCCGACCGGGCGCGCACTTCCGTTTTCTTCAAGTCCAGTCCGTATGGCTCCTATAACCATAGTCATGGTGACCAAAATAGCATCGTGATCAACAGCGGTGGCCGCAAACTGCTGACGGAGGCGGGTTATCAGGATTATTTTGCATCGCCGCAAGCGATGAGCTGGTATCGCACCACCAAGGCGCACAATGCTGTGACGGTCGATGGCGGGCTGGGCCAGCCAGTCGCCGGCACGCTGGAGTTGCTGGATCGCAAGGGGCGCATTACTGCCTTCCACACGTCGCCGACGCTGGACTATGCCGAAGGCGATGCCTTGCCCGCTTACAACGGATTGTTGACGACGGCATTACGCAAGGTCTGGTATTTGCGCGGTCAGGATATGGTAGTTGTGCTTGATACGCTCGCTTCGGCGACACCGCGTATTTTCGAATGGAACCTGCATGCTGCCGCGCCCATTACCTTTACCACTGCCAATGCGGCAAAGATCGTCAACGTTGATCGCAGCCTGTGTCTGCAATCGTTATCGACTGACGGTACGGCGCTGGCCAAGCGTTTGAGTCCGCCACCGAAGGTCGGTACGATAGAAGACCACGCGGCCTTCGTCAAACCGGCTGCGGCATTGAAAGGCGAGTTTCTGGTGGTGCTCGATGTGGGTTGCAAGGGAATCAAATCGCAGCTGACGAAAACGTCGACAGGACGACAACTCACCGTGGGCACGCAGTCTATCGTCTTGCCTTGATGCAAACTTGATGACACTGCCGGCGCCATGCCGGCAGTGTTGCAAGCTCGCTTGCGGTTCTAAAAAACGGGGCGCGCCGGGATGCCGACCGCGGTGGCACCGGCTGGCACGTCATGCAGCACTACCGCATTGGCGCCTATCTTTGCGCTGCGGCCTATCGTAATGGGCCCCAGGACACAGGCGCCCGCACCAATTTCCACATCATCTTCGATCACCGGAACCTTCAGCAATCCAGCGCGCCCACCGATGGTGACGTTCTGCGATATCTTGACGCGGTCGCCAATGACGGCACGTGCATGCACAACGGTACCCAGCCCGCTATATGCCAGCAATACGTCCTTGCCCATTGTTACGCCTGGCGGCAACACCACGGCAAAGAGCATGCGGTTGAGCACGTAGAGAATTCTTGGCAGGAACGGGATGCGATGGCGGTGTAGCCAGGCAGACAGGCGAAATATTTTTAGCATGGGGAGCGCGGCCTTTTCAAGTTGGCGGTGTATGTACGGCGGCGTGGCGACGGCAGACGGCAGACGGCAGCGTAACCGGATAGCTGGTGACATTGCAATGAAATATCGGATGTATGGCCTGTTGCCCTGTACACTTTATTCTGGCAGTACGAGTCATTCTGCCGAAGATATGGTGTAACTGACATTGTTCGCAGGCATGGATGGTACAATTATAATAATTCTATGCCATTTATGATAATATTTTTCGTCCTCGACGATTGATTCACCTTGCCTCTGCGACTCTTCATACATGTTTCTCAAAATACTACAGCTCGTGCCTGAGGCATTGCCGACCTTTCGTCCGGATGTGGCTGTCCTGTTCGGTAAATATTTGCCCCGCCATCAAGTCGTATGTGATCTGGTGGGGACGGCGGACAGTGCGCCATTCCAGGAACAGAACTTTGCCTCGGCGCAGCGTCCCCTTTATCACTCCAGCCGCTTGCGGCGCGAATGGTCGTTCATCAAGCTGAGCCTTCGTAGTCTGCTGTCAGCCCGGCGTGGCGACTGCCATATTATCCAGGTACGCGACATGGTGTCGATCGGCCTGCTTGCAATGTGTATTGCCCGCTTCAAGAAAATTCCATTTACCTATTGGGTCTCCTACCTGATGTGCGAAGGCCGCATAGAAAACGCGCGCCATCAGCTGGCTCGCCAGCCCAGTCTGCGTCAGCGGCTGGTACTGGTCAAAGGATTGTTGGAGGCGCAACTTCTATACCGGCTCGTCTTGCCGGGTGCCAAGCACATTTTCGTGCAAAGCGATGCCATGCGTGACTATATGATCGCAAAAGGAATTCCTGCCGAGCGCCTGAGTGCCGTGCCGATGGGCGTGGACATGGAACTCATGGAAGGCGCCCCCCGATCGAGCAGGCGTCCGGAAGGCTGGCAGGACGTACCGCTGCTCGCCTATCTTGGGACCCTGGACAAATCGCGTAATGTCGAACGCCTGATCGAGGCGCTCCAGTTGTTGCGCGTAACGGTTCCGCGTGCCTGTCTGTTATTGATCGGCGGTTCTCCCTATGTACAGGACGAGCAGGACTTGCTGCAGTACGCGGAGCGTGCCGGCCTGTCCGACGCTGTCCGCATTACCGGGTGGCTGCCTTCGGCGCAGGCCTGGGAATTGCTGTTGGGCGCCGATCTGGCGCTGTCCTATATTCCACGCGGAGTCCGCTACGATGTCAGTTCTCCTACCAAATTACTGGAATACCTGGCCCTGGCAATGCCCGCCGTCGGCAATGACAGCCCCGACCAGGTGCAGGTGCTGGAGGCCAGTCAGGCCGGCTGGCTGACGGTTAGCATGCCGGCCGCCATGGCCAGCGCCATGGACGAGGTGCTGGCCAACCCGGAACGCGCCCGTTTGCGCGCCAGCCATGGGCCGGCGTATATTGCCAGCGCGCGCAGCTATGCCATCATTGCTGAGCAAGTTGCTCAGCAATATCGCCATATCGCAGCCGCCTAGGCTTTTGCCAAGTACCGAAGGCAAAGGAGATCAATGGATGGGAACTTTGTCACCAGCAAATAGTGCCCCCCCGCGTGACGGGGTGCTCGATGGATTTCGCGTGGTGCTGGCCGTCATGGTACTGGCTTTGCATGCCGGAAGCGAGGCGGTTGGCGAAGGGGCCTATTTGACGGTCAATGGCCTCTTCCGCATAGCGGTACCCGTCTTTTTCATTATGAATGGCTATTATTTCAGCAAGGCATGTACGAGCAGAGCCACTTTTCTTTCCTGGTTGAAAAAAGCTGCCGGTATTTACGCATTCTGGATGGTGCTGTATTTGCCATGCTACCTGCATCCGCAGGCACTCTCCGGTATGACTGCCTGGGCCATGCTGTTTGCCACGGTGGTGATGGGGTATCACCACCTCTGGTATATGTCGGGCCTGATCTGTGCCGGTATCTTGCTATATTGCCTGCGTAAGCAGGCAAGCGCCCGTCTTGCTGCCATGGCCGCCATCTTGTTTGTGATGGGGGTCTGTCTGCAATATTGTCGTGTTTATCACAATTTCTCATCCTCTCTGCTGCAAAATATCGTGGCGCTGAACTGGATGTCCCGTAATTTTTTGTTTTTTGGCTTCCCTTTCCTGTGTGCGGGCTTCTTGATCGCCAGACATGCCTGGCGTCCGCGAAGCCGGGCGGCGATGGTGAGCGTTGCCGCTGCAGCATTGCTTCTTGTTCTGCTGGAGGCGCATGCGAACTATCTCTTGCAAGGCGCGACCAAGAAAGGTTTCGACATGGTGTTTGCGCTGGCCCTGGCAGCACCAGCATGCTTCATGGCAGCACTGCATGCCCCCCCGCACGGCAGCATGCTGGCCTCCAGAATGTCATCCGCAGTCTACTTTATTCATCCTGCTTGCCTGGCCTTGGGGGTCTATTGGGGATGGCAAGACTGGGGAAGCCTGACCTTGGCAGGACTGTTCCTGTCGCTGCTTGCCAGCCTGCCGCTGATGCTGTTGGCGCGACGCTGGCGCTATATTTTGTAAGTTGCACGACTGTCCCGCACCTTGTGGATAGTTCTGTTATTAATGACTTGGGATAATCGGTATGCTTGCTTCCATAAAAAAAATTCTTGCTGCGCGGCGGGTACGTCGTTTTGAGCAGATGCTTCGCGGGCGCGGCGTTGCGCTTGGTGAAAACATTCGTTGGGGAAATTTGAAGACCATCAGTATCGATGTCACGCGCCCAACCTTGCTGGAAATTGGCGCGGGAACGACGATCAATTCTGGCACGGAGATTCTGACGCATGATTTCGTCACCAACCTGTTCCTGGATTTGCATGGCGACTTCGTTAATTCTTCGGGTAAGGTGGTGATCGGCCGAAACGTGTATTTTGCCCGCAACTGCACTGTACTCAAGGGGGTGACCATCGGCGATAACTGCGTGATCGGCTATGGCGCTGTCGTCACCAAGGACGTACCGTCTGGCGCGATCGTAGCGGGCAATCCGGCGCGGATTGTCGGAAATATCGAGCAATATTATGAAAAGCGCAAAGTCAAATGTGTGGCTGAAGCCTTTGAGTATGCGCGCAGCATCCAGGAGCGTCTGGGGCGGCGCCCTGTGGTGGAAGATTTCTGGGAAGAATTTCCGTTGTTCATGGATGGCCACCAACTGGACGACCGCGTGCCGGTGAAACGCCAACTGGACCGGGCCTATCCGCGGTATGTGGCGAATCACAAGGCGCAGTTCGCATCCTTTGAGGCTTTTCTCCATGCCGCCGGCATACGCGATTGAGAATCATATCTGAAAAGCAAGTTTTTATGCTTGCGCCAGTTTTTCTCGCTGCGCAAAGTGATATCGCGCGCACACTGGTTACATGATTAACTAGATTGCAAAAAAATAATTTATAATATGAAAATGATTACTGTGATGTTGCTTGGACCGTCCCTTGATGCGGTCAGTGGGGTCAGTACCCATCTGAATCAAATGTACCGTTCCAGCTTGTCGCGAGATTTTCATCTTGTACATTTCCAGGTGGGCAGCGAAGGGCGCGGGGAGTCGGCACCAGGAAAATTGCTGCGTCTTGTGATCAGCCCGTTTCAATTTGCCGTATCGTTGTTGCGGAAACGTCCCGACATTGTCCATGTAAACACGTCGATGGAGCAAAAGAGTTACTGGCGCGATATCGTGTATGTATTTATCGCCAAACTGATGGGCAAACAAGTCGTCTATCAGGTCCATGGCGGCGCGCTGCCAGAGAATTTTTTTGGCAACCGGCCGTTGCTTACAGGCCTGTTGCGCAAGGTGCTGCGTTCTGTTGACAAGGTTGTGTTGCTGGCACAAACGGAATTGCGCGCCTATCAACATTTTGATGACGCACTGCCGTTGGCGGTGATACCGAATGCCATCGATATCGCCGATGATCCGCAGGACAAACGAATGCATGTCCGTCCCTTGCTGCTGGTCTATGTGGGAAGGCTGGCGGAAAGCAAGGGCCTATTCGAATTGCTTTCGGCTCTGGCTATGGTTCGCTCTGCCGGCGTCACCGCGACGTTGAAGATCGCCGGTAGTGGCCCAGCCGAGGTCTCCTTGCGGGCGAAAGTCGTCGAATTGGGCTTGCAGGACGCCGTGAGCTTCCTCGGGCCGGTGTTTGGCAAGGAGAAAGACCAGTTGTGGAAATGTGCGGATGTATTTGGGTTTCCAACGCATCATGAGGGCCTGCCCTATGCCTTGTTGGAGAGTATGGCGGCCCGTACGCCGGCGCTGGTGTGTCCGGTGGGCGCCATTCCCGATGTGATGCAGGATGGCGTGCACGGATTTTTCGTGGCATTGCGCGATCCACAGGCACTGGCGCAGGCTATTTTACGGCTCGATGGGGACCGTGCCTTGCTGCAAAGCATGGGCCAGGCCTGCCGCTTGCGTATCGAAAGCCAGTATTCGCTGGAGCGCCTGGCACAGGATTTTCGCGATACCTATGGCGCACTGCGTCGATAAGATTACTTTTCAAGAGGCTGTTATTCATGTGTGGTATTGCTGGCTTCATTCTCCCCGTATCTGTTCCTGGACAGCGTGACATCATGACCGCGATGGGGGCGGCAATTGCCCATCGGGGTCCTGACGATACCGGCATCCTCGATGTCGTCAGCAGCGACGCGCAGTATCGCGTGGGCCTGGTGCACCGGCGCCTGTCGATCATCGATCTGGCCACCGGCCACCAGCCGCTGGGCAATGCCGACGGCTCGGTGCAAGTGATTTTTAACGGCGAAATCTACAATTTCCAGTCACTGCGGGAAGAGTTAATTGCCTTGGGGCATATCTTCAAAACCGCGTCCGATACGGAAACCATCGTGCACGCGTATGTGCAGTGGGGCGAAGAGTGCGTGCGGCATTTCCGCGGCATGTTTGCCTTCGCCATATGGGATGCGCGCCACGACCGTCTGTTTATCGCGCGCGATCCGTTCGGCAAGAAACCGCTGTTTCTGTGCGAACACGCGGGCGGCCTGCTGTTTGCCTCGGAAATCAAGGCCTTGCTGGCCGTTCCTGGTGTCGCCGCGCAAGCTGACGAGTCCGCCATTTGGGATTATTTCGCCTACCGCTACGTGCCGGGCCCGGCAACCCTGTTCCAGGGTATTCGCAAACTGGCGCCTGGTTCCACCCTGACATGGGAAAACGGCGCACTGCGCGAACAGGTGTATTTCACGCCTGCCGACAGCCGGTCGCGCGTGGCGGCCCCGTTGCCCGCCGACCCTGTCGCCACCTTCCTCGACAAGCTCGATGAATCGGTGCGCATCCGCATGATTTCCGACGTGCCTTTCGGTGCTTTCCTGTCCGGCGGCATCGATTCGTCGGCCGTGGTGGCGCTGATGTCGCGCCATACGGAATTGCCGGTCAAGACCTTTTCCGTTGGCTTCAAGGAGGGCGGCTTCAGCGAACTGGCATATGCGGCCGATATCGCCCGCCAGTTCAAGACCGATCACCATGAACTGGAAGTATCGGTTGACCAGGTCATCGCGCTGCTGCCCGATCTTGTGCGTTTCCGCGACGCCCCGGTGGCCGAGCCGTCCGACATCCCTATTTATCTGCTGGCAAAAGAATCGCGCAAGACCGTGAAGATGGTCTTGACGGGCGAAGGCTCCGATGAAATCCTCGGCGGCTACCCGAAGCACGTGTACGAGCGCTATGCGGGCAACTACCAGATGCTGCCGGGCCTGCTGCGCCGCGGCCTGATCGAACCGGCCATCGGCGCCTTGCCGTATCGTTTCCGCCGCGCCAAGACGGCCATCGTGAACCTGGGCCTGGAAGCGTTCGACGAGCGCATGCCGCGCTGGTTCGGCATGATGTCCGACCAGGAGCGCGCGCGTCTGGTGGCCATGCCGGCGCCGGCGCGCCAGCGCGATCCTTCACTGGGCTGCGGCAGCGCCGGCAACAGCGCCTTGCGCCGCATCCTGTGCTTCGATCAGCTGAGCTGGCTGCCCGACAATCTGCTCGAGCGGGGTGACCGCATGACCATGGCTGCCTCGCTCGAGGCGCGCATGCCTTTCATGGACCACGAGCTGGCCGCATATGTGTCGAGCCTGCCGGACGAGTACCGCGTGCGCGGCCGTACCACCAAGTGGATCTTGCGCGAAGCCATGAAACAGCTGCTGCCGCAAGCCATCCTGGAACGGCCGAAGGTGGGCTTTCGCGTGCCCGTCAACGAATGGTTCCGCGGCCCCATGAAGGATTATTTGTATGAACACTTGACGGGCGCCGATTCGCGCACGCGTCACTACTACCATGCGCAAGCCCTGCAGCAGGTGCTGGCCGAGCACGTGGCCGGGCGGCAAAACCACGAGAAGCTGCTGTGGAGCTTGCTCACCCTGGAAATCTGGCACCGCCAGTATCTGTGACATGCGCATGCTGAGCAATCTGTCCTGGAAACTGAACCGCCTGCGCGCCATGGGCGCGCCCGAGGTGGCACACCGCGTGCACGATGCCGTGAGGCAACGTCTGCAGGCACGCGGCTATGGCCTGGCCCTGGTGCCGCCAGAGGCCGCGCGCCAGCGTTTCGGCGCGCCATGGCTGGGACTACCCGTCGACGCGGCGCCGCACCTGGCGGCGGCCGAACGCATCCTGGCGGGCCGCTTCGATGTTTTCGCCCTGCGCGATGCGGACTTGGGTTTCCCGCCCCAATGGAACCGCGATCCGAAGACGGGCACCGTGGTGCCGCTGGGCTTTGGCAAGACGCTCAATTACCGCGATGAAGCGGTGGTGGGCGACATCAAATGCCTGTGGGAACCGAACCGCCACCTGGCCGTGGCCGACCTCGCGATGGCATACCGGCTGGGCGGCGAGCTGCGCCATGCGCACGGCGCGCAAGCGCTGCTGGAATCGTGGTGGCAGCAGTGCCCGTATCCGCTGGGGCCGAACTGGAGCAGCGCGCTGGAACTGGCCTTGCGTCTGGTCAGCTGGTCGCACGCGTGGCACTTGCTCGGCGGCATGAATAGTCCCCTGTTTGAGGGGGCGCAAGGGCAGGCGTTCCTGCAGCGCTGGCTCGACAGCATCTACCAGCATTGCCACTTCATCGCCGGACATTTTTCGCGCCACTCGTCGGCCAACAACCACCTGTTTGGCGAGTTGACGGGCTTGCACATCGCCGCGCTCACATGGCCGTGCTGGCCGGAAAGTGCAGGCTGGCTGTCGCAGACGGAGCGCGAGCTGGAAGCGGAAGCGTTGAAACAGAACGGTCCGGACGGTGTGAACCGCGAGCAAGCCATTTATTACCAGCACACGGTGGCCGACGAAATGCTGCTGTGCGTGCTGGCAGGCCGGGCCAACGGCCGGCCCCGCTCGGCTGCCTTTTTACAGCGCCTGGAAGCCATACTGGTCTTTATCGCCGCCATGACGACCGTGGCGGGCGAGCTGCCGATGATCGGCGACGCCGATGACGCATTGCTGGCGCACTGGGACAAGGCGCCCGGCGCGAATCCCTATACCTCGCTGCTGGCCAGCGGTGCGGCCCTGTTTGGCCGCGCCGACTTCAAGGCCAAGGCGCGTATCTTCGACGAGAAAAGCGCCTGGCTGCTGGGCGAGACGGGGCGCCAGGCATTTGATGCCTTGCCGGACGCTGTGCCGGATACCTTGCCGCGTGCCTTCCCCGATGGCGGCTATTACCTGATGGGCGCGCGCTTCGATACGCCGTCCGAAGTGCGCTTGACCGCCGACGCAGGTCCGCTGGGTTACCTGGGCATCGCCGCGCACGGCCACGCCGATGCGCTGGCGCTGACCTTGTCGGTGGCGGGGCAGATGGTGCTGGTCGACCCGGGCACCTATGCGTACCACACGCAAAAGCGGTGGCGCGATTATTTCCGCGGCACCAGCGCGCACAACACCGTGCGCATCGATGGCCGTGACCAGTCCGAGTCGGGCGGCAACTTCTTGTGGCTGCGCAAGGCCCGCGCGCGATGTCTGGCCTGGCGGGACGATGTTGAGGGGCAATTCTGGAGCGCCAGCCATGACGGCTACCTGGGCTTGAAAGATGCTGTGCTACATCGGCGCGACGTGCGCGTGGCGCCCGGCGCAGCACTGATCGTGGTTGACGACGTGCTCGAATGCGAGGGCGCGCATGCAGTGGAGCTGTTCTGGCACGTCGATCCCCGCTGCCGCGTGCAGCTGGATGGCCAGGTGCTGCGCGTGGCCGGCGATGCCTTCTCGCTGGAAATGCATTTGCCATCGTTGCCAGATGCCTCCCTGCAACTGGTGCACGGCAGCGACAATCCGCCGCTGGGATGGATATCGCATCATTTTGATGAAAAACAAGCCGCGCCGACCCTGGTCTGGCGCGCACAGGTGCAAGGCACGACCGCCTTGCGCACCGAGTTACGCTTGAGTTTAGCTACCCCTGATCTGTCAGAAAATACGAGGAAAACATGAAAATTAGCATATTTGGTTTGGGTTATGTGGGTGCCGTATCGGCCGGTTGCCTGGCAACGGATGGGCATGAAGTGATCGGCGTCGATCCGAACAAGACCAAGGTCGATCTGATCAACCAGGGCACCACGCCCATCATCGAAAAAGACATCGGCGAGATGATCGCCGCCACCGTGAAAAGCGGCCATTTGCGCGCCACGGCGGACGTGCGCGACGCCGTCTTCGGCTCCGACATGTCGCTCATCTGTGTAGGCACGCCATCGCAGCTCAATGGCAACCTGGACTTGAGCCACGTGCGCAAGGTATGCCAGGAAATCGGCGCCGCCATCGCCGAGAAGGACAGCTTCCACGTCGTCGTGGCGCGCTCGACCATGCTGCCGGGTTCCATGCGCGCGCTTGTCATTCCGACTCTGGAAGCGGCATCGGGCAAGGTGGCCGGTGTCGATTTCGGCGTGTGCAACAACCCGGAATTCCTGCGCGAAGGCACGGCCGTCTACGATTACTACCATCCACCGAAGACGGTCATCGGCGAATCCGATGAAAAGGCGGGCGCGCTGCTGGTGCAGCTGTATGAAAAGATGGACGCGCCGCTGGTGCGCACGGACGTCGAGACGGCCGAGATGGTCAAGTACACGGACAACACCTGGCACGCCGTGAAAGTGGCGTTCGCCAATGAAATTGGCAATATCTGCAAGGCCGTCGGCATCGATGGCCACAAGGTGATGGAAATCTTCTGCCAGGATACCAAGCTGAACCTGTCGCCCTACTACATGAAGCCGGGCTTTGCCTTCGGCGGCTCGTGCCTGCCGAAAGACGTGCGCGCGCTGACCTACAAGGCGCGCAGCCTGGACCTCGATTTGCCCTTGCTTAACTCCATCCTGCCGTCGAACCAGCGGCAAGTGGAAAAGGGCATCAAGATGATCGTCGACAAAGGTGCGCGCAAGGTGGGCATCCTGGGCTTTTCGTTCAAGGCCGGCACGGACGACTTGCGCGAGTCGCCGCTGGTCGATGTGATCGAGTATCTGCTGGGCAAGGGCTACGAGCTGAAACTGTACGACAAGAACGTCAACCTGGCCGCCTTGACGGGCGCGAACCAGGATTACATCCTCAATCACATCCCGCACATTTCCAAGCTGATGGTGACGAACATGCAGGACGTACTCGATTTTGCCGACACCATCGTCATCGGCAATGGTGCGGCTGAATTCAAGACCGTGCCCGCCAGCCTGCAGCCGCACCAGCACATCGTCGACCTGGTGCGCATCAGCCAAGAACAAAGTGGAGAGCAATATGACGGCATCTGCTGGTAACAAGGTAGCAGGGCAGCCGCGCCGTGTGCTGATCCTGGTGGAAAACCTGCCGTCGCCGTTCGACCGGCGCGTGTGGCAGGAAGCGACCACCCTGCATGCGAATGGCTACGAAGTGTCGATCATCTGCCCGACGGGCAAAGGTTACGAATCGCGCTACGAAGCCATCGACGGCATCCATATCTACCGCTACAACCTGCCGCTGGAAGCGGAAGGGGCCAAGGGTTACCTGGTGGAATATTCGCTGGCGCTGTTCCACACCTTCCGCCTGGCGTGGAAAGTGCATTTCGCGCGCGGTTTCGACGTCATCCACGCCTGCAATCCGCCCGATCTGCTGTTCCTCATCGGCGGCTTCTTCAAGTTGACGATGGGCAAGCGCTTCCTGTTCGACCATCACGACATCAATCCGGAGCTGTACGAAGCCAAGTTCGGCCGCCGCGATTTCTTTTATAAACTGATGGTGCTGTTCGAGCGCTGGTCGTTCCAGAGCGCGGACGTGTCGATCGCCACCAACGAGTCGTACAAAAAGATCGCCATCGAGCGGGGCGGCATGAAGCCCGAGGATGTCTACGTGGTGCGCAGCGGGCCCAAGCTGGACCGCCTGCGCGTGCTGCCGCCCGTGCCGGAACTCAAGAAGGGCCGCACCTACCTGGTCGGTTACGTGGGCGTGATGGGCGCGCAGGAAGGCATCGACCTGCTGCTGCAGGCGGCGCAATACATCGTGCAAACCTTGAAGCGCGAGGACGTGCAGTTTGGCCTGGTCGGTGGCGGTACCTCGCTCGAACAGATGAAGCAGATGGCGCAGGACATGGGCATCACCGACTACGTGACGTTTACCGGACGCGTGCCGGACCAGCAATTGCTGGAAATGCTCAATACAGCTGATGTGTGCGTGAATCCGGACGTGGCCAACGACATGAACGACAAGTCGACCATGAACAAGATCATGGAATACATGGCCCTGGGCAAGCCGATCGTGCAGTTCGACTTGGTCGAGGGCAAGGTTTCCGCACAGCAGGCGTCGCTGTATGCCTTGAAGAATGATCCCATCGATATGGCACGCAAGATCGTCGAATTGCTGGACGACCCGGCCCGCCGCGAGCAGATGGGCGCGTTTGGCCGCCATCGCGTGATCAACGAGCTGGAGTGGGAATATGAAGCGCCCAAGCTGCTGGCCGCGTATGCGCGCCTGTTTCCCGCCGCCGTGCCCGCCGCTCCGGTGACCTTGAGCAAGGACGGCCGCTGATAGCGCCGGACAAAAGCGCCGCACGCGGCGTGCTGATCGCCTGAACGCTCATAGTGTCGAGCGTGCATGCTCCTCAATAAACTGTTTGCGAAGTGAAACCATGAAAATTTATCCAGTCATCCTGTCCGGCGGTTCGGGTACTCGCCTGTGGCCGCTGTCGCGCGCCGTGCTGCCCAAGCAATTGTTGCCGTTGGTAACGGACAAGACCATGTTGCAGGAAACGGCGCTGCGCGTGCAGAGCCTGCCTAACCGCCGCGCCGGCGACAGTGCGCTGGCCGAATTCGAAGTCATGCCGCCGCTGGTGGTGTGTGGCAATGAGCACCGTTTCATGGTGGCCGAGCAGTTGCGCGAGATCGGCCTGTCGCCGCTGGGTATTTTGCTCGAACCTGTGGGGCGCAACACGGCGCCGGCCGTGGCGGTGGCGGCGCAATACCTGCTGGCCATCGACCCGCAGGCGCTGATGCTGGTCTTGCCGGCTGACCACGTCATCACCGACGTGGCTGCGTTTCACCAGTCTATCGCCGAAGCGGCCCTGCTGGCGGCCGGTGGCGCGCTGGCCACCTTCGGCATTGTGCCGACGGCGCCGGAGACGGGCTATGGCTACATTCGCAGCGGCGCGCCCGTGAGCCCTGGTGCCGCGGGTTGCCAGGTCGAGCGTTTTGTGGAAAAGCCCGATTTGGCCACGGCGCAGTCATTCCTTGCCGCTGGTAATTATTTCTGGAATAGCGGCATGTTCATGTTTCGCGCGGAACGCTATCTGGGCGAATTGGCGGCATTCCAGCCCGCCATGCTGGCCGCCTGCGAGGCGGCCGTGCGCGACGGCTACCGCGATCTTGATTTCTGCCGCCTGGAAGAGAAGGCCTTCGCCGCCAGCCCGTCCGATTCGATCGACTATGCCGTCATGGAGCATACGTCGCATGCGGTGGTGCTGCCGGCCGCCATCGGCTGGAGCGACGTCGGTTCCTGGTCGGCCTTGTGGGACGTGCAGCAGGGCGATGCCAACGGCAACGTCGTGCGCGGCGACGTGTATCTCGATGGCGTGAGCAATTGCTTGGTGCGCGCCGAGCGCCGCATGGTGGCCGTGCTGGGCGTGCAGGACTTGATCGTGGTGGAAACGGACGACGCCATCCTGGTGGCGCACAAGGACCAGGTGCAGCGCGTGAAACAGGTGGTCGACCACCTGAAGCAGGCGGGACGTAGTGAACACGTGCAGCACCGCAAGGTGTACCGCCCGTGGGGCAGTTATGAAGGCATCGATATCGGCGAGCGCTTCCAGGTCAAGCGCATCACCGTCAATCCGGGCGGCAAGCTGTCGCTGCAGATGCATCATCACCGGGCCGAGCATTGGGTGGTGGTCAGCGGCACGGCCAGCGTCACCTGCGGTGAGAAGGTGACTTTGCTGACGGAAAATGAATCGACCTATATTCCCATCGGCATGACGCACCGGCTGGAAAACCCGGGCAAGTTGCCCTTGCATCTGATCGAAGTGCAGTCGGGCAGCTATCTTGGCGAGGACGATATCGTGCGGCTGGAGGATGTTTATCAACGCGCCTGATGTGCGGCTTCATGATATCAGCTCAGTGAAACTATTGGCTTTAAGAATGATGCTATAAAGTAACTTTTCATTAAACAATAGTTAACACATAGAATTACTTTATGCTATGATTCTGCCTGGTTTGATCAGATAACTCATGCGGACGCATTATCGCGTCCGCATTCACGTTGAGTGGAATCGCATGAAGAAAAATACGTATTCAGTGCTGGCCGCGCTCGCTTTTGCCGGTTCAGCTTTATTCGCGCAGGCAGCCTGTGCCGCGCCCGTCGACATCAGTTCCACGCCTGGCGCCGTCAATCTGGCCGCGGGCGGTTCGTTGACCTTTGGCGACAAGTTTAAAAACAATCAAAAAAGCAATTTTTTCAATGACCTGTTCGCATTTAACGTGAGCAAGACTAGCGACCTGAGCGTGGTACTGAACTCGCGCAGCAGCAGCGCGACGAATGGCTTGAACCTGACGGGTTTCGGCTTGTACAGCAGTGTCGGCAATACCTTACTGCTGGGCGGCAATCAGTTGTTGACCGGCATCGATGACAAATGGAGCCTGTCGTATGCCAATCTGGCTGCCGGGTCCTACTATCTGAAAATCAGCGGCAACGTGGTGTCGAACACGGGCGCGGCCTTCAGCGCGAACGGCAGCCTGGTATCGGCCGTGCCGGAACCTGGTACGTATGCGATGTTGCTGGCGGGCCTGGGCTTGCTGGGCTTCATGGCACGCCGTCGTCAGAAGGCGGCCTGAGCCGGCTCTGTCTGATTGGTATCCTCGTTTGCGTTTCCATCCCGCAACTGGCATGAGCCAGTTGCAGTCATCTTGGTGAAAAGTATGAAAAAATTCCTGAAATCCCTGTTCGTGGCCGCCATGTTTGCCGGCAGCAGCCTGGCAGCCCATGCGGCGCCGGTTGACATCAGCCACGCGACGGTGGATCTGACGCAAGATTTGCTCGATTATTCCAGCAGCGAGTTGCTGGGCTCGTTTTCGCTGGCCCCAGGCCAGTTGGCCGGCGCGGGCAATAACTTTTTCAGCGACAAATTCACGTTCAGCGTGACGGGTTTTAACGACCTGAGCGCACTGGCGACCTCGCTCAAGCCGAGCGCCAACTCCGGCCTCACGCTGACCGGCTTCAGCCTGGGCAATGCCAGCGGCATTCTGTTTCATGGCGCGCTAGACTTGATCAATTTCACGGCGCAAGACCAGGCATGGTCGCTGCAGTCCGGTTCCGCGCCTTTGGCTGCAGGCAATTACTTCCTGCAAATTGACGGTTATGTTGCCTCGCCAACTGGCGGCAGCTACAGCGGCATCCTGGCCGTCACGCCGGTGCCGGAACCGGAAACCTACGGCATGCTGCTGGCGGGCCTGGGTTTCGTCGGCTTCATGGCACGCCGCCGCAAGCTGCAAGCCTGAAGATAAAAAATTCTGTACATGAAGCGGAGGCTGCGGCCTCCGTTTTTTTTTGCCGCCGGCCGACGTGGGGCTATAATCGTCACGCACAGTGGGTGGCTGCGGCATGGCTGCTTCGATTTTCTTCAATGACGAAATTGACCTTGCATAACTCTCTCTTCCTTTTGCTGGCATTGGCTGCCGGCATTGCCCATGCCGATGCGCCATCCATGCCGCCAGGATTGAATGCGCTCCAATTGGCTGTCGTGATCAATGATGCGGAACCGAACAGCATCGCGGTGGGCGAATATTATCGCCAGGCGCATGGTATTCCTCCTGCAAATGTTGTGCACGTGAATATCCCGAACCGCCCGCGCAAGCTCAGCGTGGCTCAGTTTGCGCAGCTGAAGGAACGTATCGACGCGCAATTGACACCCCATATCCAGGCCGTGCTGATGGTGTGGAGCGCGCCCTACGCGGTCGAATGCAATTCCATCACTTCCGCCTATACCCTGGGCTACGATGCGGCGCAATGCGCGAAGACGTGTGACGCCGGCAAGCCCAGTACTTATTTCAACAGCAATGTGCCGCAACCATTCACGCAGATGGGCATGCGCCTGTCCATGCTGCTGCCCGTCGACTATGTGGAAGAGGCCAAGGCCGTGGTGGACCGCGGGACGGTCAGCGGTTTTTCCGTGCCCGCCGCCAGCGCGTATTATCTGACCACCAGCGAAAATGCGCGCAACAGCCGTGCCGCTTTTTTCCCGCCTGCCGGGATCGTGCGCCAGCGCAAGCTGACCGTCAAGAACCTGAAGGTCGATGTACTCGATGGCGCACAGGACATCATGGTGTATCAGACGGGCATGGCCAAGGTCGCCAAGCTCGACACCTTGCGCTTCCTGCCTGGTGCCCTCGCAGATCACCTGACTTCGTTTGGTGGCGATTTGCAGGGGGCGGCGCAAATGAGCAGCCAGCGCTGGCTGGAGGCGGGCGCGACGGCCAGCTACGGTACCGTCAGCGAGCCGTGCAATTACTGGCAAAAATTTCCCAATCCGACAGTGCTGCTACGTCGCTACCTGACAGGCATGACGGCGTTGGAAGCTTACTGGGGCAGCGTGGCGTGGCCGGCGCAGGGATTATTCATCGGTGATCCACTGGCGGCGCCGTATGCCGCCTTCCGGCGATGAGATGGTGCTGATAGAGGAAAGAGGCTCTTGCGAGCTTTTTTATTATGCCTTGCGGCGTGCGGCAAAGCCCAGCAAGGCCAGCCCAGCCATCAGCATGGCCCATGTTTGTGGCTCAGGAACGGCAGGAATGGTGGGGACCAATGGTGCGGGTACTGTATTGCGGCCCGTATCGATACCACCGCCGCTGCCACCGCCACCCACGCCGCTGCCCGCTGGGAAGCTGTTACCGCTGCTTGAGGCCGAGCTCAGCAATTGCGGAACGTCTTCCGGCATGTTCTGACGCACGAGGCCTGGCGCGTGGTAGCCATCCCAGCTGGGAAACTCGTCCGCAGCCGCTACGGAAGTAAACTGGTCGATATTGCTGACAGAGTTGCGGTTCTTTAAGCCTTTGCCACCCTGGCCGCCATTCATGCCGCTCAACCCGGTATCGTCGAGCAGGCCAAGCGAGTGCGTGCGTCCGGACTGTGCTGGTTTGCTCAGGTCGGGGACTGCTTCATCGCTGCCATATTGCTTTGTCTCGCCGACGCCGTCGTTGCTGCGGACATCAATGCCGATATAGCCGTCGATCAGACGGCATGAACTATATGTGCTATCCATATCATCATTTTTGTTCGCCTTGCCGCCGGCGCTATTGCCGCCGGCAGCCTCGCACCGTTTCTGTTGTTCCGCCGCTGTTTGCGCGCGCGCGTTTTGCGCGTTAACTGTCGCGTGTGTCAGGGACAGCAGCGTGACGAGCAAGAGTGAAAATTTGAAACTGATCGGTGTGGTCATGTTTGATCTCGCGGAGTTATTGCTGACAGCGTGTGCTGTCTTCGTTGGGCCAATGCCGCACATCGCCGTTGCTGTGCATAGCTGAAAAACAGGCATGGATTGGGCCCGATACGTTTCCGACTGTATTGCTGGCACCTGAAGTATGGGCTGACAACACTTAATCGTTGCAAGTAATTAAACTTATTTGTAGGAAATATATCATATTTTGCTTGTGGCTGCTGAGCTGATGTCCTGCAGAATTATATTTGTTGCTTGGTCGCCACTTTAATGGACGCCATCTTACTCCATTCGGCTTAATCAAATGTCATCAAGTCGTCATCCCCGGCCTTTAATATGCAAATAACAAGTCTGAAATACTTTTGTTAATTGTGGCGCGCCGGCCCATCATGCGGGACCGGCGTCACTTATTTACCGACCGGGATCCTCATGCACACCTCGTTTTCCCCCTTGCGCACGCCGCTGCGCCTGACCGTCATGGCTACCCTGCTGGCCAGCCTGTCCGTGCCGGCCCTGGCGGCTTCCGATATCGTCATCAGCCAGGTGTATGGCGGTGGCGGCAACAATGGCGCGCTGTATCGCAACGATTTCATCGAACTGTTCAACCGTGGCGCCAGCCCCGTGAACCTGAGCAACTGGAGCGTGCAATACGCGTCGGCCGCCGGTTCGAGCTGGGCCGTGACGGCCTTGCCGGCTATCGATTTGCAACCGGGCCAGTATTTGCTGGTCCAGCAAGCCAAGGGGACGGGCGGCACCCAGGACTTGCCCGCGCCGGATGCCTCGGGCAGCCTGGCCATGTCCGGTACGGCGGGCAAGGTGTTGCTGAGTAATAACAAGACGGCCCAGACGGGCACCAGCCCCACGGGCGCCGCCGTCGTCGACCTCGTCGGTTTCGGCACGGCCAACGGTTTTGAGGGCGCCGTCGCGCCCGCGCCATCGAATACCCTGTCGATCGCGCGCGCCGATGGCGGCTGCGGCGACACGGATGATAACAGCGTGGACTTCGTCGCCGGCAGCGTGACGCCGCGCAATACGGCTTCCGAGCGCCACGTCTGCGGCGGCCCCGTCGTGCACCAGATCATCACCAGCTGCCCGGCCAGCCTGGCGCTGGCGCTGGGCAGTGGCGGCAGCGCCGTGCTGCGCGCGTCCGACGTCGATGGCCTCGTGAATGCTGCTATCTTGAGCTCGCCGGCCGTGGCCGGCATCAGCCTGGCCAATTTCAGCGCGGCCGGCGTGGCGGGCGAGAGCGCCAGCGTGAGCCTGCTGGTGGCCGCTGGCGTGCCGGTGGGCAATTATCCTGTCATCGTCCAGTTCAGCAACGACCAGCAGCAAAGCGCCAGCTGCAAGGTCGATGTCGCCGTGCAAGGCCTGGCCGCCATCAGCCACACGATCCCGCAAATCCAGGGCAGCGGTGCAAGCAGCCCCTACGCCAATTCCGTGCAGACGACCGAGGGCGTCGTCACCCTGAAGGTGGGCACGGGTTTCTTCATGCAGGACGCGGCCGGCGATGGCGACCCGTCGACCTCGGACGGCATCTTTGTGTACACGGGCGCGGCCGTCACCACCGTGCAGCCGGGCGAGCTGGTACGCGTGACGGGCACGGTGTTCGAATACACGCCGTCGGGCGCGAAAAATTCCTACACGGAATTCAAGGACGTGACGGCCATCCTCACGCAAAGCGCGGGCCACGGCATCGTGCCGGCGAATGTGACCTTGCCGAACGACAACCTGGCCGCCGTGGAAGGCATGCTGGTGCGCTTCACGCAGCCGTTGACCGTCTCGCAAAACGCCTACCTGGGCGCGCGCGGCGAACTGAGCCTGTCGGCGGGACGGCGCGAAGTGCCGACCAACCGCTATCCGGCTGGATCAAACGAAGCGCAAGCCTTGATCGCCGCCAATGCGAACAACCTGATCGTGCTCGATGATGGCATTTTCGTCACGCCGCCGACGATACCGTACATCGGCCAGGACAACACCGTGCGCAGCGGCGACACGGTGGCCGACCTGACGGGCGTGGTGGATTTCGGTGCCATCGGCGGTGGCGGCGCCGCCTACAAATTACAGCCGACGCAGACGCCGCAATTCTCGCGCGACAACCCGCGCATGGGCAGCCCGGAGCTGCCATCCGGCAACGTCAAGGTGGCCAGCGCCAATGTGCTGAATTTCTTTACGACCTTTACCAATGGCAATAACGTGTTTGGCCAGACGGGGCAGGGCTGCACCGTGGGTGCGTCGACCACCAAGTCGAACTGCCGCGGCGCCGACAGCCTGGCCGAGTTCGTGCGCCAGCGCGACAAGATCGTGGCCGAACTGAAAGCCATCGATGCGGACGTGGTGGGCTTGATGGAAATCCAGAACAATGGCGAAACGGCCGTCACTTACCTGGTCGAGCAGCTGAACGCGGCCATCGGCGGCGTCACCTACGCCGTGGTGCCGAAGCCGGCCGCCACGGGTACGGACGCCATCCGCGTGGCCATGATCTACAAGCCAGGCAAGCTGGGTCTGGTGGGCGGCGCCCTGTCGGACGCCAACGCCATCAACAACCGTCCGCCGATGGCGCAAACGTTCAAGGCCGCCAACGGCGAGAAATTCTCGCTGGTCGTCAACCACCTGAAGTCGAAGGGCAGCTGTCCATCGGGCGGGCTGGACGCGGACCAGAACGATAGCCAGAGCTGCTGGAATGCCACCCGCGTGCAGCAAGCCCAGCGTCTGGTGGGCAGTTTCGTGCCGCAAGTGGCGGCCGCCGCCGGCGACGCGGACGTGCTGGTCATTGGCGACTTGAATTCGTATGGCGCGGAAGACCCGATCCAGGTCATCACGGGCGCCGGATTCGTCAATGAACTCGAGCGTTTCGTGCGGCCGTCCGAAATGCCGTATTCCTACGTGTTCGGCGGCCAGAGCGGCTACCTCGACCATGCCCTGGCCAGCGCCTCGCTGAGCCCGCAAGTGGCCGGTGTTGCCGAGTGGCATGTGAATGCCGACGAGCCCGAAGTGATCGACTACAACATCGACTCTGCCAAGCCGCAAGACCTGTACAACGCCTTGCCCTACCGCGCCTCGGACCACGACCCCGTCGTCATCAGCCTGGACTTGCAGCCCGCCTACCGCGACATCACGGCCGGCGTGGCGCAGGCCAGCTCGGGACTGACGTTCAACCGCGCGACGCAAAAGTACACGGGCACGTTCTCGTTCACCAACACGGGCGCGGCGGCCATCAGCGGCCCGTTCCAGGTGGTGTTCGGCGGCTTGCCGGCCGGCGTGACCCTGGCCAATGCCACGGGCAGCCATGCGGGCGCCGCCTATGTCACCGTCAACGCGGCCAGCCTGGCGCCCGGTGCGACGGCCTCGTTTGCCGTCAGTTTCACCAATCCGTCTAAAGTGACGATCAATTACTCCGCCAGCATTTTTGCCGGCAACTTCTAAGGACTAGACCATGTTGACAGCAAAATTCAATCTCACCCTGCGCCATGCCGTGCTGGCCACCTTGCTCGCTGGCAGCAGCAGCCTGGCGCTGGCGGACCCGCTAGCCTACCGCGTGGAAATCGACACGAGCCAGTTCTCGGGCGCCGGTTTCCTCGACTTCGCCTTTATCGCCGGCAACAGCCCGGCGCCGGGCGCGACGGCCACCCTCAGCAACTTCTCGGGTGCGTTCGGCGCGCTGGCATCGCAGGAAGGCAACGTCAGCGGCAGCGTGCCCGGCACCTTGACCTTCGGCAATAGTGGCGCCTACAACGACTGGTTTCACAACGTGACCCTGGGCGGCAAATTCGGTTTCAACGTCGTTTTCGGCGGCGACTTCCTGAACACGGCCGGCAACGCGGGCACGACGTTTGGCGTGGGCTTGCTCGACTACACCGGCACGTCCTACCTGGGCAATGTGAACGGCAACCTCGTGCAATTCGAATTGACGCCGCTCAATGGGGGCATTCCGGCGAGCATCGGCGGCAGCACGTATGCCAGCATCGCGTCGATCTCGGCCGTGCCGGAAGCGTCGGAATGGATGATGCTGACGGGCGGCCTGGCACTGATCGGTTTTGCCTTGCGCCGCCGCCAGCCTGTCACGCGCGCCTAGTTTTTCCAGTCGGAACACAGCGCGCCTGCGGGCCGCTGTGCTTCGCCTATTTAGTCGCAATAGCTATAAATCAGGAAACTAAATTGTATTGGTCACCGTTTTACGCTTGATGCATAGTAAAAAACTTGTCGGGCAGTCTAGTATTTTCATGGACGGCCGCCACTTTTTTGGAAGGATGCATCGATGCCTGGCCATATCCTGGTGTTGGACCCTGCGCCTGCCATGCAGGCGCTGCTGGCGCATAACCTCGCGGGCGCCGGCTACCGGGTCAGCTGCGCCCCGGACGCGCGCGGCGCGCAGGCGCTGATGGCCGTGGATGCGCCCGACTTGCTGCTGCTGGAATGGGAGTTGCCGGACGCCTCGGGTATTACCTTGCTGCGCCAGTTGCGCCAGGATGGCCAGCTGTGCGACTTGCCCATCATCATGGCCAGCGCGCGCGACAGCGAACAGGACAAGGTGCTGGCGCTGGAAAGCGGCGCCGACGACTATCTGTGCAAGCCTTTCGGTCCCCGTGAAATGCTGGCCCGCGTGCACGCGCTGCTGCGCCGGCGCACGCCATCGGCCTGGCGCCCAGGCGCAAACACGGCCGGCGCCACCGTCTTGCGGCTCGACCCGCATACGCTGCGCGTGACGGCCGGTAGCGTGCCCGTCAGCCTGGGCCGCGTGGAATTCAAGCTGCTGCATTTCCTCATGGACCATCCCGGGCGCGTGCATAGCCGCGCGCAACTGCTGGACCAGGTGTGGGGCCATGCGGCCTACCTCGACGAGCGCACGGTCGACGCCCACGTGGGACGCTTGCGCCACGCGCTGCAGCCGGGCGGCTGCGGCCACCGCATCGAAACCGTGCGCGGCAGCGGCTACCGCTATCTGGCGTTTGATGCCGCCGTGTGCGCATGATGCTGCTGACGGGGCGGGAGCAGGAATACCTGCTGCACGCGATACTCGGCGCGCATGGCATCGCCGAGTCCGGCGATTTCTTTCTGTGGAGCCAGGGGCCGCTGCAAACGTTGTTGCCGCACGACTTATTAATGTGCGCGCAGCTGGGCGCCGACGGGGCCGTGCTGCGCAGCGAAGCCTGGCACAGCATCGTGCCTGATCACGCGCAGCTGCGCGAGCGCCAGGGCCAGCTGGCACGCCTGGCGCTGGCCTGGCGCGCGGGCGGCCAAAGGGCGGGCGTCATCGACGGCGTGCTGGTGCACGGCAGCGTGGGCGAGGAGGGCGGCAGCTTTTTTGCCCTGTTCGCCATGGGAACCGTGGACGCGGCGCGCCAGGCCTACGCGCTGGAATTGCTGCTGCCCTACCTGCACCTGCACTGGCTGGCGCTGCCGGCCAGCCGGCGGGCGCCCCCGGCCGGTCCGGGCGCCACGCGCGCGGCCAGTGCGCGCGAGCTGGAAGTGCTGCATTGGGTGCGCGAGGGGAAGAGCAATGACGAGGTGGGGCAAATTCTCGGCATCAGCGGCACCACCGTGAAAAGCCATTTGCAGCGCATCTATAAATTATTGGGCGTGAGCAACCGCACGCAAGCCGTCTCGCGCGGCATCGCGCTGCGCCTGCTCAGCCATTAGCGCTGATCCTGTATTGTATTCTTGCCATTGCCGCCGCCATCCTGCGTGTGTTCGACGCTGCCGGGCGACACCCGCGCCACGTCGGGGCTCGCTTGCAGGCGCGCCACTTCGTCCGCCGTCAGCATGGCGGCAAAGCCGTTGAAAGCCACCGTGTAGCGGTATTGCACCTGGGCGTCCGGCACCAGCGCCAGCACCGAGCGCTGCTGCGTTTCCAGCTGGGCCGTGTAGCGCCGCGCGGCGTCGCTGTTCGTATCGAGCCCATGCACGCCGTCCGCCTGCGAGGCCAGCGGCGGGGCGCGCAATTGCACCAGATACGATACGCGCGCTGCGGCAGCCTGCGCCGCGACTGGCAGCGCATGGATGCTGGCCATGCCGGCCAGGATGGCAATGCTGATGCGAAATGCGGACATGCCAGCTCCCTTGGCGCATGGCGCCCATGCGTCGATTGTACGCGCGTCGCGCATAAAAAACGCGCCCCGCAGGGCGCGCCGTGTTACTGCCTGGAATGGCCTGGAGCGATACCGTTACAGCTTGGCGTCCGCTCTCACGTTGCGCTGGCTGGGGACGGCCAGCGGCAGCGGGTTGTTGGTCTCCACCGACAGCACGGTGGTGGACGCGGCCGCGTTGTTGCCATCAAGGAAGACTACGCCGCCCAGGTAGCGCTTGCCCGTTTCCAGGCCCGACCAGCTGACGCCGGCCGTGGCGCTGCCGCCCACGTACACCTTGCTGGGCAGGGTGGCTTTCAGGTTGCCGCCCTTGTCGGCTGTCGTGACGACGGCCGACGACAGGCCGAAGCCGGTCGACACGCCATTTGCCACTTCGTAGCCGATCACGCACACCTTGTAGCTGCCTGCCGCCGGGGTGGTCAAGGTAATAGACTCGTTCGAACCGGCCGTTGCCGAGGTGGCGACGGTCGCGCCGGCACTGTTGAGCAGCAGCAGGTCGAGGTCATTGCCGGCGCCTTCCGTGGTGTCGCGGTCGAAAATTTCGAAGCGCGCCACGACGGTGCTGGCGGGAATGCTGACATTGACCGCGCGCACGCCGCTGCCGCCCGCCTTGCACGCGGCAGCCATCTGCTCCAGCGTGTCGACGCTGCCCGGCGCGGCCTGGCTGATGGTTTGCTCGCTGCGCGCCACTTCCTTCAGGCCGCCCGTCGCCGCGCCCACCTTGCCGGCAAAGCCGGTGGACAGGGTCAGCGAACGCAGGCCGCTGACCTTGTCGGCCTGCAGCAATGCCGGCGACTGTACCGCGCGGCCCGAGCGGGCCGTGACGGGGCTGCGCACCGTGTGCACGCCGTCGCTCCACACGAGCGCGCCGTACTGCCAGGCATTGTCCGGCGCCGTGGTGCGCGTCAGGGTCACGGTGAAGGACTTGGTTTCGCCCGGCGCGAGCGCCAGGGTGGCAGGCGAAACCGCCACGCTGTAGCCGCTGACCGAGGCGCTGGCCGTGTAGGTGGCGCTGCTGCTGCCCACGTTGGTGACGCGGCGCGTCACCGTCTGCGTGCCCAGCACGTTGCCGATGGTGATCGACGGCATGTTCAGGTTGTAGCCGGCCAGGGTGCCGCCCGCGCATTCGGCCGTCATGCCGACGCCGCACATGTATTTCTTGTAGTCGGCCAGGCTGGCGTCATACACGAGGCCGGGATCGGTCGCCTTGTTCGGCGTCACGTGGCCGGCGCCCTGGCCCCAAGGCAGGATGCCGCGCGCGTCGCCCGCCTGGATGTCCGGCAGGGTGGTGCTGCCGGTCGTCATCAGGGCCGATTTGATGGCGGCCGGGCTCCAGTCCGGATGCTGCTGGCGCAGCAGGGCAGCCAGGCCGGCCACGTGCGGGCTGGCCATCGAGGTGCCTTGCAGGAAGATGTAGGCTTGCGGCGGCACCAGGCTGCCATCCTGCACGGCGTCGCGCTGGGCGCGCGACAGGGCAGGCGTGCCGCCGGCCAGGATGTCCACGCCAGGGGCCGTGACGTCCGGCTTGAGCAGGTTGGCGTCGTACAGGTTCGGGCCGCGTGACGAGAAGTCGGCCACCACGGGGGCGGCGGGGCCGTTGCCGTTGGTGACGAAACGCGAGATGGCGGCCGTGGCCGTGCCCGTTTGCGCCTGGGCATTGATCAGCGCGCCATCGGCGGCGCTCACGTGCACGGCCGGCAGCACATGCGGGTCGGACACCAGACCGATGCCCGTGTCGACCAGCACCATGCCGGCGCCGCCCGCTTCGAGCACGGCGACGCCCTTGTCAGTACGCGCCGTGGTGCCGCGCAGGCAGCTGACGACCTTGCCGGCCACCTTGGCCGGGTCCAGCAGGGCCACGCCGCCGTTGTCGCCGGCGCGGTAGCACAGGGCCAGTTTTTGCGCATCGGCGCCGGGCAAGCCCGCATCCTGGGCGCGGATCAGGGTGGTGGCCGGCAGCGGGTTGTAGTTGAGCGAGGCGCCCGTGTAGCTGGCGCCGTTGCTGAGAGTCACTTTGGCCTGGTTGGCGCGGTTGTGCGTCGAAGCGGCCACGGTGGTGATCCATGGGCTGACGTGGGCCACGGTATTGGCTGGCCCCGCATTGCCGGCGGACGCGGCAACGAAGACGCCCGCGTTCGACGCGTGCAGGAACGCTTGCTCGACCGGGTCGTTGACGGTGCCGCCGCCGCTGATCGAGTAATTGATCACGTGTACGCCGTCCTGTACGGCTTTTTCGATCGCCGCCACGCTGTCGCCGCCGTAGCAGCCGTTTTTCGCGCCGGTCGGCTGGGTGGCCAGGTTGTACGACCAGCACACCTTGTAGACGGACAGGCGGGCGCGCGGCGCCACGCCGGAAATGGCGCCCAGCGGCGAACCGCCGACGGTGACGGGCACGCCCGCATTGCCGCCCGCGGTGGATGAGGTATGCGTGCCGTGGCCGCCTTCGCCATTCGGGTCGCCGATGGAATCGCGCGGCGAGGTGTATTCGCTCCAGTGCTGGATCTTGTCCGTCTCGGTCAGGCGCACGGCGTTGAAATACTGCGCGCCGAGCAGCTTGTTGTTGCAATGGTCTTGCGTAAAGCCTTCGCCCGTCTGGCAGCTGCCTTTCCAGGCGGCCGGCGGAGCGCCGTAGGCCAGTGTGGCGTTCGGATCGAAGGTCGGTGCGCCGTTGGCGTCGACCTTGTCCGCATACGACAGGTTTTCCGGCCACACGCCGCCATCGACGATGCCGATGATGATGTCTTCGCCCGCATGCTGCTTGCCGCCCAGCTGGCTCCACAGGCCGCCCGGCTGGTCCAGGCCCAGGAAGGTGGGCGTGTAGTTCGTCTGCAGGGCGCGCGGCTCGTCGGGGGCGATGCTGGCCACTTCGCCGCTCGCTTGCAGCTGGCGCACTTCGGCGTCCGTCAGCAGCGCGGAAAAGCCGTTGAGGACGATCTTGTACTGGTATTGCACGGGCGCGGCGGCGACGAGGGCTTGTACCCGGGCCTGTTTCTGCTCAAGGTAGTCGCCATACAGCTGCACTTGCGCGCTGGCCAGGTCGAGGCGGCCGCCGGCGGCAGGCTGGGTGGCGCTCAGGCCTTCCACCGAGCCGGTGTAGGAGGCGATCGGTTTGTCGGTCAGTTGCACGATGTAGGGGCGGCGCAGCTCGTCGGCGTGGGCCTGGAAGCTGAGGCTGGCAAACAGGCTCAGCACGGCGAGCGAAATGGGACGCAAGGCGGGACGGAATGTCATGTCGGGGTTCCTGGTGACGGTAGCGGGAATCGAAAGGGATAAATCAGGCTTGCTGGCGGCGGCGCGCCACGAAACCGATGCCTGCCAGGCCCAGCAGCATCATCGCGTAGGTCGATGGCTCCGGTACCGAGGCGACGATGTTGTCGAGCGCAAACTGGCCCTTGTTGCTGCTGAAGGCGTTGCAACTGCCGGCCGTGTTGCAAGTGAAACCGAAGAAGGCCAGCGAGGCGAACTGCTGGCTGCCGAAGTTGGCGCTGGTGTTGTAGCGCTGGAACTGGAAGTTGCCGCCGAGCGGGCCGCCCAGCTGGTACGTTTCATACATGTAAGAGCCGTCCGCATAGAAGCCTTGCACGCGCAGCAGGCCGGCCACGGCCGGATAGGTGACGCCCTGCGCATAGCCGATGAAGCTGGCATCGAAACCTTGCAGGCTGACGCTGCCGCCCGTCTTCAGCGGGTCCAGGTAGACGATGCCGTCGTTGAGGGCCGCATAGTAATTGCTCGTATTGTTGGTCGGGCACGCCATGCCGCAGGCGGCCGGGTCCGTGCCGTCGAACACGGCGCCGACCAGGTCGCCATAATTGGCGCCCTGCACATTCGAGGCGCCCGTCAGCAGGAAATTTTTGAATTCCAGCGAGTCGCCGTGGCCGACGAACTGGCTGTCGAGATTATCGAAGTTGATCACGTCCGCGACGGCGGCGGGAGCCCAGGCGGCGGACAGGGCCAGGATGGCGGCGCCAGTCCACTGCTTGGCCGAGAAAGGACTTGCTGCGGCAGTTGCCTTCGAATGCACAATACGAGTCATGAATTTTCCCTTGGTGATTATGTCGGATGCAATATGTTTTGCGTCTTGGATGCTGTCTTGGATGCTCTCTCCTGCGCGGCCGGCGGATAGGACCAATGCGGACCCATGCGTAGAAAATTGATTTTTACTATAGCAAAAGAGGCAATTGCATTGTTTGATATTCTTTCAAATTTAATTTGAAAGTTACAAATAATGAATGAATAAAATTCATCATTTACTATGGTTTGACAACCAAAAGTAGATAGTTTCTGCATTGAAAATAGTTGAATAATTGACTAGCCAGTCAGGCGTGCGCGGCGCCGTGGCCCTTTCGTACACACTGGATGGTTTCCGCAGGAATTTGTTGTTCACAGAGCAAAGAAAAGATTGTATTAACCATAACCGGCATGGTAGGCTGATAAGCATCAGGCAAGCGCGTGTCGCCCGTGCGTGGTCATCCGCCGCGCACAGCGACGCAATGTATTGAAGGTAGGCAATAAGGAGTTACCGGATGCATGCAGCACACAGGCAGAACCTTGCGGCAACGCGCCATGCGCGCGGCTTTACCTTGCTCGAACTGCTGGTGGTCATCGTGATCATCGGCTTGCTGGCCGCGTATGTCGGCCCCAAGTATTTCGCCCAGCTGGGCAAATCCGAAGTGACGGTGGCCAAGGCGCAGATCGAGGCGTTTGAAAAATCGCTCGACACCTACCGCCTCGACGTGGGACGCTATCCGACCACGGAAGAGGGCCTGGCCGCGCTGCTGGCCGCGCCGCCCGCCGCCGGCACGCGCTGGAATGGCCCCTACCTGAAAAAAGCCGTGCCGCTCGACCCGTGGGGCCATGCGTATCAATACCGCGCACCGGGCAGCAAGGGCGAATATGACATCGTCTCGATGGGCAAGGATGGCCAGCCCGGCGGCAGCGGCGAAAACGCCGACATCAGCTCGCAATAACGCCAGCGCCATTCTTTTTCCTACGGACAAGCCATCATGCAGTTTGAAGTACGCGCGCTTTCCACGGACCAGGCCGTAGCTACCTTGCATACGTGCGTGATCGACGGCCGCGACGAGGCGGACGCGCGCCGCCAGGCAGAGGCGCGCGGCCTGTTCGTCAGCGCCATCCGCCCCGTGCGGGCCACGCCGTTCAGCGCGGCCGGGCGCCAGCGCGCGCGGGCCTTGCCCCTGCTGCTGTTCAGTCAGGAATTGCTGGCGCTGCTGCAAGCCGGCCTGGGCATCGTCGAAGCGCTGGAAGCCTTGCTGGAAAAGGAAGCGTCGCCGGCCACGCGCAGCGTGCTCACGCGTCTGCTGGAAGGCTTGCGCGAAGGCAAGCGCTTTTCCGCCGTGCTGGCAGAGCAGGCCGAACTGTTTCCCCCCTTGTATATCGGCATCGTCAAGGCGGCCGAGGGCACGAGCGACTTGCCGCGCGCGCTGTCGCGCTACATCGACTACCAGCAGCGCATCGATACGGTGCGTGGCAAGATCGTCAGCGCCGCCATCTATCCGACTATTTTGCTGGCCGTGGGCGGCGGCGTCAGCGCCTTTCTGATCAGCTATGTGGTGCCCCGTTTCGCCGAGGTCTACCAGGGCGCCGGGCGCAATCTGCCGTGGATGTCGCAAGTGATGCTTAGCTGGGGCCAGTTCGTCACGCAGCATGGCGTGCTGCTGTTGCTCGGACTGCTGATCACGGGCAGCGGCGTGTTCACTGCCGTGCGGCGCGCGCTGCGCCATGGCGGCGTGGCGCGCCTGCTGGCGAAACTGCCCGGCATCGGCGAGCGCGTGCGCATCTATGAACTGTCGCGCCTGTACCTGACCCTGGGCATGCTGGCCGAAGGGGGCATTACCATCGTGCAGGCGATTGCCACCGTGCAAGCGATGGTCTCGCCGGGCATGCAGGCCTCCTTGCAAGGCGCGCGCGGCGCCATCGAGGCGGGCCAGCCGCTGTCGTCCGCCTTCGAGCAGCATCAATTGACGACGCCGATTTCCCTGCGCATGCTGCGCGTGGGCGAGCGCACGGGCGACATGGGGCCCATGCTGACGCAGTCGGCCGCCTTTTACGACGGCGAAATCAGCCGCTGGATCGACCGTTTTACGCGCACCTTCGAACCCTTGCTGATGGCCGCCATCGGCCTCGTCGTGGGCGCCATCGTGATCCTGCTGTACATGCCCATCTTTGACCTTGCCGGCGATATTTCATGATGCAGAGCGCAGCCGAATCCACCGCGGCCATCGCGGCCATCGACCCTGCGCTGCTGCAGCGCGCGCGCATGCTGAGCCGGCAATCGAAGCGCAGCCTGGTCGAGGAATTGCAGGAACTGAGCGGCATCGAGGCGCGTGCCGTGGTGCGCGCACTGGCGCGCCCGTTCGGCCTGGACGTGCTGGAAACGGCCGACATGCTTGCCTTGTCTCCCGCCTTCGATGTGCTGCCCCTGTCGCAGGCACTGGCGCGCCACAGCGTGCTGCTGCGCGCCGCCGACGGTCAGCTGCTGGGCGTGATCGCCGACCCGTTCGACCTCGACCTGCAAACCTGGCTCGGCGCGCGCGCGGGGCAGGGCGTGTTGGACGTGCGCCTGGCGCTGCAGGCCGACATCGGCGCCTACCTGTCGAAGCAGGAAGAATCGGCGCGCGCCGTCGACAGCCTGCTGCCCGGCGCGGCGAACGATGCGCGGCGCGACGGCAAGACGGCGGCCGTGCTGTCCTTCGCCAGCGTGTCGGAAGCGGCCAGCCCCGCCGTCAAGCTGGTCAACTCGACTTTATATGACGCCCTGAAGGCGGGCGCTTCCGACATCCACCTGGAAAGCACGGCCGGCGGCCTGGCCGTCAAGTACCGCGTCGACGGCGTGCTTGATCACGCCACGTCCGTCAACGGCATCGAAGTGGCCGAGCACATCATCTCGCGCCTGAAAGTGCTGGCCGAACTCGATATCGCCGAGCGCCGCGTGCCGCAGGATGGCAGCTTCCGCGTCGAGGCGGGCCGGCGCGAAATCGATTTGCGCGTCTCCATCATGCCCAGCATCCATGGCGAGGACGCCGTCATCCGCATCCTCGACAAGCGCGCCATGATCGAGGCCTACGGCGCGCTGACCCTGGAAGCGCTGGGCTTTGACGCGCCCTCGCTCGAAGCCCTGCGCGCGCTGGCCCAGGAAGCCTATGGCATGCTGCTCGTCACCGGTCCCACGGGCTCGGGCAAGACGACGACCCTGTATGCGGCGCTGACGGAAATCCATAACGGGCGCGAAAAGATCATCACCATCGAGGACCCCGTCGAATACCAGCTGCCCGGCATCCTGCAAATCCCCGTGAATGAAAAGAAGGGGCTGACTTTCGCCAAGGGCTTGCGCTCGATCCTGCGCCACGACCCCGATAAAATCATGGTGGGCGAGATCCGCGACCGCGAGACGGCGGAAATCGCCGTGCAATCGGCCCTCACGGGCCATCTGGTGCTCACCACCGTGCATGCGAATAATGTGTTCGACGTGTTTGGCCGCTTTACGCACATGGGCATCGATCCGTATGCCTTCGTCTCGGCCTTGAACGGCATCTGGGCACAGCGCCTGATCCGCACCAACTGCCCCCATTGCGCGGCGGAGTACACGCCCGACGACGCGGAGCTGGCCAGCGTGGGCCTGGCGCGCGCCGACGTGGCAGGCTATGAATTCAAGCAGGGCAAGGGCTGCGGCGACTGCCGCGGAACGGGCTACAAGGGACGCCGCTCGATCGCCGAGATTCTCGTGCTGACCGATGAAATCCGCGAACTGATCGTCGATAAAAAACCGATCCGCCAGATCAAGGCGGCCGCGTATGCGAACGGCACGCGCAGCTTGCGCCTGGCGGCGCTGGAACTGGTCAAGCGGGGCGCCACCACCATCACGGAAATCAAGAGGGTCACCCTGCATGCGTAGCGGTTTTGCGAAGTTGAGATTTGGAAGATTTGGACAGGCATTGCGCCTGGGCGTGGCGGCGGATGGCTTGAGCTTGTGGCGCGGCAGCCGCTGGCGCGCGCCCGCCTGGACGCCGTTGGGCGAAACCGCGTATGTGTCGGACGTCACTCATGGCCTGCATGGCGATTTTTCCGCCCTGGGCCAGGCGCTGGCGCAGTTGCTGGAGCGGCTGCTGCCGACGGACCAATACGCGGGCTGGCCCCTGTCCGTGGTGCTCGACGACGCTTTGGCGCGCCTGTGGCAGGTGGACCTGCCGCAGGGCGCCGCGCGTCTGGCCGACATCGAGGCGGCCGCCGCGCTGCGCTTCCAGTCGCTGTATGGCGATGCGCCCGGCCTGTGGCACAGCAGCAGTGCCTGGGATGCGCGCGTGCCGTTTTTCTGCGCCGTGCCCCGTGCGTTGCTGGCGCAGCTGACGCGCGTGGCGGCCGACCGCAAGCTGGCTCTGATTTTTATTACGCCGCAATTCGCGCGCCACTGGAACCGCTGGCACGGCGCATTGAAACCGGGCGCCTGGTTCGGCCAGTTGCAGGAAAACGCCTTGACCCTGGGCGTGCGGCACGATGGCCGCCTGTGCGCCGTGCGTGCGCTGCCCGTGCCGGCTGGTGCCGGCAGGGACTGGCTGGTGCAGACGCTGGCGCGCGAGGCGCTGCTGCAAGGCGTGACCGCGCCGGCGCTGCTGCAGCTGTGCGGCGCGCCGCCGCCCGCATGGCTGACACCGACAAAAGAGTTCCACTGCCAGGTTTTTTCCACGCCGGACGGGGAAGGCGCCTTGTCGCCGGCCGGTCGGCTGGCCTGCAGCGGAGGCGTGGCATGACGCGTCTCGATATCGATTTCGCGCCGCCGAATTGGCGCCGCAGCCTGCACCGCGTGCCCGTCTGGGCATGGGGCACGGGGGCGCTGGGCATGGTGCTGGTCGTCACGGCGGCGTACAGCGGCAGCGCTGCGCTGCAGCGCCAGCAGCTGCGCGAGGGGCAGTTGCAGCGCGCGCAGCAACGCGTGCTGGCCGCCACGCTGGGCCCGGCGCCTGCGCCGCAAATGGCCATCGCACCGGCGCAGGCGGCGGCCGTGAATGCGGCCATCCTGCAATTGAACCTGCCGTGGCGCGACCTGCAGGATGCGCTGGCCAGCGCCACGCCGCCCGCCATCGCGCTGCTGGCGCTGGAGCCGGACGCGCGCAAGCGCGTGCTGAAGATCACGGCCGAAACCACCGGCAGCGACGCCATGGTGGCCTACATCGCGCAATTGAAGCAGCAGGAGCTGTTCGGCTCCCGCGTGCAGCTGCTGCGCCATGAAATCAACGCGCTCGATCCGAACAAACCCTTGCGCTTCCAGCTTCAAGCGCAGTGGGGTACGCCATGATGGCCATCGATATCAATATCTTGCGCCTGCGCGCGCAACTGCTGCTGCGTCGCCTGGGCGTGCCCGCCTGCCTGGCCGTGCTTCTGCTCGCACTGGGGATTGCCGCCTGGGCATGGGCCTGGCAGCAGCGCGCCGTGGCGGCGCGGCTGGAAGCGCGGCCCTTGCCGCAGCCAGCGCTGGCCGTGGCGGCCCTGGCGCCGCCGGCGACGGCCAGCGAGAACCTGGCCCGTTTTTATGCCGCCCTGGGGCAGCAGCGCCACGCGGAGCAGCAGGTCAAGCAGCTGTTCGACCTGGCCGCGAAAAACGGCTTGCTGCTGACGCAGGGCGAATACAAGAGCGGTTACGACAAGGCCAGCCGTGTCGCCACCTGGCAGGTGACCTTGCCGCTGAAGGGCAGTTACGCGGCCGTGTGGCAGTTCGCGCTGCAGGCGCTGCGCGCCGTCCCCTTTGCCTCGCTCGACGAACTGAGTTTTCGCCGCGAGCAGATCGCCGATACGCAACTCGAGGCGCGCCTGCGCCTGACCTTCTATCTGAGCGATACGCCTGGCGTTGCGGGAGAAACACCATGACCCCGCGCCATTGGCTCATGCTGGCCGGCGTGCTGGGCGCGGGCGCCTTGCTGCTGTTCGGCGAGCGCCAGCCCGTGGCCGACGTGGCCGAGGCGGTGGAGCGGGCCGTCGCGCCCGCGCGTAAGCCGGCCGGCAAAGCGGAGGCAGCGCAGCCGGCCATCCTGGCCCTGCTGCCGCGCAGCGAAGTGGCGGGCGAGGATGGCGACACCTTTGGCGGCGCCGGCGCTGTCTTCCAGAGCCAGAACTGGAATCCGCCGCCGCCGAAAATGGCGGTGACGGCTGCGCCGCCGCCACCGCCGCCGACGGCGCCGCCGCTGCCCTTCGTCTACCTGGGCAAGGCGGCCGCCGACGGCGCCTGGGAAGTGTTTTTGTCGCGCGCCGACAAGACGTATATCGTGCGCGCCAATACCGTCATCGATGGCGCCTACAAGGTCGTGACGATCGCGCCGCCCGTCATGACGCTCACCTATCTGCCGTTGAACCAGGTTCAGCAGCTCAACATTGGAGTACTCGAGTGATGTCTCGTTCCTTTTCACCGGCGCCTTTGCTGGCGTTGCTGGTGCTGCTGTCCGGCTGCGCGGGGCAGCAAGCTTACCGCGACGGGCGCGAGCTGATTGCGCAAGATCAGATCCCGGCCGGCCTGCAAAAACTGCAGGAGGCGCTGCAGCAGGACCCCGGCAACGCGCAATACCGCAGCGCGTATCTGCAGGCGCGCGAACGGGCGACCAGCAGCCGCTTGCAGCAGGCCGAGCGCCAGGCGCAGGCGGGACAAGGCGACCTGGCGCGCACCTCCTTCATGAGCGTGCTGGAAATCGATGCGCAGAACGAACGCGCCAGCAGCGGCTTGCGCGCGCTCGAACGCGAGCAGCGCCAGGGCAAGCTGCTGGCCGAAGCGCAGAAGGATCTCGACGCCAAGCGCTACGACCCCGCGCGCCAGCGCCTGAACGCCATCCTCACGGAGCAGCCGAATCACGCCGGCGCGCGCGCGCTGCTGCGCGAGGTCGATGAAAAAACGGCGCCGCCCGTGGCCGAATCGGGCCTGGCCAAATCGTACAAGCAGCCGATCACGATCGAGTTCCGCGACGCGCCGTTAAAACAGGTGTTCGAGCTGATCGCGCGCCGCTCAGGCCTCAATTTCGTCTTCGACAAGGACGTCAAGGCGGACGCGAAAACCTCGATCTTCCTGAAAAACAGCACGGTGGAATCGGCCGTCTACTTCCTGCTGGTGACGAACCAGCTGGAGCAGCAGGTGATGGATGCGAACACGATTTTGATCTACCCGAACGTGGCGGCAAAATTGAAGGAGTACCAGGAAGTGCTGGTGAAAACCTTCTTCCTGGCGAACGCGGATGCCAAGCAGGTGGCCAACACGCTCAAGACGATTTTGAAGACGCGCGACGTGGTGGCCGATGAAAAGCTCAACCTCGTCATCGTGCGCGACACGCCCGAGGCGATCCGCCTGGCCGAGCGCCTGATCGCGCTGCAGGACGTGCCCGAGGCGGAAGTGGTGCTGGAACTGGAAATCCTCGAAGTCAAGCGCAGCCGCCTGATGGAACTGGGCGTGGCCTGGCCATCGAGCCTGACCCTGACGCCACTTTCCACCTCGGGCGGCGTGGGGCTGACCATCAACGACCTGAATAACCTGAACCAGCGCACCATCGGCGTGAGTGACCTGTCCGTGACGGCGAATGCCAAGAAGACGGATGGCGACGCGAATATCCTGGCCAATCCGCGCATCCGCGTGCGCAACCGGGAAAAGGCGAAGTTCGTCATCGGCGACAGGGTGCCCGTGGTGACCACTACGATTTCGCCGGGCACGGGCGGCTTCGCTTCCGAGTCGATCAGCTACCTGGACGTGGGCCTGACGGTGAACGCCGAGCCGACCATCTATTTGAACAATGAGGTAGGCATCCGCATCTCGCTCGAAGTGAGCAACCTGGGGGCGGCCACCACCACCCGCAGCGGCTCGACCCTGTACCAGATCGGCACGCGCCAGGCCTCGACCATGCTGCAACTGAAGGATGGCGAAAACCAGGTGCTGGCTGGCCTGATCAACAATGAAGAGCGCAGCTCGGGCAACAAGGTGCCGGGCCTGGGCGACATACCCGTGCTGGGACGGCTGTTCGGCAGCAGCAAGGACGACAGCCAGAAGACGGAAATCGTGCTGTCGATCACGCCGCACCTGGTGCGCACCGTGCAGCGTCCGGAAGCGAAGGAATCGGAATTCTCGGCCGGCACGGAAGGCAGCTTCCGCCGCCGTCCCGACATGGCGGCCAACGCGCCCACGCAGATGCCGGGCACGGTCATCGTGCGTTCCGGCCCGTCGGCCGTCGGCATGCAGCCGGCGCCGGCGCAGCCGATGATGACGCCGGGCCAGGTGCCATCGACCTTGCCGCAGAGCGTGGCGGCGCCGGAAGTGGCGCCGTCGCCCGAGCCGGCCGCGTCGCCTTTGCCGATATCGTCGGGCCAGCCCGTACCGCTGCAGGCGGCACCCTTGCCCCTGTCGTCGAGCCAGCCGGTGCCGGTGGTGCCGCCGCCCGCCAAATGAGCGTGACGCGTGCGCAGGGCGGCTTCACCCTGATCGAACTGCTGGTGACCCTGGCCATCCTGGGCGTGCTGGCCACCCTGGTGATCCCCGTCACGCAGGTGACGGTGCAGCGGCGCCAGGAGCAGGAATTGCGGCGCGCGCTGCGCGACATCCGCCAGGGGCTCGACGCCTATAAACGGGCTGGCGACGAAGGCCGCATCCTGCGCGCTCCCGACGCCAGCGGTTATCCGAAAAGCCTGGAACTGCTGGTCGAAGGCGTGCCGGACCAGCGCAACCCGAAGCGCAGCAAACTGTTTTTCCTGCGCCGCGTGCCGCGCGACCCGTTCAACGGCGACGCTGGTCTGAGCGACGCGCAAACGTGGGGCAAGCGCAGCTACGCCAGCGAAGCGGCCGAGCCGCGCGAGGGCGACGATGTCTACGATGTGTATTGCACGTCCGGCAAGACGGGCTTGAACAACGTGCCTTACCGTCTATGGTGAACCATGCCCGCTGAAAACACCCCACGCCGCAGGCGCGGCTTTACCCTGATCGAATTGCTGGTGGTGCTCGGCATCGTGGCGCTGCTGCTGACCCTGGCCGTGCCGCGCTACTTTCCCAGTCTCGACAAGGCGAAGGAAACCGTGCTGGCGGATAACTTGCGCAACCTGCGCACCACCATCGACCAGTTCCACGGCGATACGGGGCGCTACCCCGATTCGCTGGAGCAACTGGTGGACAAGAAATACCTGCGCGCCATGCCCATCGATCCCATCACGGAGAGCGACAGCAGCTGGCTGATCGTGCCGCCACCGGACGACACGCCGGGCCAGGTGTATGACGTGAAAAGCGGCGCGCCCGGCAAGGACCGCAGCGGCACGCCGTTCGCCGACTGGTAGCGGCCATGTACCGTTCTGCGCGCCGCCAGCGCGGTTTTACCTACCTGGGCCTGATCATTCTGGTGGCTATTCTGGGCCTGGTAGGGGCGGCCGGGCTGAAGATGGGCTCCTTGCTGCAGCGCCAGGCGGCCGAGCAGGAATTGCTCGATATCGGCGCGCAGTTTTCAGACGCCCTGTACAGTTATGCGGCGGCCACGCCGCCGGGCCAGCCGCAACAGCCGCCGACCCTGGCCGCCTTGCTGCGCGATCCCCGTACGCCCCAGCTGCGCCGGCACCTGCGCAAGTTGTTTGTCGACCCCGTCACGGGTCGCGCCGAGTGGGGCTTGCTGTATCAGCCGGGCAGCAACGGCATCATCGGCGTGTACAGCCTGTCCCAGGCTGCGCCATTAAAGGTTGGCAACTTCGAGGCCCGGTTTGCCGGCTTCGAAGGCAAGGCACATTTCTCGGAATGGCGCTTCATGGTCGATGCACGGGTGTCATCCGTGCCGTCTGCGGGACCGGCAGCTGTGCCAGCGAGTGATGAGGACGGCATCGCGCCCGCCTTGCCCGCGTCACCGTTGTTTTTTCGCCCTGTTACCCCACCGCAAGAACAAACGCCACCAGAGCCAAATGAACAGCTTGAGCCGCAAAATTCCCCTGAAAACACTGCCGAATAGATGTTTTTACCTTAAAACATGCGAAAAATAAATGTATGTGTCGGTAACTATTTTTCCTTGGAAATTCATAGATGCCGGCAAATAGTTCATTTTGAAAATAGTTATCAGTGGTGAAACTTAGATAAAAAATTTATAAGTAATTCAATGCAATTATGTTACCATTCTGTTCAGTACTTCCGGTACTAATAAACTATTGGTGGCCTGCGCATTGCAGCCATAAATTACTTTTTAAGGGATAAGCTATGAAATTGAAATTTATCGCTGCAGGCATCATGGCAGCAGCATCGTTCAGCGCGTCGGCAGCAACCTACGACCTGGGCATTCTGGACCCAACCGGTTCCGATACCCTGTCGGCTTTCACGACCAAGTTCGCGATCAATTCGCAGATCAATGATTCGTGGACCTTCCAGTTGCTGGCTCCATCGTCGACCTCGTTCGGTGCACTGCAAACGTTTTCCGTTGCTAACGGCGCGATCAAGGATTTCGCAGCTACCCTGGTCGGCTATGGCGATCTGGCCAAGAGCACGGCTAGCGGTATCCAGAATCTGAGCTGGGCAGGCGAATTGGCTGCAGGCACCTACACGGTGCAAGTCACGGGTCTGACCCTGGTGAAAAATGTGCAGTACGTAGGCACGGTTTCGGCCCTGCCAGTACCAGAACCAGAAACCTATGGCATGCTGCTGGGCGGCCTGGCATTGGTTGGCGCCGTGGCACGCCGCCGCGCCAAGAAAGCTGCTTAAGCTTTCGCTGCAATGAAAAAAACCCGCTCCGGCGGGTTTTTTTTCGTCTGGATCATTTGTGCAAGGCAGTACGCCTGCAACAACATCCTGCGCAATCGGGACAAGCTGCGCAGGCCCAGGTGCCAAGTCGAAGACAGTACGCGAGTACGGCGAGACGCCGGCATCAACATCCTGCGCAATCTGGACAAGCCGCGCAGGACCAGGCGCCAAGTCGGAGACAGTACCGCGAGTGCGCGAGACGCCGGCAACAACATCCTGCGCAATCTGGACAAGCTGCGCAGGACCAGGCGCCAAGTCGGAGACAGTACCGCGAGTGCGCGAGACGCCGGCAACAACATCCTGCGCAATCTGGACAAGCTGCGCAGGACCAGGCGCCAAGTCGAAGACAGTACGCGAGTACGCGAGACGCCAGCATCAACGTCCTGCGCAATCTGGGCAAGCTGCGCAGGACTAGGCGCCAAGTCGAAGACAGTACGCTAGTACGGCGAGACGCCGGCAACAACGTCCTGCGCAGCTTGTCACGCGTGGCGCTTGAAGTCGCGGAAGCGGAAGCCAACGAGGAACAAGGTGGCAAAGTACGCCACGCCGCACACGGCCACCACCAGGGCCAGCGCACCGGCCCGCAGCAGCGGATGGGCTTGCATGGCGATCCAGTCGATGCGCATGGCGCCAGCATACGCCACGCCGCCCATCACGACGAGTGCCGGCAGCAGGCGCGCGAAGAATTTGGCCCAGCCCGGTTTCGGCTGGTAGATGCCGCGCTTGCGCAAGCCCCAGTACAGGAAACTGGCATTCAGGCAGGCGCCCAGGCCGATCGACAGGGCCAGGCCGGCCACGGCGATATAGGGCACGAACAGCAGATTCATCAGCTGCGTGGCGATCAGCACGCCGATGGCGATTTTCACGGGTGTGCGGATGTCCTGGCGCGCATAGAAGGCGGGCGCCAGGGTTTTCACCAGGATGATGCCGATCAGGCCCAGGCTGTAGGCCACCAGCGGCTGCGTCGACATGGTCACGGATTCGGCCGTGAACTTGCCGTAGTGAAACAATGTCGCGATCAGCGGCGTGGCCAGGGTCGCCATGCCGACGGCGGCCGGCAGGGCCAGCAGGAAAGTCAAACGCAAGCCCCAGTCCAGCAAGGCGGAGTATTCCGTCTTGTCGCCATCCACGTTCGCTTTCGACAGGCTGGGCAGCAAGATGGTGCCCAGGGCCACGCCCAGCATGGCGGTCGGGAACTCCATCAGGCGGTCCGCATACGACAGCCAGGAAATGCTGCCTTCGGCCAGGCGCGAGGCGATGCTCGTGTTGATCATCAGGCTGATCTGGGCGGCCGAGACGGCGAACACGGCCGGTCCCATCTTTTTCAGCACGCGGCGCACGCCGCCGTCGGACAGGCCGATGGCGGGATTGATCGACAGCCGCGGCAGCATGCCGATCTTGATCAGCGCGGGAATCTGGATGGCCACCTGCAGCAGGCCGCCGGCGAACACGGCGATGGCCATGGCGTAGATCGGCTGTTTCAAGTATGGCGCGAGGAACAGCGAGGCGGCGATGAAGGACAGGTTCAGCAGCACTGGCGTGAACGCGGGAATCTTGAATTCGCGCCAGGTATTCAAGATGCCGCCGGCCAGGGCCACGAACGACATGCAGGTAATATAAGGGAACATCAGCCGCGTCATCCACACGGCCGCGTCGAAGGCGCCCGGGTCCTTGGACAGGCCCGTGGCGATCACGTAGACGAACCACGGTGCGCCGACGATGCCGATGGCGGACACGAGCAGGGTGGCCCAGACGAGGGTCGTGGCCACATGGTCGGCCAATTGCTTGCTCGCTTCCTGGCCGTGCTGGTTCTTGTATTCAGACAAGATCGGCACGAAGGCTTGCGAGAACGCCCCCTCGGCAAACAATCGGCGCAACAGGTTGGGGATGCGGAAGGCAACAATGAAAGCGTCCGTGTAGGCGCCGGCGCCAAAGGCGCGCGCGAACAGGCTTTCGCGCAATAATCCGGTTACACGGGACAGCATGGTCATGCTGGAAATGGCGGCGAGGGTTTTAAGCAAGTTCATGGGGGCAGATTATAGCCGGGCGCGGTACCGTTAAACGCTTAAAATATGGTAACAAACGCTGCCGATTCGCTGCGCATTTGCCCTTGCCAGCCCCATTTTCAGGTGTTTTTGGCGTGATACACGGTTTTTTGATTTGCCCCCGCTTGAAAATATCGCTATAATCGAAGGCTGTACAGAATTCTGTTACGCAGACACTAATGTTTGACAGGCACTGGTTTGGCACACATGGTTCGGCAGACGCACAGAACGCACCGGTTGGCAAACACTAATGTTTGCAAACGCACTTTGACCCTGTTTTAGGAAATTCCATGGCAAATACCGCACAAGCGCGCAAACGCGCTCGTCAAGCAGTTAAGCAAAACGCACACAATTCGTCCCAACGTTCGACCTTGCGCACGGCTATCAAAGCTGCTCGCAAAGCGATCCAGGGCGGCGACAAGGCAGCTGCTGCTGCAATCTTCCAAGCATCCGTGTCGACCATCGACCGTATCGCTGACAAGAAGATCATCCACAAAAACAAGGCAGCTCGCCATAAGAGCCGTCTGGCAGCTGCTTTGAAAGCACTGTCCGCTTAATATTCGCCAGCAGGCAAGCCACCACGGTGGCCTTGCCTGTGCCGGTACGCTGGCACTGGTTGAAAAGCAAAAACCCGCAGATTCATTCTGGCGGGTTTTTTCGCGTGGCGCATGCTTTTTCGGCCATCCGCGGTAGTCGTTTTCCGGCAGCGCCTTGCTGCCGGCCGCCACGGGCTAACGCAGCGCTGGCAAGTTGCCGATGCTCATGCCCGGCTTGATGTTCTTTTGCTTGAACCAGCCCAGGTGCATTTCCAGCGCATAGCGCACGGGCACGGTCTTCGTGGAGCAATGGCTGTCGAGTGTATGCGGCTGCATGTCTTCGATGTTGACGATCTTGCCGCTGGCATCGATAAAGGCCACCGACAGGGGCAGCGGCGTGTTTTTCATCCACATGCATTGCGTCGAGGGATTGCCAAAGACAAACAGCATGCCCGCATTCGCCGGCATTTTTTCACGGTACATCAACCCCTGTTCGCGTTGCTCTTCTGTCGCCGCCACTTCCGCCTGGATCAAATGCATGCCGGCCGACAGCTGCACGCTTTTTGTTTGCGCCTGGACCATGCTGGCGCAAGACAACAGGGCGATGGGCAGGCAGAGACGGAGAAGGGGATTTTTCATGGGACGGGATGGGTGGCTGCGAAGCGGCGATTAAGCCATGCTGGCGGCCGCCTGGTCAAGCATGCGGTCTGGTCGCGCCAAAAGCGTGGGGTGACAGCAACATAGTCGCTGCCGTCACCCCGGGAATGACCTTTATTTCACCGGCTTGCCTGTTTCAGCGGCCGGCTGCTTCGTCTTGCGCGCCTGGGGAATCAGGCGCGACGCGTCCGTCGCGGCGGAGGCGTTGACGGAAGCCGACGCCGGCGGCACGGGCTTGCTGGCATCGGTGGCGGCCGAAGCCTGGCTGGCTGCCGATGCGGGTGGCGGCTTGACGGCATCGGTCGCGGCGGAAGCGTGCACCTGGGCGCCCGACTGGGCCAGTGCGGCGCCGGCAAGCAGGGAGGCGGCCAGCGTGAATATTACTTTTGTCATCATCTTTCCTTTCCGTCATGTGAAGGTAAGATGATTTTAATGCATTATCTAAAAATAAATAGTGCTTATTGGAAAAATTTCAGCAAGGAAAACCTTTTTTCTTGTCCCGTTCACGTTTTCCCAATGTTCTCGGCCGGCACTTCGCACCATTCGCCGGGCATCAGCGGGTGGCTGGCCAGAGAAAATGGGCCGATGGCGCTGCGTACCAGGCGCAGGGTGGGCAGGCCGACGGCCGCCGTCATGCGCCGCACTTGCCGGTTTTTTCCTTCTTTTAAAGTGATCGCCAGCCAAGAGGTGGGCTTGTCGGCGCGCGCGCGGATGGGCGGGTTGCGCGGCCACAGCCAGTCGGGCTCGGCGATGCGCACGGCCTTGCACGGCTTGGTGATGAAGTCGCCCAAGTCCAGCGGCGCCTGCAGGCGCGCCAGGCTGGCCGCGTCGGGCACGCCATCGACCTGCACCAGGTAGGTTTTCGCTTCCTTGCGGTCCGGGTGGCTGATCTCGTGCTGCAGGCGGCCGTCGTCCGTCAGCAGCAGCAAGCCTTCGCTGTCGGCGTCGAGCCGGCCGGCCGGGTAGATGCCGGGAATGGTGAGGTGGTCGGCCAGGGTGGTACGGCCTTCCTGCGGCGAAAACTGGCACAGGACCTGGAATGGTTTATTGAAGAGAATGAGTGGCATGCTGGATAAATTGATGCAAACGAGGGTGGCTGCTGGTCGGCGCCGCAAAAGCGTGGCGCCCTGTAAGATACTGGTGCATAATGTGAAACGTTAGTCTTATGTCTTATAGAAGACATGGGCGATATGGCAACGAGGTTCTTTGGCGCTGCGGATGGCCCGGCTGTTCTTTCCCTGCTAAAGTGCGTTATTGCCGCCCTGTTCGGACTTGTTTTTGTAAACTCTGCAACCGCAGAGCGCGTCGCCGGCCAGTGTTACCCGCCAGCGGTGTGTCCCACTTCGGAGATCACGATGTATCAACATATCACTGTACCTGCTGACGGCCAAAAAATCACCGTCAACGCTGATTTTTCGCTGAATGTACCAGATAATCCCATCGTTCCCTTCATTGAAGGCGATGGCACGGGCATCGATATCAGCCCGGTCATGATCAAGGTGATCGACGCTGCCGTGGCCAAGGCCTACGGCGGCGCGCGCAAGATCAGCTGGATGGAAATCTACGCGGGCGAGAAATCGACGAATGTGTACGGCCCCGATGTGTGGCTGCCGGAAGAAACACTGGAAGTGCTGAAAGATTACGTGGTCTCCATCAAGGGGCCGCTGACGACGCCCGTCGGCGGCGGCATCCGCTCGCTGAACGTGGCCCTGCGCCAGCAGCTCGACCTGTACGTCTGCCTGCGTCCCGTGCGCTACTTCACGGGCGTGCCATCGCCCGTGAAAGAGCCGGAAAAGACGGACATGGTGATTTTCCGCGAAAACTCGGAAGATATCTACGCCGGCATCGAATACCAGCAGGGCTCGCCCGAAGCGAAGAAACTGATGGATTTCCTCGTCAATGAAATGGGCGTGACGAAAATCCGCTTCCCGGCCACGTCGGGCCTGGGCATCAAGCCCGTGTCCATCGAAGGCACGGAGCGCCTCGTGCGCAAGGCCATCCAGTACGCGATCGACAATGACAAGCCTTCCGTGACGATCGTGCACAAAGGTAACATCATGAAATACACGGAAGGCGGTTTCCGCGACTGGGCGTATGCGCTGGCGCAAAAGGAATTCGGCGCCGAGCTGATCGATGGCGGCCCATGGTGCAAGTTCAAGAATCCGAAGACGGGCCGCGACATCATCGTCAAGGATTCGATCGCTGACGCGTTCCTGCAACAGATTTTGCTGCGTCCAGCCGAATACAGCGTCATCGCGACCCTGAATCTGAACGGCGATTACATTTCCGACGCGCTGGCGGCGCAAGTGGGCGGCATCGGCATCGCGCCAGGCGCCAACCTGTCCGATTCCGTTGCCATGTTCGAGGCGACGCACGGCACGGCGCCGAAGTACGCGGGCAAGGATTACGTGAACCCCGGTTCCCTGATCCTGTCGGCGGAAATGATGCTGCGCCACATGGGCTGGCTGGAAGCGGCCGACCTGATTATTTCTTCGATGCAAAAGTCGATCGCCTCGAAGCGCGTCACCTACGATTTCGCCCGCCTGATGGAAGGCGCGACGCAAGTGTCGTGTTCCGGCTTCGGCGACGTGATGATCGAGCACATGTAATAAGCAGGGGGCGGGGTGCTGCGCACCCTGCGGGCGAAAAAAAACCCCGTCAGGAGACGGGGTTTTTCACATCTGAGGGCCGGCGATGCTTAGGCTGCTTGGATGTTGGAAGCTTGCTTGCCTTTAGGGCCTTGCGTGACTTCGAATTGAACTTTTTGACCTTCTTTGAGGGTCTTGAAACCGTTCATGTTGATTGCGGAGAAATGAGCAAACAAATCTTCGCCGCCATCATCTGGAGTGATGAAGCCAAAACCTTTGGAATCATTGAACCACTTAACTGTACCTGTTGCCATAAAAAGAACTTTCAAAATTAAAACAAATCACACGAGCCATAAAAGCAAGAAGCTTCTTGCCCCCTCCTCGACGTCTCACTTCTTATCAAGCTGTACATTACTGCAACAGTCGATACAGCATTGTTGGCGGAATAAATAATGAAGTCAAGCGCTTTTCCATCGATATTGCCAAATTCTTCACGGCAACCAAAAAAGCAACTCTTGATTTTGACAGCAAGGTCGCCATCTGCGCACTATTAAGAAAACGCGTAAGATTGAAAACAATTGGAAAGGCGTAGATATTGCGCATGACAACCACTGTGAAAGCATTAGAATAAGCGTATGGCAACCAAGCACGACTCAGAAACCCTGCTGGAGCGGCAAGTGCTGAAGCCGCCGCCGCTCTATCAGGTAGCCTTGCTCAATGACGACTACACCCCGATGGAATTTGTGGTGGCCATCATTCAGGAGTATTTCAACAAGGACCGTGAAACGGCGACGCAAATCATGCTCAGTGTTCATCGCTACGGCAAAGGAGTGTGCGGCGTGTTCTCTAAAGATATAGCGTGTACCAAAGTGGAGTTCGTTTTAACGCATGCGCGCAAGGCGGGGCACCCCCTGCAGTGCGTGATGGAGGAAGTATGATTGCGCAGGAATTAGAAGTAAGTTTGCACATGGCGTTTGTCGAAGCTCGGCAGGCACGGCACGAATTCATCACGGTTGAGCATTTACTGCTGGCACTGCTGGACAATCCCTCCGCTGCCGAGGTATTGCGTGCCTGCGCGGTCAATATAGAAGACCTGCGCAAGACCCTCACCAATTTCATCGGCGATAACACGCCGACCGTGCCTGGCACGGGCGAAGTCGACACCCAGCCGACGCTTGGTTTCCAGCGCGTGATTCAGCGCGCCATCATGCACGTGCAGTCCGCCTCGAATGGCAAGAAGGAAGTCACGGGCGCCAATGTGCTGGTGGCCATCTTCGGCGAAAAGGATTCGCATGCGGTCTACTACCTGCACCAGCAGGGCGTGACGCGCCTGGACGTGGTCAATTTCATTTCGCACGGCGTGCGCAAGGACCAGTCGACGGAAAGCGCGAAAGCCTCCGAAGGCGTGGAAGAAGCGCCCGTCGACGGCCAGCCGAAGGAAAGCCCGCTCGACCAGTTCACGCAAAACCTGAACAAGGCCGCTGCCGAAGGCAAGATCGACCCGCTGATCGGGCGCGAGGAAGAAGTCGACCGCGTGATCCAGATCCTGTGCCGCCGCCGCAAGAACAATCCGCTGCTGGTCGGCGAGGCGGGCGTGGGCAAGACGGCCATCGCCGAAGGCCTCGCTTACCGCATCACGCAAAGCGATGTGCCGGAAATCCTGCAGAATGCCGTCGTGTATTCGCTGGACATGGGCGCCTTGCTGGCCGGTACCAAATACCGCGGCGACTTCGAGCAGCGCCTGAAAGCCGTGCTGAAACAGTTGAAGGACAATCCGAACGGCATCCTGTTCATCGACGAGATCCACACCATCATCGGTGCGGGCTCGGCCTCGGGCGGCACGCTGGACGCGTCCAACCTGCTGAAACCGGCACTGGCGAATGGTCAGCTGAAATGCATCGGCGCGACCACGTACACGGAATTCCGCGGCGTGTTCGAGAAAGACCATGCGCTCTCCCGCCGCTTCCAGAAAGTGGACGTCAACGAGCCGACCGTCGAGCAAACCGTGCAGATCTTGCGCGGCCTCAAGTCGCGCTTCGAAGAGCACCATGGCGTCAAATACTCGGCCTCGGCCCTGTCGACGGCGGCCGAACTGGCGGCGCGCTTCATCAACGACCGCCATCTGCCCGACAAGGCGATCGACGTCATCGATGAAGCGGGCGCGGCGCAGCGCATCCTGCCGAAGTCGAAGCAAAAGAAAACCATCGGCAAGGCCGAGATCGAGGACATCATCGCCAAGATCGCCCGTATTCCGCCGCAAACGGTCAACCAGGACGACCGCAGCAAGCTGCAGACGATCGACCGCGACTTGCGCAATGTCGTGTTCGGGCAAGATCCGGCCATCGACGCGCTGGCCTCGGCCATCAAGATGGCCCGTGCCGGCCTGGGCAAGACGGACAAGCCGATCGGCTCCTTCCTGTTCTCCGGTCCGACCGGCGTCGGCAAGACCGAGGTGGCCAAGCAATTGGCCTTCATCCTCGGCATCGAGCTGATCCGTTTCGACATGTCGGAATACATGGAACGCCACGCCGTCAGCCGCCTGATCGGCGCGCCGCCGGGCTACGTTGGTTTCGACCAGGGCGGCTTGCTGACGGAAGCGATCACCAAGAAGCCGCATGCGGTCTTGCTGCTCGATGAAATTGAAAAAGCCCATCCGGACATTTTCAATATCCTGCTGCAAGTCATGGATCACGGCACCTTGACGGACAACAATGGCCGCAAAGCCGATTTCCGCAACGTGATCATCATCATGACGACGAATGCGGGCGCGGAAAGCTTGCAAAAGACGTCGATCGGCTTCACGAATTCGAAGCAGGCGGGCGACGAAATGGCCGACATCAAGCGCATGTTCACGCCGGAGTTCCGCAACCGCATCGACGCGACCATCAGCTTCCGCGCGCTGGACCAGGACATCATCCTGCGCGTGGTCGACAAGTTCCTCATGCAACTGGAAGAACAGTTGCACGAGAAAAAGGTCGAAGCCGTATTTACCGAGAAGCTGCGTGCTTTCCTCGGCAAGAAGGGCTTCGATCCGCTGATGGGCGCGCGGCCGATGGCGCGTTTGATCCAGGACATGATCCGCAAGGCGCTGGCCGACGAACTGCTGTTCGGCCGCCTGGTCACGGGCGGACGGGTCACCGTCGACCTCGACGACAAGGAGCAGGTCTTGCTGGAATTCCCGGAACCGCCAGACGCGGCACCGACGGCAGCACCGGAAACGGTGGAAGTGGAATAAAACACCGAACCAAACCTACTGCGCGTCGCGATTTGCGGCCTCCGATGCTCACTGCCTCGGCGGCCCCGTGCTTTGCACAGTTCCGCTTCTCGGCCGCAACTCGCTGCCGCTCGCTACGGTTTTGTTCGGCGTTCAGCGCATTTCTGCTCTTGTCAAAAAACCCGCCCTACGCAAGTGGCGCGGGTTTTTTTACGTTTTTGTGGGCAATAAAGAAGGTTTTCTTTGGTCGCGGTTATGCCAGAATTGCTGTCCGGTATCGACATGATGTCCATGCCACCTGACCGCTATCTGGATGCCACATGAAAATTTCCCGCAATCTCTCCTTGCTCCTGTTGTCCGCCGGCTTGCTGGGCAACGCCGCCGCTGCCGCGCCCGCCGGCAGTTATTTCCGCTTTCCCGCCGTGCGCGGCGATACCGTCGTCTTCACGGCCGAAGGCGATTTGTGGAAAAGCAATCTGCGCGGTGGCGCGGCCCAGCGTCTGACCACGCATCCCGGCTATGAAACGAACGCGGCGATTTCTCGCGACGGCCAGTGGCTGGCGTTTTCCGCCGCCTATGAGGGGGCGCAGGAAGCGTATGTGATGCCGCTGGCCGGTGGCTTGCCGCGCCGTATTTCCTTTGACAATGGCGGCGTGCTGGTGCTGGGCTGGACGGCGCAGGGCGAAGTGCTGGTCAGCACGCAAAATACGGACGGTCCCGCTTCGCGCCGCATCGTCGCCGCCATCGATCCCGTGAAACAGACGCGGCGCGTGTTTCCCGTGGCCGACGCCAACGACGCCGTGCTCGACGACGCCGGCAAGACCCTGTTCTTCACGCGTTTCGGCCTGGCCATGACGAATGACAATGTGCGCAACTACCGGGGCGGCGCGCATGCCACCTTGTGGCGCTATGAGCTCGACGGCAAGGGCGAGGCCGTACGCATGCACGCGGAGCCCGCTGTGTTGGCAGGCAACAACAAGCGCCCCATGTGGTGGCAGGGCCGCGTGTATTACATCAGCGACGAGGGCGGCAGCGACAACCTGTGGAGCATGCTGCCCGACGGCTCCGACCGCCGCGCGTTGACCAGCCACACGCAGTGGGACGTGCGCAACGCGCAGCTGGGCGACGGCAAGATTGTGTATCAATTGGGCGCAGACCTGCAGGTACTGGACCTGGTCGCAGGGACGGATTCATCGCCATTGCCGATCAGCCTTGTCTCCGATTTCGACCAGCAGCGCGCGCGCCAGATCCGCTCGCCGCTCGACACCTTGAGCAATGTGCAGCTGTCGGGCAAGGACGAGCGCATCATCCTGACGGCGCGCGGCAAGGTCAGCATCGCCGGCACGGGCCGCCTGCGCAGAGTCGACATCGCCATTCCCGACGGGGCGCGGGCGCGCGATGCCGTCTTTTCCAGCGACGAGAAATCCGTGTTCGCCATCGTCGACACGAGCGGAGAAAACGAAATCTGGAAGTACGCGGCCGACGGCTCGGGCAAGGGCGAGCAGCTGACGACGCAGGGAGATAATCACCGCTGGAAGCTGTATCCGTCGCCGGACGGGCGTTGGCTGGCGCACACGGACAAGAAGGGCCGTTTCTGGCTGCTGGACCTGGCGACCAGGGGCAATCAGCTGATCGACGATGCGGGCAAGGCGGGCGTGGACAAGCACGACGAAGTGCAATGGTCGCCCGACAGCCGCAACCTGGCCATCGTGCGCGTGGCCAGCAACGAGCAGCGCGAGCAGATCGGCTTGTACAACCTGGCATCGAAGCAGCTGCAGTTCGTCACCAGCGACCGCTATACCTCCGGCTCGCCCGTGTTTTCGCCGGACGGGCGCTGGCTGTATTTCATGTCGGCGCGCAATTTTCAGCTGGCCAATGGCTCGCCCTGGGGCGATCGCAACATGGGCCCCGTGTTCGACAAGCGCATCGGCGTGTATGCGCTGGCGCTGCAGCCGGGCAACCGTTTTCCGTTCCAGCCCGACGATGAGCTGAGCCGCCCGGGAGTGAAACCGGCCGAGACGGATGATGAAAAGGCGGCCGAATCGGCGGCGGAAAAGGCATTGGAAAAGGCGGGTGGCAAGTCGGCCGTGAAGAAAACGCCGGCCGCCCTGCCGGACGTCGTCTTCAAGGGGCTGGCCGAGCGCCTGTATGAAGTGCCGCTGGCGGCCGGCAATTACAGTGCGCTGGCCATCGATGACAAGCGCCTGTATTTCCTCGAGCGCGACAGCGGCGAGAACAAGTTCAGCCTGAAAACCCTGGCCATAGGCAATGCCGGCTCCAAGCCGGAACTGCTGGTGGCCAATGTGCGCGAATTCGACCTGGCACAGGATAAAAAGCATTTGTATTACAGGACAGCAACCAGCGCAGCGGCCACCGGACCGGGCGAAATGCTGGTGATCGAGGCGGGCGCCAAGCTGCCGTCCGACCTGTCGAAGGCGAAAGTAAAAGTCGACGACTGGACGTTTGTGTCGAACCCGCGCCTGGAATGGAAGCAGATGTTCAACGACGCGTGGCGTCTGCACCGCGATTTCCTGTACGACGCGAAGATGCGCGGCGTGGACTGGAAGGCGGCGCGCGATAAATATGCGCCGCTGGTCGAGCGCGTCACGGACCGGGCCGAGCTCAATGACGTGCTGGGCATGATGGTGGCCGAAGTGGGCGCCCTGCATTCGCAGATACGCCCCGGCGAATTGCGCCGCACGGAGCAGGAAGGCGCGCCGGCGGGCCTGGGCGCCGTGCTGGCGCGGACCAGCGAGGGCTACCGGGTCGAGCATGTCTACCGCAGCGAGGCGGAACTGCCCTCGGCGCGCGCTCCGCTGTCGCGGCCCGAGGTGGATGTGAAGGAGGGCGACGTGATCATGGCCGTCAACGGCAAGGACGTCCTGGGCGCGCGCGACATCAGCGACCTGCTGCTGAATCAGGCCGACAAGCAGGTGCTGCTGCAGGTCAAACGCGGTCATGGCAAGGGCGCGCCGCGGGCCGTCATCGTCACGCCCGTCAACATGGCGAAACAGACGGCGCTGCGTTATGGCGACTGGGAATTGAGCCGCGCCGAGCAGGTGGCGGCCGTCTCGCAGGGGCGCATCGGCTACCTGCACCTGCGCGCCATGGGCGCCAACGACATCGCCTCGTTCGCGCGCGATTTTTACGCCAACATCAACCGAGAAGGCCTGATCATCGACGTGCGGCGCAATAACGGCGGCAATATCGACAGCTGGATCATCGAAAAACTGCTGCGCAAGGCCTGGGCCTACTGGGCGCCGCCGGGCGTGCAGCCCTCGTCGAACATGCAGAACACCTTCCGCGGCCATCTGGTCGTGCTGGTCGATGAACTCACGTATTCCGATGGCGAGACCTTCGCCGCAGGCATCAAGGCATTGAAACTGGCGCCGCTGGTGGGCAAGCGCACGGCCGGCGCCGGCGTCTGGCTGAGCGACAATACGCGCCTGGCCGATAACGGCATGGCGCGCGTGGCGGAAAACGGCCAGTTCGGCATCGACGGCCAGTGGCTGATCGAAGGCGTGGGCGTGGTGCCGGACGTCGAGGTGGAAAATCCGCCGCACGCCACCTTCAATGGCGGCGACCGCCAGCTGGACGTGGCGCTCGACATGCTGGCGAAAAAGCTCAAGGAGCAGCCGCGCCCCGCCTTCCAGGCGCAGCCGATCCCCGCGCTGAAGTAATTCCGTTACAGGCTGCCGGCGGTCTTGACGCGTGGCACCAGATAGCCGTACTGCTCGAGATGGCGCAGGTCGGCGGCGGACGGCACGTCCTGGTGCGAGCCAATCCGCTGGTGCCGCCCGCGCCGCCGTGTCCCGTGCCGCGCTGCCATAGATCGTGCGGGTGAGGCCAGTCGTCCACGTTTTTTTTGTATGGCCGAAAAATCAGCCGGCGCGCAGGCGGCGCCACAGCGTGGTGCGGCTGATGCCGAGGTAATGGGCGGCGGCGTCGCGGCGCCCGCCGAAGCGGGCCAGCACGGCGCTGGCGCTTTCATCTTCCGGGCGCGGCGGCACGGTGGCGGCAGGCGCCGGCGGCGGCGCCGGCGTGCTGGCAGCGTTGGCCAGTTCCGGCGCCACGCCCAGCACGAAGGCGGGCGTGAGCGCCTGCAGCGGTTCGGCTGCCAGGAACAGGGCCAGGCGCTCGGCCAGGTTGCGCAGTTCGCGCACGTTGCCGGGCCAGTCGTAGCGGCGCAGCAGCGGCGCGCAAGCCTGGATTTCCGCATGCAGGTTGGGGTGCGGACGGGCGCCCAGCGCGGCCAGCGCGTTTTTCAACGACCATTCGGCCAGGCCTGGAATGTCGCTGGCGCGTTCGCGCAAGGCGGGTAAATGCAGGCGCAGCACGGCCAGGCGGTAGAACAGGTCGGCGCGGAAGCGTCCTTCGCGGATGCGCTGCTCCAGGTCGCAATGCGTGGCGCTGATGATGCGCACGTTGATGGCGATGGGCCGCGTGCCGCCCACGCGCACCACTTCGCGCTCTTCCAGCACGCGCAGCAAGCGCGTTTGCAGGGCCAGCGGCATTTCGCCGATTTCGTCGAGGAACAGGGTGCCGTGGTTGGCCGCTTCGAACAGGCCCGCATGGCCGCCCCGGCGCGCGCCCGTGAAGGCCCCGTCCTCGTGGCCGAACAGTTCCGATTCCAGCAAGGATTCGGCGATGGCGCCGCAATTGATGGCGATGAAGGGCCGGTTCGCGCCCAGGCTGCGCGGGCTTTCCCGGTGGATGGCCTGCGCCACCAGTTCCTTGCCGCTGCCCGTCTCGCCCTGGATCAGGACCGTCGCCGGAGACCGCGCATACAGCACCACCGACTGGCGCAGCGCTTCCATCGCCTCCGATTCGCCGCGCAAATCGTGCAGGCCGTGGCGCGCGCGCAGGGTGTCGGCCACCACCGCGCGCCGCCCCCGGTTCGATTCGATCTGGGTCAGGCGTGCCAGTTCCAGCGCGTCGTCGAAGGCGCGCCGGATGGCCGTGGCCGAATACACGAAGACGGCGGCCAGGCCCGCTTCCTCGGCCAGGTCGGTGACGAGGCCCGCGCCGACGACGGCTTTGACGCCCTCGGCCTTCAGTTCATTGATCTGCGCGCGCGCGTCTTCCTCGGTGGCGTAGGTACGCTGCGCGATCTGGAAGCCGAAGGTGGCGGCAAATTCGCCCAGTTCCGGCATCGGATCCTGGTAGGTGACGACGCCGATGTGCGGCGAGATGCGCCGCGCGCGCGCCAGCGCCTGCATCACGTCGTAGCCGCTGGCCTTGGCGATGATGACGGGTACCGACAGCCGGCCTTTCAGGTAGGCGCCGTTGGAACCGGCCGCAATGACGGCGTCGCAGCGCTCCGTGGCCATGCGTTCGCGGATGTGGCGCACGGCGTCGTCGAAGCCCAGGTTGATCGGCTCGATCGTCGCCAGGTCGTCGTATTCGAGCGTGATGTCGCGGAACAGGTCGAACAGCCGCGAGACGGAGACGGTCCAGATGACGGGTTTGTCGCGGTGGTCGAGCGGAGGTTGGGGAGGGCGGCGCATGCTTTATTCTAAACGATTTGTTTCATATTTTTGCTGTGCAACGGCGTTGCAACAAGCGTGTTGCAAGTGGTCTGTGGCGTTTCAGATATTGCCAGTAAGGAATATGAAAAAACCCCGGGAAACTGGTTTATGATCTAACAGCACTATGATGCCTGATGAATATATTGCCCAGGTGCATTTCGACCGCCAACAACCGAACCATGGTGTCCATGAACCGCGTACCGACCAGTCCCGATTTCATCGCCGACGCCTTGCAGCTGATCGCCTTGCCTGCTTGCGCCTGCGATGCCTGCGGCATGGTGGTGGCCGCGAATGGCGCCTTGCAGTCCTTGCTGGGCAGGGATATATCGGGCCGGCTGCTGGCCGACTGTTTTACGGACGCCTACCGCGCGTCGAGCAGCAGCATGCTGCGCGGCGCGCTCGGCGCGGCCGGGCGCGAGCGGCAGTGGGATAGCAGCCTGCAAGGGGAGGCGGGCGCCATCGCCGTGCAGGTATGGTCGAGGCCGCTGCTGGTGGACGATGGCTTGCCGGGCGCGACCCTCGTGTTTGCCGACATCCGCGTGCAGCAGCGCGACCAGCAAGCCCTGCGCAAGACCTTGCTGGAACAGCAGGCCATCCTGGAAAGCGCGGCCGTCGGCATCATCTTTTCCAAGGGCGGCTTTATCGAGGAATGCAATATCCGCGCCGCCGAGATGCTCGGCTATGCGCGCCACCAGTTGACGGGCATGCCGGGCGCGGTGCTGTACCGCTCCGCCGAGCATTGCCGCGCCCTGGGACTGGAAGCGGCGCCGCTGCTGTCGAAGGGCAAGCCGTACCGTACGGAGCTGGAATTGCGGCGCCAGGACGGCACCCTGTTCTGGAGCCGCCTGCACGGGCGCGCCGTCGATCCCTTGAATACGCATGACGGCACGGTCTGGATCATCGAGGATATCAGCGACCACCGGCGCGATGAAGACCAGCTGCGCCGCGCCATGCTGGAAATGCAGGCCGTGATGGACAACGCGCCGCTGGCCATCGGCTTCCAGCGCGACAAGGGCGTGCTGCGCTACAACCGGCGCTTCGCCGAATGCTTCGGCTTCGACGGCGACAGCGGCGTGGGCCTGGCCGTCGCCGACCTGTATCCGTCGCGCGCGGCCTACGAGAACGTCGTGCGGCAGGCTGCGCCCCTGCTGCGGCGCGGCTTGCCGTTTCAGGGCGAGATGGAGATGCGCCGCCGCGATGGCTCCACGTTCTGGGCGCTGGCCTACGGCTATGTGCTGAACCCGGAAAACCAGCCCGACCGCGCGCTGCGCGACACGATCTGGCTGTTCGACGACCGCAGCGCGCAAAAGGCGGCCGAGGAGGCGACGCGCCAGCTGATGCTCGAGCAGCAGGCCATCCTCGACAACGCCTCCGTCGGCATCCTGTTTTCGCGTTCGCGCCTGATCCTGCGCTGCAATCCCCGCTTCGCCGAAATGTTCGGTTATGCGCAGGAAGAGATGACGGGCATGCCCGCCGCCGAACTGTTTCCCTCGCCGGCCGCCTACGAAGCATTCGGCGTGCAAGCGACGCCGCTGCTGGGACAGGGCTTGCCGTACGAGCAGGACGAATCGCTGTTCCGCCGCCGCGACGGCAGCCTGTTCTGGTGCCGCATCCGCGCCAAGGCCGTCGACCAGGCGCACAGCGAGCAGGGCGCCATCTGGATCCTCGAAGACATCACGGCCAGCCGCCAGGCGCAGATGGAGGTGGCGGCCATCATGACGAATGCCTCGGTCAGCATCCTGTACACCAAGAACCGCCAGATCACGCGCTACAACCTGGGCTTTGCCGCGATGTTCGGCTACAGCGGCGACGAGGCGCTGGGCTTGCCCGGGCGCGCCCTGTACGTGTCGCAGCAATCCTACGACCTGCTGGGCGCGGCAGCCTTTCCCTTCCTGTCGGTGGGCAAGCCCTTCCAGACGGAAGTGGAAATGATGCGCCGCGACGGCACGACCTTGTGGGCGCAACTGATCGCCTACGTCGTCAATCCCGACGATCCCGCGGCCGGTACCATCTGGATCATCGAGGACCGCACGGAAGCCAAGCGTGCCGAAGAATCGCTGCGCAACGCGCTGCTGGAAAACCAGGCCATCCTCGACAGCGCCGTGCTGGGCATCTCGGTGATAGAGGGGGGCTACAATTTGCGCGCCAACAGCAAGATGGAAGAGCTGTTCGGCTATGGACCCGGCGAGATCAACGGCCTGTCGGTGCAGGCGCTGTATCCGGACGTGGCCGCGTGGAAGGTGGCGCGCGGCGAGACGGCGCGCGATTTCGATGCGGGCAGGGTGCACATGTCGGAATACCAGCTGGTGCGCAAGGATGGCAGCCGCTTCTGGGCGCGCCTGTCCGGCCGGCCGTTCGACCTGGCGCATGCGCATGGCCGTTCCGTGTGGCTGGTTGACGACGTGACGGCGCGCCGCGAGGCGGCCGAGGCGGTGCGCCGCGCGCGCGATGAACTGGAACTGCGCGTGCAGGAACGCACGGCCGAACTGGCCGGCGCCAACCTGCTGCTGCAGGGCGAAATCGTCGAGCGGCGCCAGGCCGAGGCGCGGGTGCACCACATGGCTTACCACGACAACCTGACGGGCTTGCCGAACCGCGCGCTGCTGTCGGACCGGCTGGAACGGGCCATGCTGGCCTCGCAGCGCTCGGAACGCAAGCTGGCCGTGATGTTCATCGACCTGGACCGCTTCAAGACCATCAACGATTCGCTGGGCCACATGACGGGCGACCTGCTGCTCAAGGAAGTGGCCGCGCGGCTGTGCGGCGCCGTGCGCGCCAGCGACACGGTGGCGCGCCTGGGCGGCGACGAATTCGTCGTGCTGGTGCCGGGCATCCGCGGCGGCGAGGAAGCGGCGCGCGTGGCCGAGAAGATCATCGAGGCGCTCACGCCCGCCTTTCCGCTCGACGGCCATGTGCTGCACGTGACGCCGTCGATCGGCATCTGCGTGTATCCGGACGACGGCGGCGATGTCGATGCCCTGATGCGCCATGCCGATGCGGCCATGTACCACGCCAAGGGCAATGGCCGCAACAACTACCAGTTCTTCACGCAGACGATGAACCAGGCGGCGGCCCTGCATTTTGATCTGGAAAGCAGCTTGCGCACGGCGCTGGCGCTGCAGCAGTTCGAACTGTTTTACCAGCCCGTCATCGATATCGCCACGCGCCGGCTGCACGGCATGGAAGTGCTGCTGCGCTGGCGCCGCCCCGGCCACGGCCTGGTGCTGCCGGACCGCTTCATCCCCATCATGGAGGAAAACGGCTTGATCGTACCGGTGGGCGAGTGGGTGATGCGCCAGGCGTGCGAGCAAAGCATGGCCTGGCAGCGCCAGGGCTTGCAGCCGGTGCCGCTGGCGGTGAATCTGTCGCCGCGCCAGTTCATGCACAAGGGCCTGGTAGCGGCGATTGGCGCCGTGGTGCGGGAAACGGGGATCGATCCTTCGCTGCTGGAATTCGAGATCACCGAGACGGCGCTGATGCAGCACGGCGAGCATACCCTGGAGATTCTGCGGCAGATCAACGGCATGGGCCTGCGCCTGTCGATCGACGATTTCGGCACCGGCTATTCCAGCCTGGCCTACCTGAAGCGCTTCCCCGTGAAGAAGGTCAAGATCGACCGCGCCTTCATCAAGGACCTCGAGCACAGCGCGGAAGACCGCGCCATCGTGTCGGCCATCATCGCGCTGGCCGACAGTCTGCAATTGTCGGCCGTGGCCGAGGGCGTGGAAACGGAGGAGCAGTTCGCGCTGCTGCAGGCGAACGGCTGCCGCTATGCGCAGGGCTATCTGTTTTCCGCGCCCGTGCCGGCGGTCAATGCGCAGGCCTTGCTGGAACGCGTTGTTAAGACTTCGAGCGCCTAACAGAACCGTAGCGAGCGGCAGTGAGTTGTGGCTGAGAAGCGGAGCTGTGCGAAGCACGGGGCCGCCGAGGCAGTGAGCATCGGAGGCCGCAAATCGCGACGCGCAGTAGGTTATGTTAGGTGCTCAATCAATCGTCGCCACGACCGGCGCATGATCGGACGGTTGTTCCCACTTGCGCGGCACGCGGTCGATCACGCAGGCCGTGCAGCGGCCTGCGAGAGCGGGCGAGAGCAGAATGTGATCGATGCGCAGGCCCTTGTTCAGGCGGAAGCCCAACTGGCGGTAATCCCACCAGCTGAACGATTTTTCCGCCTGTTCGAACAGGCGGAAAGCGTCCGTCAGGCCGATGTCGAGCAGGCGCTGCAGGGCGGCGCGTTCCTTGTCCGAGACCAGTACCTGGCCTTCCCAGGCGACGGGGTCGTGCACGTCGCGGTCGTCGGGCGCGATATTGTAGTCGCCGACGACGGCCAGCTGCGGGTGCTGCTGCGCTTCTTCGGCCAGCCAGTCGTGCAGGGCGGACAGCCAGCCCAGCTTGTATTCGTATTTGTCCGAGTCGACGCTCTGGCCGTTCGGCACGTAGGCGCAGACGACCCGCACGCCGCCTATGGTGGCGGCCAGGATGCGCTGCTGCGCATCGTCATAGCGCGGGTTGTTCTTTACCACGTCGGTGATCGGCAGCTTCGACAGGATGGCCACGCCGTTGTAGGTCTTCTGGCCGCTGAAGACCACCTGGTAGCCGGCCGCCTCGATCTCGGCGACGGGGAACTTGTCATCCGTGAGCTTGGTTTCTTGCAGGCACAGTATGTCGACCGGGTTGTCGGTCAGCCACTGCAGCACTTGCGGCAGGCGCACTTTGAGCGAGTTGACGTTCCAGGTGGCGAGTTTCATGGGAAAAATCCTTGCTTGAGTAGGTGACGATTGGGTGTCGATAGGCGCGAATCTTACCGCATGCGTGTCGATGGCGTCCTGCCCCGCTTGTCGGGCATGGGCTTGATTGACGGGCGGGGAAAAAGCGGTGTTAACAAAGTATTTGCATTTAACCAATCGTGGCGCATGAATATTATGTTTTTGTGTATCATTGATCAACCCCTATGTTTGATTTGGCATAAGTGGCTGGCATGGCAGGCTGCGTCTTGCCGTTGGGCGCGACAAAGGTGTAAAGTTTCTCGCTAAAACGCGATAAAAACTACTAAAATGGCACAATGTAACAACTGTGTCACACGGCTTTGTTACAGCCAAGTTAAGAACCGAACAGGAAGCAGTTGTAATTAGTTGTAATTGCTATTCCGATTACATGACCACTGTGCCGGGGACGGAACGTTAATTCCGTCCCTGGCGCCGCCAGACTTGTTATATAAATTGCAGTACTGTATCTATGAGACTGTTTTGCGACATCAATAGATGGTACTATTTTGAAATGTTGCAGTTTTAATAGTGAGACTTGCGCGTAGCATTTGCAAAGGAAGAAAATGCGAACTGCATTTGAAGCGTGGGCGCAGCGTGACGGCCACATTGTGCGGCGAAGAGAAGACAAACCGGATGAGTACCTGATTTTCGAGACCCAGCGCCGCTGGGTTATCTGGCAGGCAGCTCTGACGCATGGCAAGACGGCGACCAAGCCGCGCGTGAGCGCGGCCGAAAAGGCGGCGAAAGCCCAGCGCGCGCTGGAAATGTCCTCAGATGAAGCGACTGTACGCAACAAGGTGCTCAATGAGGTGCTCGACGCCTTCAGCGGCGCCGATGGCGCGGCCGGCATGGAAGGCATACTGAAAGTGATCCAGGGCCTGAAGCAGAAGCAGAAGGCGCTGGCCGACGACAAGAGCGAAGATTCAACGGCTTGAGGGGACGGCGATGCGTTATCGGCACTATAAGGGCGGCATTTACGAACTCGTGTGCGAAGCCACGCTGGAAGCGGATCTGACGCCGATGATCGTCTATCGCGCCGCCGACGGTTCCATCTGGACCCGTCCGAAAGACGTGTTTTTTCAACTGATCGAAGTCGAAGGCGTCATGGTCCAGCGTTTCGCTCCCATCAACTGATGGCCGCCTGCGTGCGTGCCCGGGATTATTTAATGCGTAAATTGCTGCCTGCCGCTTTGGTGCTGGGCTTTGCCTGCGCCGCGGCGCATGCCGAAACCATCGGTTCGGTCGATACGGTCTTCAAACTGATCGGCCCTGACCATAAAATCGTCGTTGAAGCGTATGATGATCCGCGCGTCGCCGGCGTCAGCTGCTATCTGTCGCGCGCCAAGACGGGCGGCATCAAGGGCGCTGTCGGCCTGGCCGAAGACAAGGCCGATGCGGCCGTGGCTTGCCGCCAGGTGGGGCCGCTGCAATTCAAGGGCAAGCTGCCGCGCCAGGAAGAAGTGTTCACCGAGCGCGCCTCGATCTTCTTTAAGCACGTGCGCGTCGTGCGCATGGTCGACAGCAAGCGCAATGCGCTGGTCTACCTTGTGTATTCCGACCGCCTGATCGAGGGCAGCCCGAAAAACAGCGTCACCGCCGTCGCCGTGCCTGGCGACCAGCCGATTCCCGTCCGTTAAGCGAGCTTCCCATGCGCGTGCCATCGTCTGCCGCCCTTGCCGCCTTTGCCGCCGGGACGCTGCTGTTTGGTCTGGGCGGCTGCGCTACCCTGACGGGCAACACGGACCAGATGGTGCTGGTGCAAACCATCCAGGACAACCGCGAGCTGACTGGCGCCGGTTGCATCCTCAGCAACGACGTGGGCAAGTGGTTCGTCACCACGCCGGGACGCATCACCATCCGCAAGAGCCAGGAACCGTTGAAAGTCGATTGCCGCAAGCATGGCTCTCCCGCCATCGCGACGGACGACCACATCGATCCCAAGCTCAATGGCAGCGTATGGGGCAATGTCATCCTGACCCTGGGCGTCGGCTATTTCGTCGACCGCAACACGGGCGCCGGCTTCGACTACCCATCGATCCTGACCATCGTCATGCAAGACCCCGCGCGTCTGGCGCCGCCGCCCGCACCCGTCGCCGTGAAGCCGCCGCCGGCCGCCGTGCCGGAAACGGTAGTGCAGCCCAAGGTGGCGCCGTCGCCGTTGCCCAATCCCGTCGTCTACTGATTAATACGCCACGCATGAAAAAACCGCCAGGGTCAGTGACCGTGGCGGCTGTCTTCTTGCGTAACGACGCCTGACAAAACCGTAGCGAGCGGGAGCTAGTGGTGGCCGAGAAGCGCAGCTGTACTTTATGTACAGCGAGCATCGCCGGCCGCCAATAGCCCCGCGCAGTAGGTTTGGTCTGGCGTTATACCCGGTTGATCAGGAACGTGGTGAGCAGTGGTACTGGACGGCCGGTCGCGCCCTTCGATCCGCCCGATTTCCATGCCGTGCCGGCGATGTCCAGATGCGCCCAGGTGTACTTCTTGGTGAAGTTTTCCAGGAAGGCCGCTGCCGTCACCGAGCCGCCGCCTGGCGTGCCGATGTTGGCCAGGTCGGCGAAGTTCGACTTCAGCTGTTCGTTGTACGCCTCTTCGATCGGCATGCGCCATGCCGTGTCGCTCGATTGCTTGCCCGCTGCCAGCAGTTCATTGGCCAGCTGGTCATGCGCCACATCGCTGCGCGTAAACAGGCCGCTGTTGTGGTGGCCCAGGGCGACGACGCAAGCGCCCGTCAGGGTGGCGATATCGACCACGGCTGCCGGCTTGAAGCGTTCGGCGTAGGTCAGCGCGTCGCACAGCACCAGACGGCCTTCGGCGTCCGTGTTCAGCACTTCGATGGTCAGGCCGTTCATGGAGGTGACGATGTCGCCCGGCTTGGTGGCGCGGCCCGACGGCATGTTTTCGCACGCGGCGATGACGCCGATGACGTTCAGCTTCAGGTTCATTTCGCCGATGGCGCGGAAGGTGCCCAGCACCGAGGCGGCGCCGCACATGTCGTACTTCATTTCATCCATGCCGGGACCGGCCTTGATCGAAATGCCGCCCGTGTCGAAGGTGATGCCCTTGCCGACCAGGACCACCGGCGCATCCTTGGCCTTGCCGCCCATGTGTTTCAGGACGATGAATTTCGGCGGCTGCTCGCTGCCGTTGGTGACGGACAGGAAGCTGCCCATCTTCAGCGCTTCGAGCTGTTTGCGGTCCAGCACTTCGACTTCGAACTTGTAGTCCTTGGCCAGCTGCTTGGCCGTGCTGGCCAGGTAAGTCGGATTGGCGATGTTCGCCGGCAGGTCGCCCAGCTTGCGCGTCAGGTCGGAACCGTTGGCGATGGCGATGGCTTGCGCCAGCGCGCCGCGCGTGGCTGCCGTTGCTGGCGCTGCCAGGACGATCTTGCGCACGCCTGCCGGCGCCGGATCTTTTTTGCTTTTTTGCGAGTCGCAGCGGTATTCGCTGTCATGTGCTGCTTGCACCACGCAACGGATTGCCCAATTTACGTCGCGCTCTTTCACTTCAGCCAGCGGTAATGCGATAATGGCGTCCGCAGCGCCCAGCGAGCCGAAGGCCTTCAGCGCGGCTTGTACGCCGGTTGCGAAGCTTTTTTCGCTGACAGTGTCATCGCTGCCCATGCCTACCAGCAGAACACGTTCGGCGGCGACGCCATCGACTGCGCGCAGCAGCAAGGTGCTGCCAGGCTTGCCGCTGATGTCGCCGGACTTCAGCGCAGCCGAAATCGCACCCTTGCTGTCCAGCGATTTTGCCGCTGGCGACAGTTTTTTGTTTTCGAATACCGCAACCGCGATGCATCCGCTTTTGGCCGTGCCGAGGGTGCTCTTGGTATCGAATGCTTTTATGCTAAAGTCCATTTGGTTCTCCGTTTTCATTTACTAGTAACGTGTTACTCAACTAACTGACCCGAATTATAAACTCCGAATGATCTTTCAACGCGCCCTTCGACGTGAATTGGCTAGTGCCGCCGGGGCCACCTTCACTGTTTTGTTCAGCATCCTGCTCACCTGGATGCTGATCGGTATTCTCGGCAAGGCGGCGGGCGGCAAGATCGCGTCGGCCGACGTCATGTCCCTGATGGTCTTTTCCGCCCTGATGCAGCTGCCCACCATCATCATCCTCACCGGATTCATTTCGGTGCTGATGGTCGTGACGCGCAGCTACAAGGAGTCGGAGATGGTGGTGTGGTTCGCCTCGGGCCTGAGCCTGTCGCGCTGGATCTGGCCCGTGCTCAGCTTCGGCCTGCCGCTGGTGCTGGCCACCGGCATCCTGAGTTTGTACGCCACGCCGTGGGCGCAAAAGAAAAGCGATGAATATGTGGCGCGCTTTGAAAAGCGCGAAGACCTGCAGAAAGTCACGCCGGGCCAGTTCCGCGAATCGGCCGGCAGCAACCGCATCTTTTTCGTCGAGGGCGCTAGCGGCGAAAAGAACGTGGTGCAGAACGTCTTCGTCAATACCGTCGATGAAAAAGGCAGCGCCGTCGTCGTCGTCGCGAAGGAAGGCGTGATCAATACCGACGCCAAGGGCGAACGCTTCCTGGTGCTCAAGAGCGGCCGCCGCTACCAGGGCGTGCCGACACAGGCGGACTTCCAGACCATGGAATTCGAGCAGTACATCATGCGCATCGAGAGCAAGCAGCAGGAACTGGGCGCGGAACTGGGCGTGCGCGCCATGAGCACCATGGCCCTGGTCGCCGATCCGAATCCCTACACCATGGCCGAGTTGCTGTGGCGGGTCAGTGCGCCGCTGATCGGCCTGATGCTGATCCTGCTGGCCATTCCGCTGGGCTTTGTCAATCCGCGTGCCGGCAGTTCGGCCAACCTGATCATCGCCCTGCTGATTTTCTTCACCTACAGCAATCTGATCAAGGTCGTCGAAGCGAGCGTGAAACAGGGGCGCCTGACCTTCGGTCTGGCCTGGTGGCCGCTGCACCTGCTGGCGGCGCTGGCCGTGGTTGCGCTGTTTGCGTGGCGCCTGAATGTGAATCACCGCTATCATCCGCTGGTCCTGCTGGCGGCTTTCAAGCGCGCGCGCCGCGCCGGCAAACCAAGTAAAGCGGTATCGAAATGAAGATTTTACAGCGCTATTTTGCGGTCTCGATATTCCAGGCGGTGCTGTTCGTGCTGCTGGCCTTTCTGGCTTTGCAAGCCTTCATCGACCTGACGGGCGAGTTGCCCAAGGTGGGCCGCAACGGCTACACCATCCAGTATGCCTTCCTGTATGTGCTGGTGCTGGTGCCGGGGCACGTGTACGAGGTGATGCCGATCGCGGCGCTGATCGGCACCATCTACACGATGGCGCAGTTTGCCGCCAGTTCCGAATTTACCATCATGCGCGCATCGAGCATGTCGACGGCGATGGCCGCTGGTTTCCTGTTCCGCATCGGTATCGTCTTCGTCGTCATCACCTTCATCTTCGGCGAGGTGATCACGCCGCGCACGGAGCCGCTGGCCGAACGCCTCAAGCTGACCTCGCGCGGCGCGGCCGTGTCGAGCGAGTTTCGCTCGGGCCTGTGGACCAAGGACATGGTCAAGAGCGACGGCCTGACGGGTACCGTCACCGGCTCGCGCTTTTTCAATGTGGGCGAAGCGCGTGCGGACGGCCAGCTGAAAAACGTCAAGCTGTATGAATTCGACACCGATATGCGTTTGCGCACCCTGACCGTGGCCAAAGGCGCGACGTATCGGGGCAATAATATCTGGCGTCTGACCGATGTGACGGAAACCTCGTTCTCGAACAGCGCGGCCACCTCGCCCGGCTTCGAGCCAAAGCTGGCGAACTACTATGGGCAGGAAACGAGTCTGGTGCGCACGGTGCAGAGCGCCAGCAAGGACATGACGTCGGAAGTGACGCCGAAGATCCTGACGGTGTCGGCGTCCGACCCCGAGCGCATGTCGGCCAGCGAACTGGCCGTGTACACGCGCCACCTGGCCGAGAACAAGCAGGAAACCGAGCGTTTCCGCATCGCTTTCTGGAAAAAGCTGATCGATCCGCTGGCCATCTTCGTGCTGATGGCGCTGGCGCTGCCGTTCGCCTACATGCATACGCGCAGCGGCGGCATCAGCCTGAAGATCTTCATCGGCATCATGATCGGCGTGAGCTTCATGCTGGTCAACACCCTGTTCTCGCATCTTGGCTTGCTCAGCACCTGGCCGGCCTTCCTGACGGCGGTGGCGCCGAGCGCCCTGTATCTGCTGCTGGCGCTGGGCGCCCTGTGGTGGGTGGAGCGGCACTGATGGAGACGAACGTGAAACAGGCATTGATCTTGTTTGCCCATGGCGCGCGCGCCGCATCGTGGGCCGCCCCCTTCGAGCGGCTGCGCGACCTGACCCAGGCGCGCATGCCCGGCGCCAGCGTGCACCTGGCCTTCCTGGAACTGATGACGCCACGCCTGCCCGAGCTGGTGGCGAGTCTGCTGGCCGAGCTGCCCGCCGGCGCCATCCTCGACGTCACCGTGGTGCCCGTGTTCCTGGGGCAGGGCGGGCATGTGCTGCGCGACTTGCCGTTGCTGCTGGAAGAACTGCGCCAGCAGCATCCGGCACTGCGCCTGAAGGTGGTCGAGGCGGTGGGCGAGAACGCCAGCGTGCTCGCCGCCATCGCCGATTACTGCGTGGCGGCGCCAGGTTCCAGCCCTTTGCCTTGAGCGGCATCGACATCGTCTACCTGTGGGTAGACGGCGCCGATCCCGCCTGGCGCGCGCGCCGGCGACACGCCTATGCCGCCTGGGCGCAGGCGCATCCCGGCCAGCTGGCCCTGCACGGCAACGTGGCGGGGCGCTACCGCGACAACGGCGAACTGCGCTACAACCTGCGCGCGCTCGAGCGTTTCTTTCCCGGCCATGGACACATCTATCTGCTGACGGACCGGCAAGTGCCCCACTGGCTGCGCGCATCAAAGCGCCTGACGGTGATCGACCATGCGAGCCTGATGCCCGATGCCTCCCTGCCGGTGTTCGACTCCGGTCATATCGAATCGTACCTGCACCATATTCCGGGATTGTCCGAACGCTTCCTGTATCTGAACGACGACGTATTTTTCGGCGCGCCGTTCGAGCCTGCATTCTGGTTTGGCGGAGAAGGGGACCGGCGTTTGAGTGTTTTCACGGAGAGCGCGCTGCACGATGATGTGCCGGGCTTGCGCGCCGACGTGGCGGCGCCCGTCAATTGCGCGACCTTGTCGCGGCAATGGCTGTCGGCGCAGTACCCCGCTTACCTGCATGAACCGCGCCTGTATGCGCATGCGCCGCGGCCCATGCTGAAAAGCGCGCTGCATGCGCTGGAAGGGCTGGCGCCGGCCATGTTTGCCGCTGTGCGCGAGACGGTGTTCCGCTCGTGGCAGGTGCCGGCATTGCTGCCCGACCTGGTGCCGCGCTGGATGGTGCATCAGGGGATTGCGCGCTCGCGCATGCTCGACCCGCTGCATATCGCCAGCGGCGATGCGCAGGCACCGCAGCAGCTTGAGGAACTGGCGGCGCGTTTCGGCAGCTTGCCGTTTTTCTGCATCAACGATACCTGCGACGAGGCCGGGGACGACGACCCGCGCCTGCTGCGCGTGGCCGCGACCTTGCAGCGGCTGCTGCCGCTGCCGTCATCGTTTGAAGTTGCTTAAGCCGCTTTCTTCTTCGGCGCCAGGCTGATGCGGACGGCGGCTGTGCTGTCGGACAGCGAAGCGAGGAACAGCAGCAAATAGGCGCCCAATTCGAGCACTTCCTCACCGAGCAGCGCGTAGGCGTCCGGCATGCCATGAAAGACCTTCTTGTCGAAAGGCCAGCCAGCGACCATCAGCAAGCCGCCGATGGCCGTCAGGATGGTGATGCGCATGCTGAAAATCTGCGGCGCATGGGCAAACACCTTGCGCGCGCGCGGCGCGAAGAAGATCAGCAAGCGTATCAGGATCAGCAACTCCACCAGACGCAGGGCTTTTTCCAGCTGCGCCCAGGCGGGCGCCGTGCCGAACTGGTCGATATCGAGTTCGCGCAGCAGGAAGCCGAACAGCAGCGCGCACAGGCCCGCATGCATGAGGAAGCGCAGGGACTGGCGGTCAGTCTCTTGCCAGGCGCGCACGCCGTGCACGGTGCAAGCCAGGGCCAGGAACAGCGCCTGCAGCCATTCCAATAAGTGGTTTTCATCGTCGATATTCGGGAAGACCGTCCACAGGGCGATGGAGGCGAGCATGCTGAGCAGCACGGCGCTGGCGACGCCGACATTGCTGCGGCTGAGCGAAGTCAGGGCTTCGCGCATGGAGGTGAAATTCATGTGTGGTCGTAAGGCTAAAGTTGCGCGGCGCGGTATTGCAGCCTGCGGGCGCAGCTTTTTTCGGGGAGGGTCAGCCGGGATACCGCACGGCAAGCGCTATGGCGGGGCGAAGCGTGAATTTATTGCTATCACGCAACAACTTCTCGAGAAAAGATGCGTGAGCATCGTATCATGTTTCCCCGGACGACGTCGGTTACTGACTTTAAAGTCGGTAAAATACGCTGTGTTTATTCAAGCATGGCGCGCCAGAATGGCGGCCGTTTCTTCGATGGACTGGTGCGCGCGCGCGGCCATCGCGTCGCCCAGCATCACCAGCACGGGGCCGTGGGTGTCGCCCAGGCCGTGCGCCAGGGCGCTCAGCGTCAGGCGCACGATGCGCTGGTCCGGGCGGCTGCAGTTTTCTATCACCACCACCGGGGTGTCAGCACGGCGGCCCTGGGCCAGCAAGCGCTGCGCCGTGGCGATGGCTTCGCGGCCACCCATGTATTGCACCAGGGTGTCGCAGTCGGGAATGCGCGTCTGGTCCGGTTCGCCCGGCGCCGTGCTGGACGTGAAAAAGGCCACGCTGCGCGACACGCCCCGCTTGGTCAGCGGCTGCTGTGTTGCGGCCGCCGCCGCCAGCGCCGTGGTAATGCCTGGGACCACTTCGACGGCGATGCCCGCTTCTTCCAGCGCCCGCAATTCCTCGTCGGCACGGCCGAACAGCATGGGATCGCCCCCTTTCAGGCGCACCACGACGGCGTGCTTGCGCGCGTTGTCGAGCAGTTGCTTGTTAATAAACGCCTGCGCCGTCGACAACTGGCCGCAGCGCTTGCCGACCAGGATTTTTTGCGCCTGTGGGCACAGCTCCAGCATCTCTTCGGTGACCAGCGCGTCGTGCAGCACGACATCGGCCTGCGCCAGCAGGCGGGCGCCACGCAAGGTCATCAGGTCTTGCGCGCCGGGGCCGGCGCCGATCAGGTAGACCTTGCCGGGGAGAGATGGGGAGCTGTTCATATGGCTGCCTTTCTTGGTGGGGACGCGGCTTACAGCCGGACCATGCCCGCGGCCACGGTCTGGTGGGTGACTTCATCGATCAGGATGAATGCCCCCGTGGCGCGGATATCGGCATACGCATCGGCCGCCAGCGCCTGCTGCACGTTCAGGCTGATGCGGGCGATGTCGTTGAGCTTCAAGCCTTCGGCCGGATGGCGCTGCTGCGTATTGATGTCGAGGATCGATTCGATCGCCGTCACCTTGGCCGCCGTCTGCCTGGTGCCGTGCTTGATCCAGTATTTGCGGCGCAGGTCCAGCGCGTCTTCCGACAGCCAGCACACGTCGGCCACTACCTGCTTGAGCAAGGTGGCGGGGCGCTCGCTGCTGGCCAGCAAGTCGCCGCGCGAGATGTCCAGGTATTCATTGAGCAGCAGGGTCACGGACTGGCCCACCACGGCCGTCGGCAGCGAACCGTCGAGGGTGACGATGTCTTTCACTGTCGCCGTCTGGCCCGATGGCTGCACCACCAGGGTGTCGCCGATGCTGACCTTGCCCGCCTCGATGCGGCCCATGTAGCCGCGGAAGTCGTTTGCTTCGTGGCCGTTGTGGCGCGCCACCAGCTGCACGGGGAAGCGGAATGGCGTGTCGTGCGATTCGTCGTAGACGGACAAGGACTCAAGCAGCTCGATCAGGGTCGGGCCCGTGTACCAGCCCAGCTTGTCGCCGCGCTCGACGACATTGTCGCCCGTTAATGCGGACAATGGAATCGGCGTGATGTCCTTCAGGCCCAGCGACTGGGCAAATTCGCGGTAGGCGGCGACGATGCGGTTGTACACCGTTTCATCATAATCGACCAGGTCCATCTTGTTGACGGCCACGACCACGTGCTCGATCTGCAGCAAATGGGCAATCGTCGAATGACGTTTGGTCTGGATCAGCAGTTCCACGCTGCCGTCGTCACCAAGTTTGACTTTCGACACGTCGATCAGGATGATGACGGCGTCGGCCGTGGAGGCGCCTGTGACCATGTTGCGCGTGTACTGCTCATGGCCCGGCGTGTCGGCGATGATGAACTTGCGCTTCGGCGTGGCAAAGTAGCGGTAGGCCACGTCGATGGTGATGCCTTGTTCGCGTTCCGCTTCCAGGCCGTCCGTCAGCAAGGACAGGTCGACCGTGTCGCCCACCGTGCGCTTGTGCTTGGAGCGCGACATGGCGTCGAGCTGGTCGGCGAAGATGCCCTTGCTGTCGAACAGCAAACGGCCGATCAGGGTGCTCTTGCCGTCATCGACGGAACCGGCTGTAATAAAGCGCAACATGCCGCGTTCAACGCTGTCGGTGAGAGTGGTGCTGGAGATTGCTGCGTTCATTAGAAATACCCTGCTTTCTTGCGTTTTTCCATCGAGGCTTCGGAAGTCTGGTCATCCATGCGGGTGGCGCCACGTTCCGTGATTTGCGTGATTGCCGTCTCGGCGATGATGGCGTCCACCGTCGCCGCGTCGGACGACACGGGGCAGGTGCACGAGATATCGCCCACCGTGCGGAAGCGCACGACTTGCGTTTCCACCGTTTCGCCGTCGCGCGGCGGCGTCAGATCCGTCAGCGGCACCAGCAGGCCGTTGCGCGGGATCACCTGGCGCTCATGCGCGAAGTAGATCGGCGGCAATTCCAGTTTCTCGCGGGCGATGTATTGCCACACGTCCAGCTCCGTCCAGTTCGAGATGGGGAAGACACGCATGTTTTCACCGGGATGCACGCGCGTGTTATACAAGTCCCACAGCTCGGGGCGCTGGGCTTTCGGGTCCCAGGCGCCAAATTCGTCGCGGAAGGAAAAAATGCGTTCCTTGGCGCGGGCCTTCTCTTCATCGCGGCGCGCGCCGCCAATGCAGGCGTCAAAGCCATGTTCGGCGATGGTTTCCAGCAAGGTCACGGCTTGGGCCGCATTGCGCGAATCCGTGGCCGGGTTGCGCAGGCGCACGGTGCCGCGCTGGATCGAGTCTTCCACGGAGCCGACGATCAGGCGCTCGCCCAGTTCCGCCACTTTCTTGTCGCGGAAAGTGATGACTTCCGGGAAGTTGTGGCCCGTGTCGATATGCACGAGGGGGAAAGGAAATTTGCCTGGGCGGAAGGCTTTCTCGGCCAGGCGCAGCAGGACGACGGAATCCTTGCCGCCGGAAAACAGCAGGGCGGGATTGGCCGATTCGGCCGCCACTTCGCGCATGATGTGGATGGCTTCCGACTCAAGGCTGTCGAGGTGACGCTGGTTCAAAATATTGCTCATATTGGATGCTTTCTTGTTCTGTGTGTCTGTTCAGGCTGCCACGGATTTGATGCGGATCAACTTGCCGTCCACCATGTGCAGGCCGCATTCCTTGGAGTCGGGGTTTTCCCACCACCAACGCCCGGCGCGCACATCTTCGCCCGGCTGCACCGCACGCGTGCACGGTTCGCAGCCGATGGACGGGTAGCCCTGGTCGTGCAGCGCGTTGTACGGCACGTCGTTGGCACGGATATAGTCCCACACATCCTGCTCGGACCAGTCGGCCAGCGGATTGAATTTCGTCATCGCATGCGCCGCGTCGTCTTCCTGTACGTGCAATTCTGCGCGCGTGGTGGACTGGGCGCGGCGCTGGCCCGTGATCCAGGCCTTGTTGCCGGCCAGGGCGCGGCCCAGCGGCTCGACCTTGCGGATGCGGCAGCATTCGCGGCGCATCTCGACGCTGTTGTAGAAGGCGTTGAGGCCGTTCTGTTCCACGTAGGAAGCGACAAGCTCCGGCTGCGGGCGGTACAGGGTAATGTCGTGGCCGTAGCGGGTTTTCACCTTGTCGAGCACGGCCAGGGTTTCCTGGTGCAGCCGTCCCGTTTCCAGGGAAAAGATGCCGATTGGCAACTTCGCCTTGAGAATCATGTCGGTCAGCACCATGTCTTCGGCTGCCAGGCTGGACGCGAACACGGCCGGCGAAAAGTCCGCGGCGATGCGTGTCAGCGTTTGCTCGGTGGCGTGAATCAAAGAAGTCAGATCGCTCATGATGGGTCCTCAGATGCCGGCCGCGTTGTCGAGGTCAGGATTCTGGCCTTCGCGGTGGTGGCGGCGGAACAGCGGCGATTTCTGATCCCACGAGGCCTGGTAGGTTTCCGAAAAGACCGACAAACCTTTCAGGGCGTCATGGATGCTGCGGTCCGGACGCGTCGCATAGGCATCGAAGCCGACGCGGTGCATGGAAAACAGCTGGTCGCGCAGCACGTCGCCGATGGCGCGCAATTCACCCTGGAAACCCAGGCGGGCGCGCAAATTGAACGCGATGGAATAGCCGCGGCCATCCGTGAATTTCGGAAAGTCCACGCCGATGACGGGCAGTTGCGCCACGTCGGCCGCCAGGTCTTCCGGCCGTTCGTCGCTGGCCAGCCACACGCCGATGTCGGGCAGGCGCGCCAGCAGGGTCTCGCGCTGTGCTTGCCACACGGGCAGGGGGACGATGACCTTGCCGGCAGGCACGACCACCGTTTCCGGCGTGTCGGTCTCATCGAGGCGCAGCAAGCCCCAGGTATTCGGCACCACGGCGGCGTTCTTGATGATTTCTTCGCGTACTTCAAACATATTCGTCTTCTCCCACCAGGTTGCCGACCGTGATCGGCGTTGCATATACGTGTTCCTTGAACGGCGCCAGGCCCAGGCGCTGGGCCGTATCGACGAAGCGCTCGCCTTCATGGCGGTCGCGCACGTAGACGTGCAGCAGGCGGCCGATGACTTCAGGCATCTGCAGGGAAGAGAACGATGGTCCGATAATCTTGCCGATGGCCGCGTTGTTGCCTTGCGCGCCGCCGATCGACACTTGATACCATTCGCTGCCATCCTTGTCGACGCCGAGGATGCCGATGCTGCCCACGTGATGGTGGCCGCAGGCATTGATGCAGCCGGAAATATTCAGTTCGATCTCGCCGATGTCGTGCTGGAAGTCGATGCTGTCGAAGCGTTCCGCGATGGCGGCCGCGATCGGCAGCGACTTGGCGTTCGCCAGCGAGCAGAAATCGCCGCCCGGGCAGCAGATCATGTCCGTCAGCAAACCGATGTTCGGCGTGGCCAGGCCGTGCGCCTTGGCTTCCTGCCACAGTGCGAACAGTTTCGACTGTTCCACGTCGGCCAGCACCAGGTTTTGTTCATGCGTCACGCGCAGTTCGCCAAAGCTGTAGCGGTCGGCCAGATCGGCCACGAAGTCGATCTGCTCGGCCGTCGCGTCGCCTGGCGGCACGCCCGTTTTCTTCAGGGACAGTACCACGGCCACGTAGCCGGGGCGCTGGTGCGGCTTGACGTTGCGCGCCAGCCAATTTACATACGCCTTGTTGTCCGCGTGTTCGGCCTGGTAATCGAGTTCTGGCAGGGCAAGGTAGGCGGGGGGATTGAAGAAGTCCGCCACGCGCTGCATTTCCTCGGCCGTCAAGGTTTCCGGGCCATCCTTCAAGTCGACCCACTCCGCTTCCACCTGGCGCGTGAATTCTTCCACGCCGATGGCTTTCAACAGGATCTTGATGCGTGCCTTGTATTTGTTGTCGCGGCGGCCGTGCAAGTTGTACACGCGCATGATGGCCTGGATGTACGTCAGCAAGTGCTGCCATGGCAGGAAGTCGCGCACGACGCTGCCCAGGATCGGCGTGCGACCCATGCCGCCGCCCGCCATCACCTTGAAGCCCACTTCGCCGGCTTCGTTGCGCACGGCCGTCAAGCCGATGTCGTGCACGGCGATGGCGGCGCGGTCTTCCTCGGCGCCATTGATGGCGACCTTGAATTTGCGCGGCAGGGCGATGAACTCGGGGTGGAAGGTGCTCCACTGGCGCAATACTTCCGCGTACGGGCGCGGATCGATGATTTCATCGGCGGCGACGCCCGCAAACGGGTCCGATGTTGTATTACGGATACAGTTGCCGGACGTCTGGATCGCGTGCATTTCCACGGAAGCGAGGTCCGTCAGGATATCGGGCGTCTGTTCCAGCTCAATCCAGTTGAACTGGATGTTCTGGCGCGTGGTGAAGTGGCCATAGCCGCGGTCATACTTGCGCGCGATGTGCGCGAACATGCGCATCTGCTTGGACGACAGCAAGCCGTACGGCACGGCGATGCGCAGCATGTAGGCGTGGCGTTGCATGTACAGGCCGTTTTGCAGGCGCAGCGGAATGAATTCCTCTTCCGTCAGTTCATTGGCGATACGGCGCGCAACCTGGTCTCGGTACTGGGCGATGCGTTCTTTGATGATGAGGTGGTCGTACTGATCGTAATGGTACATATCAATTCCTAAAAAAGCCGGGGTGCTGGAAGATTGCCTGGGATGATGTTCTTGATACTGCTCTTGTCACTTGTTCGGTCATTAATAGATTAGCTTCACTGCCACGCCGGTCAAGGTCATCGCCAGCAAGACTCTTAAAAACTGTTCCGGCACGGATCGCGCGACCCAGGAGCCGAGCGTGATGCCGGGCAGGGAGCCGACCAGCAAGGAAGCCAGCAATTCCCAGTGGATGGAGCCGAGCCACCAGTGGCCCAGCGCGGCGATGGCCGTCAGGGGCACGGCGTAGGCGATGTCGGTGCCCGCCACTTCGGCCGAGCTCATGCGTGGATACAGCATCACCAGCAAGGTCGCGCCGATGGCGCCGGCGCCGATCGACGACACCGTCACCAGCACGCCCAGCACGGCGCCGGCAATGATGGTCGCGGCGGCAAGCTTGTTGCCTTGTAATTGTTTCTCAGGGTGGGCATTGATCCAGGCCAGCATGCGGCCCTTGAAGATCAGTGCTACGACGGTCAGCAGCACGGAGCCGGCGATCGAGTAACGGATGATCTGGCCGATTTGCGGCGACAGGGTGCCGAACGATTTGAGCGCCAGGGTCGCGATGACGGCGGCGGGGAGGGCGCCGATGCACAGGCGCTTGACGATATCCCAGCGGATGGTGCCGCGCAGGCGGTGCGTCAGGGTGCCGGCGCTCTTGGTGATCGAGGCGAAGGCCAGGTCGGTACCCACCGCCACGGAAGGCGGTACGCCAAACAGCAGGGTTAACAGCGGCGTCATCAGCGAGCCGCCGCCCACGCCGGTCATTCCTACGAGTAATCCTACGGCAAATCCTGAGACTATATAAGACAAAGTCATGCTTGCACCCCCAAAGTACTCGCAATAGTAATAAACTTAGTGTTTATTCCAAACTACTAAGTACGCATTTGCTTATATGCGATATGCGTATATGCATGCATGCAAAATCATGGGTGGGGCGGAAACTCGGCAAATCACGGCAATCTAGGGCAAACCAGCAATGAATCTCCATCAACTGCGCTTCGTGCGCGAAGCGGTCCGGCAGAACTACAACCTGACGGACGCCGCCAAGGCCTTGTTCACGTCGCAACCGGGCGTATCGAAAGCCATCATCGAGCTGGAAGAGGAACTGGGCGTGGATATTTTTACGCGCCACGGCAAGCGCATCCGCGGCCTGACGGAGCCGGGCCGCCTGGTGCTGGAGTCCGTCGAGCTGATTATGCAGGAAATCGACAGCATGAAGCGCATCGGCAAGGAATTCGCGGCGCAGGACAGCGGCAGCTTTACCATTGCCACTACGCATACGCAGGCGCGCTACACCTTGCCCAAGGTGGTGCAAGCCTTCATGCTGAAGTTCCCGAAGGTGCGATTGTCTTTACTGCAAGGAAATCCGCGCCAGATCGCCGAGATGGTGCAGCGCGACCAGGCGGATCTCGCCATCGCCACGGAATCGATCGCCGCCATCGATGGCCTGATCACCTTGCCATGCTATCAATGGGAACACGTGGTGGTGGTGCCGGTCGACCATCCGCTGCTCAAATCGAAGTCCGTGACCCTGGAAGAAATCGCCGCCTTCCCCCTGATTACCTATGATAGCGCGTTCGCCGGACGCAACAAGATCGACCATGCTTTCGTGCTGCGCGGCCTGAAGCCGGACATCTTGCTCGAGGCCATCGACGCCGACGTGATCAAGACTTATGTCGAGTTGGGCATGGGGATTGGTATCATAGCGGGTATGGCCTTCGATGCCGAGCGCGACAAAGGCTTGCGCGCCATCCCTGTCGGGCACCTGTTCGGCATGAATGTGTCGCGCGTGGCCGTCAAGCAGGGCGCGTATTTGCGCAGCTATATTTATACCTTTATCGAGTTGCTGACGCCGACCTTGAACCGCAAGCTCATCGAGCAGGCGATGAGCGGTGATAAAGAGCACTACGAACTATAACAATGCATGAAGTCGGCCGGGCGAGGTGCCTGGCCAAGATTATTTAAGAAGAGAAGAAACAATGATTACCGATCAGCTTGCCAAATATTACGCCACCATCGCGCAGCAGTACGAGCGCGTCTATGACAAGCCCGAACGCCAGGAAGACCTGGAAGTGTTGCGCGACAAGGTCGCCGACGTGCTGGAAGGCCACACCGTGCTGGAACTGGCTTGCGGCACCGGCTACTGGACGGAAGTGGTCGCCGAGTCGGCCGAGTCCGTACTGGCCACCGATATCAACGATGAAATGCTGGCGCTGGCCCAGGCACGCGGCTTGCCCGACAACGTCACCTTCGCCAAGCTCGATGCCTTCAACTTGCCCGACGACATGCTGGGCAAGTTCACGGCCGTGTTCGCGGGTTTCTGGTGGTCGCACGTCAAGCGCGAAGACCAGGACAAATACCTGAAGCAATTGCGCACGAAGCTGGGCAAGGACATCCTGCTGGTGCTGATCGACAATTCCTATGTCGATGGCAGCAGCACCGTGATCGCGCGCACGGACCTGGAAGGCAATACGCACCAGTTCCGCACGACGGAGGCGGGCGAGCGCTATGAAGTGCTGAAGAATTTCCCATCGGATAGCCATCTGCGTAAGAAGTTTGCCCACTCGGCCCGCGAAATCCGCATGAAGCGCCTGGAATACTACTGGCTGTTGAGCTGCCGTCTGAAGTAAGGCGGGCCTTTTGATGTGGTGTGCCGACAATATTGTCGGATTACGCTACGCTAATTCGACCTACGACCTACGACCTGCGTTACCGGATGCTGAACTGTCGTGTGAATAAGCTTGATTTGAAGCTGGCATGTCTGTGCGGTAGGTCGGATTAGCCCATCAGGGCGTAATCCGACAACACCTTGGCCCGTGCCGACAATGTTGTCGGATTACGCTACGCTAATCCGACCTGCGCCTGAGAGGCTCTGTTGTTGCAGCATGAACCGCCTTCGGGCGGTTTTTTTTCGCCTGTTGTTTTTATCTGACAAGATGTTGTTCCAAAAAACAACATCTTGTCGATGTCATATTGTTGAAGTATTTCGTGGGCATGATTCGGTTCAGCAGCTAAGCAGCACCATTCTTGTCCAACCTAATGTAGAGAATCTCAAGTGAAAAAAATTACTCTGGCAGCATTGATCATCGGCACCTTCGCAGCAGCTACGGCGCAAGCACAATCGAACGTCACCGTGTACGGCCTGGTTGACCTCGGTATTGCCAAGACCACTGGCCAGCCGACGGTACAACGCGAAAACAATGCGTCGCGCCTCGGTTTCAAGGGTACGGAAGATCTGGGTGGCGGCCTGTCCGCGATTTTCAACCTGGAAAGTGAATTCCTGGCCGACACCGGTGCGCAAAAAGGCGTGTTGTTCGACCGTCAAGCGTATGTAGGCTTGAAAGGCGCTTTCGGTACCGCCATCCTGGGCCGCACCAAGAATCTGGTCGATGGCACCATCGCCCGCGTCGACCCATTCAACACCTACGGCGTGGTCGGCAAAAACAATGAAACCCTGCTGCGTTCGGGCGTCGGCACGTCGCGCGTCAACAATGCCGTAACCTACAACAGCCCAAGCTTTGAAGGTTTCGTGGGCAGCCTGCAATACGTGCTGAGCGAAGTCAACAGCGCTGACGCGGGTGTGATCGGCCTGGCAACCTACGACAATGGCCCGATCAGCCTGCACGCCGGCTACGAAAAAGCCGTGCAAGCAACGGCAACGGCCGCCAAGCCTGACCTGTGGTCCATCGGTGGCGGCTATAAATTCGGCCCAGCCAAGATCACGGCCGCCTACTCGAAAGGCGACACCAAGGTTGCGACGACTGGCGAATTCAAGTCCTACTTGATCGGCCTGAACTACACGGTGGGCGGCGGCGATGCCAAAGTGTCGTATGGCAAGCAAGAGCAAAGCAACAACAAGTTCAAGGATCAGGACACCATCAAGGAATTCGGCGTCGGTTACGACTACCACCTGTCGAAGCGCACCGACGTGTACGCTTACGCTGGCCGCGAGCGCGTCAAGTCGCTGACTTCGTACCAGATCGGTCTGGCACACAAATTCTAAGCATCATTCGATGTGACGAAGCAAAGGCGCCTGTGGGCGCCTTTTTTTATTGCATCGCCGCAGATGCCGCCTCGGCATTCATGGGCAGCGAGATGTCGATGCGCGTGCCGCCCAGTTCGCTATCGGCGCCGATATGGATGCTGCCGTTCAAGCCCCATACCCGTTCGCGCATGCCCAGCAGTCCCAGTGCCGTGGCTTTTTCCAGGTCGTGTTCGGCAATGCCGCGGCCGTCATCCTGGATGGTGATGGCCAGCGAGGAATCGATGCGGTGCAGGGCGATGGTGATGTGGTTCGCTTCAGCATGGCGCGAGATATTCGTCAGTGCTTCCTGCACGATGCGGTAGATGGCCGTGCTGCGCGCATCGTCGAGCACCAGGTCGGCCTCGTCGGCCAGCAAGTCGAAATGGATGGCGCGGCGCAGCAGGAAGTCGTGACGCAGTTTTTGCAGTGCAAAATACAAGCCCCCTTCGTCAAGTGCGCGCGGACGCAGGTTGCTGGCGATGCGCCGCAGCGAGGTGATGGCCGTCACCAGCAAGCCGTCCATGCTGTGCAGCAACGTTTGCAGGGACGGGGTGGTCTCCGTGTGCTGACGCACCAGGGTCAGGTCGACGCGCAAGGTGGCCAGCAATTGCCCCAGGTCATCATGCAGTTCGCGCGCGATATGCTTGCGTTCTTCTTCGCGGATGGTTTGCAGTGCGCTCGACAATTCACGCAATTGCGAAAAGGAGCGGGCCAGCTGTTCATGCATCTGTTGACGCGCCGTAATGTCGCGCACGATGATGGTAAATACGCTATGGCCGTCTTCCTGCATGGCCGAGAGCGATCCTTCTAGGGGAAACATGGCGCCATCGCTGCGCCGTCCCGTCAAGGTGTAATCGGTGGCGCGCCGGCCCGTCAGGCGCAGTTCCTGGCTGATATCGTCAAACGGCGGCTCGCCATCGTGCTTGCCCAGGCCGCCGAGGGTGCGCAAGTCGCGCAGGATGTAGTGACCCAGGCGCATGCCGCGCATGCCGGCCGGCGTGTCGTCGAACAATCTGGCCGCTGCCGCGTTTGCATGCAGGATGATTTGGCGGCTGTCGATGCTGATGATGGCGTCGCTGGCGCTGTCGATGATGGCTTGTCCGCGCGCCTGCTGCTGCCGGCGGGCTTTCAGTGGAGGAAACAGGCACAGCAAAAGCGCTGCCGCCATACCCAGCGGCAAGATGCGCAGCAGTGCGGGACTGCCTCGGTCGGGCATGGGGCTTCTCCTTGCGAACGTGTACGAAGGCAGACAGGACAGCGATGGAGAGTTGGACTTTATCTAGCCTATGCCTGCTGGCGCGGCGCGGCTTGATGTGGCGCAGAAAGGGGAAAGGAAGAGATCAAGGCGCCGCACCGGCCTGGGCCGGGCGGCGGCGGAGTCTTACATTTGCTTGAACAAGTGCAGGAAGCTGCGGCTCACTTCGAGCTTGTCGGACTTGCCTTTGATGAGTACCAGGTGACGGCCGCGGATGTCGCGCGTCACGCCTTCGATGGCATTCACGTTGACCAGGGTGGCGCGGTGGATTTGCCAGAACAGCGAAGGGTCGAGCTCTTCGGCCAAGTCGCGCACGGGCTTGCGGATCAGCGCCTCATACTTGGCCGTTTGTACGCATGTGTATTTCTCGTCAGAACGGAAGAACAGGATCTCTTCCACGGGGATCATGCGCAAGTCCTGGCCGATGCTGGCCTGTATCCATTGCAGGTAGGTGGGCTTGGCCGTGATTTTTTCCGCTAGTTGCGACAGCATGGCCGTGACGCTGCTGTTGACGTCCAGGGCCGGCTTGTTCAAGTGCGTTTTCAGGCGCTCCACCGTCACCAGCAGACGCTCATGCTCGGGCGGCTTGAGCACGTAGTCGACGGCGCCCCGCTCGAAGGCTTCGACGGCGTGACTGTCATAGGCAGTGACGAAGACAATATGCGTCTTGCTGCCTATTGCTTGCGCCGCCTCCATGCCCGTCTTGCCTGGCATGCGGATATCGAGGAAGGCAAAATCGGGCTTGAGTTGTTCCACCAGTTCGATCGCCTCGTCGCCATTCTTGGCTTCGCCGATGATTTCCAGTTCAGGCCAGGCCTGGCCCAGGCGCAGGCGTAGCTGGTCGCGCATCAGTCTTTCGTCGTCGGCAATAATAGCGGTAGGCATAGGTCTCAAGTGTGAACAGGCGAAGATTGATTATTCAATGATTTAGCGTTTTTATCAACTACTCTGTCTTACTTGGACAATTGATATGGCACTTCGATCACGGCGCACACGCCGGACGGTTGATTTGGCGTAATGGTCAGGCTGCCCTCGTCGCCATGCAGCAGCTTCAGGCGTTCGCGTATGGTGGGCAAACCCAGTCCCGTACCATCGCTGGGCACTACGCCAAAGCCCAGGCCGTCATCGGTGACGGTCACGCGCAGCTTGCTGTGCGCCACTTCGGCCACGATGCGCAGGGTGCCGCCTTCCGGTTTGACTTCCAGGCCGTGCTTGATGGCATTTTCCACCATCGATTGCAGCATCATGGGCGGGAAGGCGGCGCTGCGCAGGCCGTCGGGAATCTGGAAGTCAACGGTCAGGCGTTCTTCCATCCGCATTTTCAGCAGGTTCAAGTACGCTTGCACCATGTCCGCTTCACGGCCCAGGTTGGTAATCAGGGCGTTGTCGCGCATTTGCGGCAGCACGGCGCGCAGATACTGGATCAGGCTGCGCTGCATCTTGGCTGCGCGCGGCGGATCGACCTGGATCAGGTGTTCGACGGAGGCCAGCGTGTTGAACAGGAAGTGCGGCTCGACTTGCGCCTGCATCATCTGCATCTTCGCTTCGCTGAGCTGGCGCTGCATGGATTCCCGTTCAGCCGCTTCGTTGGCCGTGACGGTTTCCGCTTCGGCGCGTTTCTTGCCGCCGACCAGGGCCTTCATGGCGAACAGGGCCAACACCAGCAAGGACACAAAACTCTTGAACCAGGTCGAGGCTTGCTGGTGGTAGCGCGACACTTTTTGCTCGGCGGCATCATCGACCGCTTCTTCGATGGCATTCGACAGCTCTTCGCCGATTTGCGGCGGCAATTCGATATGGACTTCTTCCCCTGAAGCATTGGTGGTCACCGGATAGTTGGGCTTGGCGGGGGCGGCTGGTGGCTGCGGCGGTTCCGGCGGCACGGCGCTGGCTTTTGCGTCCGCCTCGGCGGCATCGGCTGGATCGCTGGCCGCCTCGGCCGCGCTGCTGCGGCGATTCTTGCCGTTGCGGGGATTGAAATGGATGCCCGTATCGTCGATCAGGATATTGGTTTCCCCCGAACCCTTGCTGCTGCGTTTATGCGACTTGATGACCACTTCTTCGTCCGGGCTGGACGAGAACAGCTCATCTTGCAAAATGGAGCCGGCGATCAGAGCCAGCGCAGCGAACAGGAAGAATTTCCACCAAGACAGTTGGGTGACCCAGGTCGTCGTCGCGTCGAATGCCTGTTGTAACCAAGCGAGGATGGTTTTCAACAATTGGGGCAGGCTGGAAATCGGAAGCATGAGGGGGCACTTTCAAGTACTAGAGTTTAATCGACGCAGCGGGCAAGTTTAACCCCTTGTTGAGTAGCGTCAGAGTCTGATATTGCCACTGTGCCTAAAGACCACGAACTACGCCAGCCGATTGCGACAGGCTGCACAAAAAGGCGCTTGAAGTGAAGACAAGGCTTGCTGGGCGGTGAGCGCGTGAAAATAGCGCTTGCGGCGCGCGCGGGGCAGGGCTATAATTCGCCCCCTCGCTGAACGACGCATGCAAATGCCGAGTAAAGCAGGGTGAAAAAGAAGGTTGACGAATTAGCCGAAACGCTTCATACTCTTCCTTCTTCGCAGCTGACAAACACAACGCTTTGTCGATAGCGCGAAAGCAGTAACCGAATGCAGTTCTTTAACAATTAACAGTCGATAAGTGTGGGCATTTGATGTAAGTGCAGCGTCAATCTTAGGATTGGCGTCTAACTTAAAATATATCAAATGTTCACAAGAAATAATGAAATAGGCGCTACGAAAGTAGTGGCCTGTCAGTTTTTTGAGTGAGCGACCCGTCGCAAGACGGTGCCAATAAAATGGCAAAGTAACAGAGATTAAACTGAAGAGTTTGATCCTGGCTCAGATTGAACGCTGGCGGCATGCCTTACACATGCAAGTCGAACGGCAGCACGGAGCTTGCTCTGGTGGCGAGTGGCGAACGGGTG
>NZ_PDZN01000015.1:0-193863 GCF_002735765.1 Janthinobacterium sp. BJB304
CCTGCGGCGCTCCTGGCTCACCGTCACCACCTCGATTGTTTGCTTGTTCCTAGTCATATGCACAGTCCTATTCCTATCCGTAAGAATAACGCATAGGCTGTGTCTGGTGAATCAAGGGGCTATTTCAAATGCGAACCGGTAACCCGCAAGTTCGGCCGCCTGGGGGAGTTGCCCGGTGGCCAATTGCGTCGCCATTACTGAATGGGCGACTGCACCTAGTACTGCTATCCCCACGGCTCCACCCAACTGGCGTGCAGTGTTCTGTAGTCCTGCTGCAAGACCCGAGTCTTTCCGTGGAACGCCTGCAAGAACTGCTTGCGTGGCACTCATCATCACCAAGCCGTTGCCAGCGCCGACCAGCAATGTAGGCAGCAGAAATTCGCTGACCTGCAATGGGTGAACAGGTAGCCAATTGAGCCAGATCAGGCCTGCTGCCGACACGAGGCTGCCAATGAAGGGCAACTGTTTAAAGCCAGCGTCCCGCAAATAGCGTGATGCGATCGATGCGATAGCCAGCGCCGAAGCCATTGGCAGTAAAGCCAGTCCGGTGTCGAGCGGACTGCGCCCGTCGATCCGCTGCAGCGCCTGCGACAGAAAGAACATCGACACCGTGAGAACCGCGCCGAGGCTCAACACCATAGCCATTCCGACCGTTACGTTTCGCAGGCGAAATATTTCGAAATTGATCAGGGGCTGGGCCGAACGGCGTTCAGCTGCGATGAAGGCGACGAACATGATCAGCGCGGTAGCCAAGGCACTGAGCACGGTACTGGATGTCCAGCCTGCATGTACCGATTCTGAGATCGCATAGAGAAACGAGGCCAACGTCAGGGTGACAGTGGACGCTCCCAGAACATCGAGCTTCGCCCGGGCGTCGTCCGTGAGCTGTGGTCGCAGACAGCCGGCAACAACCGCAGCCAGGACGATACCGACAGGTATGTTGACGAACATCACCCAGCGCCAGCTGGCTAGGCTCGTCAGCAAGCCGCCAATGACCACGCCAAAGGCGGAGCCCATCGCGGCGCAGGCCGCCCACAGGCCGATCGCTCGTTCCTGACTCGACCCCTTGGGATGGGCGGCGACGATGACTGCCAGCGGTGAGGTCGCCAGTACCGACGCGCCCAAACCCTGCACTGCGCGCGATACCAGCAGCATGCTCCCGGAAGTCGCAAAGCCACCTGCCAGGCTGGCTCCAGTGAACAGCGTCAAACCCCACAACAGAAGGCGCCGGCGCCCATAGATGTCGCTGGCGCGTGCAGCGAGCAACATGAAGCCACCCAGCAACAGCAGGTAGATGTCGACTACCCACTGCAATTGGACAGGTGACAGACCCAGGTCATCGCGCATCGCCGGTAGCGCGACGTTCACGATGGCACCGTCCACCACGACCATGAAGGCACACACGCAGGCGACGAAGGTAGCAATCCAGGTCGATACGCCACTGCGCAGCAGCGGTGGCGGCATCGCCGGTACGGAAGATATAGACATTTGTTGACCTTTCAGCACGATGACGGCGGCGACTGCCGCCTAAAAGTTTGGTAGGAGCCAAGTATGCTGAACAGTATGAAAAGTCATATAACGGTAAATGGACTTAAAATGGTGATAAATGGCCAAACTGAATCCTGAGCATGAGCAACCGGAAGACGACTTCAGCGAGTGGTCGGATGGCCCTCGTCTGATCGCGTTGTTGGGGAATGACGATCAGGCCAGCGAGTACCGCCTCGGAACACGCGAGTACGGTTTGCATCACCACCATCGAGGGCAGGTGTTCTGCGTAGAAGCCGGGCTCATCCATGTGCGGACAGCTCAAGGATCGTGGTTGCTCCCGCCGAACCGGGCCGGCTGGATGCCGCCAGGGGTACCGCATCAAGTACGTGTCAGCGGTGCTCTTGCCGGCTGGAGCGTGTTCATCACGCCGAAATCCAGTGCGTGCTTGCCGAGCCAGCCTTGCGTGATCGGCATCACCGAGGTGTTGCGCGCATTGGTGCGCCGGGCCGCCGAATGGGACAAGTCCGCTCAGCTGGCACTGGACCAAGAGCACATCGTTACCGTCATCCTTGACGAAATCCGTCGCGCGCCGCATGAGTCGCTGCACTTGCCAATGCCGACAAATGCTCGGCTGGAGCGCATCGCTCGGGCGATCCTGGACGATCCAGGTTCGATTCGAACTTTGGAAGCTTGGGCAGATTGGGGCGCGATGTCGGCTCGAACGCTGCGCCGTCAGATGCAGGCTGAAACAGGCCTGAGCTTTGCCCAATGGCGCCAGCAGGCACAACTCACGCATGCCCTGGAAATGCTGGCGCGTGGAGACTCGGTCACGCATGTTGCCGACACGCTGGGCTATGCCTCACCGAGCAACTTCATCGCCATGTTTCGCCGTTCCTTCGGCAACTCCCCGGCACGATACTTTGCGGCGCGTTCTGTTGGCGGCAGTTGAAGCACTGACATCAATCGGCTGCCTCCCATCATTGAGATCGGGCAGGCACGCGCTTGGACGATGCGTACACGCTGGCAGTATCTTTAAAAATGACAGCGGGGATATTCATGCCTGTTTTCTCATGTAATATTGGTCGAACTCGGTAGCCCGGAGGAGAGGTGCTGCTCTCTGCAACATCGGTCCAGGCCGCATGGACGACAGTGTCAGCCTGTGCGAGTTCATCTACAGGAAAGGCCGCAAGGCCGGGCAGAACGAGATCGATATTGATTGCCGGTAAGTGAGTTGGTATCAGCGATATTGCTGGGTGAATCGCAGGCCGTTGCAATCAGTGCCTGCGGCTGTGCATGTCGGCTTACGCGTTCCGCTAAGCCGACCTACGCAACTGCCGCCCGCCGGCGGGCCAGACGCAAAAAAGCCCGCCGAAGCGGGCCTTGTCACTCTACAGTCAAGCCAAAAGCTCAGAACTGGTTCATGGTGTTGTCTTTACCAGCCGCCTTGAGCGCCGCTTCGCCGCTGAAGTAATCCTTGTGATCGTCGCCGATGTCCGAGCCGGACATGTTTTGATGTTTCACGCAGGCGATGCCCTGGCGGATTTCCTTGCGCTGCACGCCGGCCACGTAGCCCAGCATGCCCTGGTCGCCGAAGTATTCCTTGGCCAGGTTGTCGGTCGACAAGGCGGCCGTGTGGTAGGTCGGCAGGGTGATCAGGTGGTGGAAGATGCCGGCTTCGCGGGCCGAGTCGGCCTGGAAGGTGCGGATCTTCTCGTCGGCCTGGACCGCCAGTTCCGTCTGGTCGTATTCCACGCTCATCAGCTGGGCGCGGTCGTAGGCGGACACGTCTTTGCCTGCCGCTTTCATCGCATCGAAGATTTGCTGGCGGAAGTTCAGGGTCCAGTTGAACGATGGGCTGTTGTTGTACACCAGCTTGGCGTTCGGGATGACCTTGCGGATTTCGCTGACCATGCCGCCGATTTGCGCGATATGCGGTTTTTCCGTTTCGATCCACAGCAGGTCGGCGCCGTTTTGCAGCGAGGTGATGCAATCGAGCACGCAACGCTCTTCGCCGGAACCGGCGCGGAACTGGAACAGGTTGCTCGGCAGGCGTTTTGGACGCAGCAGCTTGCCTTCGCGCTTGATGATGACGTCGCCATTGCCCAGCGCGTCGGCCGACACTTCTTCGCAGTCGAGGAAGGAGTTGTATTGGTCGCCCAGGTCGCCTGGTTCAGTCGTCACGGCGATCTGCTTAGTCAGGCCGGCGCCCAGCGAATCGGTGCGGGCGACGATGATGCCGTCGTCCACGCCCAGTTCCAGGAAGGCGTAGCGGATGGCGCGGATTTTGGCCAGGAAGTCTTCGTGCGGCACCGTGACTTTACCGTCCTGGTGGCCGCATTGTTTCTCGTCGGAGACCTGGTTTTCGATCTGGATGCAGCAGGCGCCCGCTTCGATGAATTGTTTTGCCAGCAAATAGGTGGCTTCGGCATTGCCGAAACCGGCGTCGATGTCGGCGATGATGGGCACGACGTGGGTCACGTGGCCGTCGATCTTGGCCTGGATCGCTTGCTTTTCAGCGCCTTGGGCCGCATCCAGCTGGCGGAACAGGCCGCCCAGTTCGCGGGCATCGGCCTGGCGCAGGAAGGTGTACAGCTCGCGGATCAAGCTGGTGACGGCGGTTTTTTCATGCATCGACTGGTCTGGCAGCGGGCCGAACTCGGAGCGCAGGGCGGCGACCATCCAGCCGGACAGGTAGAGGTAGCGGCGGTCGGTGCTGTTGAAGTGCTTCTTGATCGAGATCATCTTCTGTTGACCGATGAAACCATGCCAGCAGCCGAGCGACTGGGTGTACTTGGATGGGTCCGCATCGTAGGCGGCCATGTCGTTGCGCATGATCTTCGCCGTGTACTTTGCGATGTCCAGGCCGGTCTTGAACTTGTTCTGGGCGCGCATGCGGGCGGCGGACTCGGGATTGATGGCGTTCCATGCGCTGCCTTGTTGGTCTTTCAAACCAGCAACAGCTTTGATGTCGTCTTGATATTGGGACATGTGAATCTCCTAAAAAGAAAAGCTATGTTTGAGAAAATCGCCGAGTGCGCCACAACGTCTTGTCGAAGCAAACTGCATGACTAAATAGTAGGCCGATTCGCGCCGATCTTCAAGTCTTATATAAGACATATAACTTAAATTAAGTCTTTGTTTTTCAAAGGCTTAATTATGATTTTTCAGAATATGAAATGAATTTTCAAAAAGTGAGAGGATTTATTGCTGAGTCTGCTGTTCGGAATTCCGCGATGTGAAACGTCTTTTCAGAATTTGGTGCAGCGCGACAAAATCGGGGCGAAAAAAAGCCACCCGAAGGTGGCCTGGGCCGCTGGCGGCTGATCTAGCGTCCCACGGTTTGCCGCTGATCCTTGATGAACAGCGCCGTCAGCATGCCGATCACGCACACGCCGATCACATAATAGGCGGGGCCCAGCACGTTGTTCTTCAGCATCAGGGTCACGACCACGGGCGTCAGGCCGCCGAATATCGCGTACGACAAGTTGTAGGAAAACGACAATCCCGAGAAGCGCACCTGCGCCGGGAACGCCTGCACCAGCACGTAGGGCACGGCGCCGACGACGCCGACGAACAGGCCCGTCATGGCGTACAGAGGCAGCAGCAGGTCGGGGCGGCTGCCGACGGTGGTGTAGAAGATATAGGTACTGATGGCCAGCAGCACCGAGCCGGTGAAGATCACGCGCTTGCCGCCCAGGCGGTCGGCCAGCATGCCGGCGATGATGCAGCCGAAGGCCAGGCAGAGTGTTGCCACGGTATTGGCGACCAGGGTGGTGCGCGGGGCGATGTGGTGGATCTTTTGCAGCAGGGCAGGCGTCATCAAGATGACGACGACGATGCCGGCCGACAGCATCCACGTCAGCAGCATCGACACGGCGACGGCGCCGCGGTGGCTGCGCAGCACGGATTTCAGGGGCATTTCCGTGGCCAGCGCCTTGCGCTGCTGCATTTCCGCAAAAACAGGGGTTTCATGCAGCCAGCGGCGCAAATACATGGCGCCGAAGCCGAAGATGCCGCCCAGCAAGAACGGATAGCGCCAGGCGCCCTCGGCGATTTCTGCCGGCGTGTAGACGGTGTTGAGGCCCGTCGCGACGAGCGAGCCGAGCAGGATGCCCACCGTCAGGCCGGCCGTCAGCACGCCGCAGGCAAAGCCCGTGAAACGGCTCGGTACGTGTTCGGACACAAACACCCAGGCGCCCGGCACTTCGCCGCCCACGGCCGCGCCCTGGAAGATGCGCATCAGGAGCAGCAGCAGCGGGGCGGCCAGGCCGATGGTGGCGTAGGTCGGCAGCAGGCCGATCAGCAGGGTCGGCACGGCCATCATCAGGATGGACAAGGTGAACATGCGCTTGCGGCCAAGCAAGTCGCCGAAGTGGGCCATGACGATGCCGCCCAGCGGACGCACGACGTAGCCGGCGGCGAAGATGCCGAAGGTTTGCAGCAAACGCAGCCATTCCGGCATTTCCGGCGGGAAGAACAACTGGCCGATGGCGTTGGCAAAGAAGACGAAGATGATGAAATCGTAGAATTCCAGCGCGCCGCCGAGGGCGGCCAGCGACAGGGTTTTGTAGTCTTGTTTGGTGAGGGGACGGCTTGCGGCGTGGATGGCGGCGGTGTTGGAAGTAGGCATGTGTCTCGTTCTTGTATGTTATCGGAGATTGCCAGATCTAGCATACGCATTTCCGCCGCGTGAGTAAACGCGGCGCGTATGGGGATCAGCCTCAGCTGTGCTTAATACAACGCCGCTATCATCGGCGTTGACTTCATTGGAAAGGACACAGTATGCATATCATGATCGTGGGCGCCAGCCGGGGCCTGGGACGCGCACTGGTGGACGGTTTGCTCGCTGACGGACATGCCGTCATCGGCGTATCGCGCCAGCAACCCGCCGACTTGCCTGCCGGCCAAGGCACGCGGCTGCAATGGATCGCGGCGGACCTGGCCGCACCCGCGGAGGCGGTCGAACGCATCGCCCACGCAGCGCCGGCCGTGCTGGACGCGGTGATCTACAACCTGGGCATATGGGAAGAAAAGGCCTTCAGCGACGACTACGCTTTCCTCGGCGATGCGGACGATACTATCGTCGACATGGTCAATACCAACATCACGTCAACGATATTGCTGCTCAAGCGGCTGGTGCCGCGCTTGCTGGCCAGCAGCAAGCCGCAGCTGATCCTCACGGGGTCGACGTCCGGCTTGCGCCAGAGCGGCCGCCCGGAAGTGACGTTCAGCGCCTCGAAATTCGCCCTGAACGGCATCGCCGATGCCTTGCGCGAAGGTTTCCGCGCACAGGGACTGGCCGTGACGGCGCTGCAGCTCGGCTATCTGAATACCTACGATGGCTTGTCCGTGCCGCTGGCGGACGCCGCCGCGCGGGGCGAAGGCGAGCTGATCCCCGTGCATGACGTCGTCGCCGTCGTGCGCATGCTGCTGAACCTGTCGAATGCCTCGTTCGTGCGCGAACTGGTGCTGCCGGCGCTGCGCGACGAGCGTTTTTAGCCGCTAGGCGTCTGCGCCGTAGACCTCGGACCAGCCGAGACGCTCTTCCAGCCACTCATCCGCTTCGGACGAGTCCATGTGCAGCAGCAGGGCGCCCAGGCGCAAGCTGTCCTTGGCCAGGGCCAGCACGGCGAACACGGATTCCAGCATGACGGTGTCCAGCTGGCCCTGCAGGTCGCGCGCGGCGATGGCGGGCAGTTGCGCCCAGGCTGCCTGGTAGCTGGCGGCCAGCCAGTCCGGCAGCGGTGGATTGTGCGGGCGGTGGCGCTCCAGCTCGATCAGGGCGATGAGCGCATAGAAATCTTCCTCGCGCGATGGTGCGTTGCCCAGCAGGTGGACGAGCTGGGGCACGGCCGCATACGAGGCGACGCCCACGTCGCCCTGGTGGTGCAGCTCTTCCCACAGCTCATGCCAGACGTCTTCGCCCGCCTGCATGGCCTTGAGCGCCCCGGCCACGTCGTAGGGCATGCGGTAGCCGCCTTCCAGGGTGGGCCAGATGGGATCGTCGAGTGATAACAGCATGGGTTTCCTTCCTCAAATATACAAGTCATTATGGTTGGCGCGCATACGCAAACATATGCTGCACATACTCGGCCTTGCCGAGCGGCACGCCGTTATGGCGCAGGATGTTGTACGCCGTCACCAGGTGAAAATAGAATTGCGGCGTGGCCCAGTTGAGCGCGTATTCCAGGCCCGTCATGTCGAAGCTCAAGCCGCCGGCCAGGGTGATCGATACTTGCTGCTGAGCACTGTTGTCGATGGCGGTGCGGTCCGCGGCGGCCAGCAAGTCCAGCGTGTGCGCGATCAGCGCCTTGGCTTCCGTCATGCTGGCGGGCGTGGCGACCTGGGGCAGCGCCTGCCGCGTCAGCCGGCACACGGCTTCCTGCGCCTGCGTACACGTGAATTCCACCTGCCGCGCCAGGGTGTGCATGTCGGGCGCCAGCCGCGCGTCGAGCAAGTGTTGGGGGGGCGAAATCCAGTGCCTGGGCGCGTTCTTCGCCTTTAGTTAACAGCGTCGTCAGGGAGCGCAGCATCTGTGCAAAGCAGGGGATGGTGATGGCGTAGACCGACATGGATATTCCTCAAGTAGTTATATGACAGGGGGAATGGCAGGCGGCCCCTACGGATGCCCCAGCACGCCGGGGCAATGCTCGAACCAGCCATCGTCTTCTTCCTGCGCAATAAATGCCGCGATCAGCGCCTGCTGCGCGGGCGGCGCTGCGGCCAGCAGGGTGTTGAAGCAGGCGATGACCGAGGCGTGGGGTGTGTCGGCGCCGTTGGCGATGCCGACGAGAAAGTCGCCCGCCCAGTCGGGCAGGGTGGCGATCAGGCGCGGCAGTTCGTGCAGCAGGGCCGTGCAATACGCCGTCTCGCCGAAACGCCAGGCGGCGCGGCTGGCCGTCTGGTAGGCGCCGTAATCGTGCTCGGCCTGCACGGACTGCACAATCGCCAGCGCGTAGTGCGCGCCTTCCTTACCCGTCAGCGCATCGAGCATGGCGCAGTAGCGCTGGAAGCGCCGCTGGGCTTCGTCGGGCGGCATGGAGGTATCGTCATCCTGGACGATGTTGCCCACAATTAGTAATTCGGCTTTCCAGAGTTCAAAGGCTGTCGGCATGGCTGTGGCTGGCGAGAGTGGCGGCGACCATGATTATGCCCCGACCATTGGTGTTTCAGCGTGCTGATTGAACATGCTACAGTCCGCCTTTGCCGCCAGCCCGGTGCGGCTTTGCCTGGATCAATGCGCTATGCCCACCTGGACTTCTCCGCCCCAACTCGTCGCCCTGGCCGCCTTTTATGCGCAGGCGCAGGCCCATCCTGAAACGATCAGCGACGCGGCCTTCCTCGATGCCGTCAAGGCTGCCCACTGGCCCACCAACTGCTGGAGTTACGCGGAAGCGTCGTTCGCCATCATCGCCCCAGCCTGCCTGCTGCGTCCGCATCTGACCGCCGGGCTGATTGCATGCCCCATCGACGCCTTGATCGCGGGTGGCCTGGAGGATGCGGGCGAGGTCATTGCAATCGGCCTGGACTGCGCCACGCGCGACGCGCCATATGTCGAGGTGAGCGAGGAGGGCAGGCGCTGGCTGACACAGGTGTGGCCGGGACTGGGGGAGGCGGTCGAGACCGTGTTCCGGGCCAGGCTGCAAGCGGCGCTGGCCGATGAAGATTAATGTAAATATAAATTGATAGGAATACAAATGATTGCAGGAAACTTCTTCCCTTCCGACTATAAAACTTTTCCTTACAAACAAGGAGATCTGCTGCTTTCCCAAGGCGAAGACGGCAAGTTCTCTGTTTCCAAGGTATTGACGATCGATGCGATCGAAGTTGGGCACGGCGAGGCGATTTACATGGGTGGCAAGGACATCGTGACAACGGAGGACGATTACCTGCTGATCATCGGCTGTGCATACGGCGAATACGAGTTCGACACGGCCGAGGAGGCACAGGCCGCTGCGCTGGACGGCAGTTGGACGGTCAGGATAGGTCACGCTCCGAATCGCAGTCCGGGCGCGGCGGCGGGGCAGTCATTGATTGGCCATGAACCCGTTCATGAAAGCGAGCTGGAGGGCTACCATATGTGGAAGGAAGCGTTTGATGCGGGCGAGGCTGGCGTGTTCTGACTTCGGCGTGGTCTGTTGTGCGGCGGATACTTCTTCTTGACCAGGGAAACTGGTTTACGTTATGGTATACGTAACTACTTACATATATTCTGCTCAACATGTCCTCCAACCTGCAAACCTATGGCTCGCTGATGCTGGCCAGCCGCCTGCGCCGTCTTTCCGATCAATTGTATGCGGGCGTTGATACCAGCTATCTGGCGGCCGGCGTCGAGCTGACGTCACGATGTTTCCCCTTGTTATTGCTGCTGCGCGACAATGGCCCCACGGCGATCACGGCCCTGGCCGCGCAGATCGGGCAGACGCACCCGGTGGTGGTGCAGCTGGGACGCAAGCTGCTCGATGCCGGCGTGGTGGCGGAGCTACCGGACGCCAGGGATGAGCGGCGCCGCCTGCTGGCGCTGTCCGACGCCGGGCAAGCCTTGCTGCGCAACATGGCGCCCCTGTGGGACGACGTGCGCGCGGCCGTCGATACGGTATTCGAGCAAGGCACGCCGCAGCTGATGGCCAGCCTGGACCGGGCCGAAGCGCGCTTGCAGGCGCAGGGCTTTGGCGAGACGATCGCCGCGTGCCGGCGCCAGCGCGAGCGGGCGGCCGTGGAAATCATCGACTACGACGCCGATTACGCGGCCGACTTCAAGCGCCTGAATATCGCATGGCTGGAGCGCTATTTCTATGTCGAGGCCCTCGACGACAAGGTGCTGTCCGATCCGCAACGCTCGATCCTTGACGATGGCGGGCAGATTTTCCTCGCGCGTTTGGACGGCAAGATCGTCGGCACCTGCGCCCTGATCCGCGCCGGCGGAGACAGCATCGAGCTGTCGAAGATGGCCGTCACGCCCGAATGCCAGGGCCTGGGCATCGCGCGCCGGCTGATCGAACGGGCCTTCGACGCCTTCGAGGCCAGCGGCGCCAAGCTGCTGTTCCTCGAGTCGAACAGCAAGCTGGCGCCCGCCATCCGCCTGTACGAAAGCAGCGGGTTTACCCACGTGGCGCGGCCGGCCGGCGACGCGCATTACCAGCGCGCCGACGTCTACATGGAATGGCAAGGCAGGTAGCACATGCCAGGGTGCCACGCGGCGCTCCCCATCGGCCGTCTCCCGCGTTACAATACGTGCTCCCATAACGGAACCACGGTTCCACTATCGAGAGACGCCGACGCCGCATGCCTTCCTTCCCGATGCCCTTCCCGCAGATGATCGTTCCACCGGAGCCCACCCAGGCGCGCAGCAAGCAGGCGTTCGAACGCCTGCTGCAGGTGGGTGAACAGTTGTTGGCGGAAAACCGTTTCGATGAAATCGGCGTGGCCGACCTGGCCAGACTGGCGGAAACCTCGGTGGGTACGTTTTACCGTTTATTGGGCGACAAGGACACCCTGAGCCGCTTGCTGCTGCAGCGCTTTTTTTCCGACATGGTGGAAAAGGTCGAGACCCTGACGGAACTGCGCCAGTGGGAAGGGCGCAGCCTGGAAGAGTTCATCCGTGCCATGGTGGCCATGTTCGTGGCCGTCAACACGGGCCGGCGCGGCGTGTTGCGCGCCTTGATCACGCGTGCGTCGCAGGATGCGCAATTTCGCGACAGGGTGCACCAGATCAATCATCTGATCTCGCAGCGCACGGTCGCCGTGCTGGCCAGCAAGTCGTCCAGCATCCGCCACCCGAACCCCACGCAGGCGATGATGGTGGTGCCGCCCGTGCTGCTGGGCATCCTGAACCAGCATACCTTGACGGGTTCGCTGTCCTTTTTGTCGGGTGCGGCACTCGAGGATGAGCTGGTGCGTGTTGCTTTAAATTACCTGACCTAAGATATTTAGCGATTTAACTTGAAATCGGAATTCGGATTCCGTATTATGTTTTCCAACAGCAGGAAAACATATTCCTGCACCTGAACACAAAGCATGTTCAACAGCAAGGAGACAGAATGCGGCGTCACACGACATCCGATGTTCCATTGCATTACCTCGACCTGGGCAGGGAGCAGGGCGATCCTGCGCAGTCAGAGCCTATTTTTCTGTTGCACGGCCTCGGTTCCTGCGCCGAAGACTGGCGTCCGCAGATCGATGCCCTCGGCAGCAGCTATCGCCTGATCGTGCCCGACCTGCGTGGCCATGGCGCCAGTCCCGCGCCAAACGGCGACTGGCTGATCGGCGACTTCGCCAACGACCTCTTCAATCTGATGGACCAGCTCGACGTGCCGCGCGCGCACATCGTCGGCTTTTCCCTGGGCGGCATGGTAGGCCTGGAAATGGCCAACCGCGCCCCGGGCCGGGTGGCCAGTTTGTGCCTGATCAACTCGCAACCGTTCCAGGGCAGCAAGCCTGCGTCGCTGCTGTTTGCCTACTGGCTGCGCCGCACGGTGATCGCCACTCTGGGTTTGAAGCCCATGGGCAAGATCATCGGCAAGAAACTGTTTCCCGATCCGGCACAGCAGCCCCTGGTCGAACGCTTCGCCACGCAGATGGCGGGCATGGACAAGCGTGCCTACCTGGCCGCGCTCGATGCCATTTTCCACTGGGATATCGACATCCATTTCCAGGCCCTGGCCATGCCCGTCTTCATCATGGCGGCCGACCAGGATTACACGCCCGTCGCCAGCAAGCGGGCCTTTGCCGCACAGTTTCAGCAGTGCGAGATCGAGATCATCGCGAACTCGCGCCATGCCACGCCCCTGGACCAGGCGCAGCGTGTGAATACCTTGTTGCAGTCCTTCCTCGCCACACATTCAAAATAAACAGGCCACTCGCCGCACGGGCAGGGGCCGGGAAACAGTCATCGCAGGGCAGGTGCTCGCTAAGTAATCCTCAGGAAATTATTGTGAATTTATGACGAACAGAACCGGATGCTGTGCAAGGCGCCTGCAGCGACGCAGTGCGAGCACTGCTAGCTGCGGGCAACACCGCACAGCGCCGGTTATGGAAGTCAGAAATCACAATAATTTATTGGGGGTTACTTAGATGCGCACCGGTACCGTGACGTCTTGCGATTCTGCAAACCGGCCGTCTTCCCTGGTGGTAAGCAAGCCTGACATTGGAGACGCTATGAAACTTGCTTTGAAATTGATGCCCGCCGCCCTCGCCGTTGCCGGTGCCTTCAGCTTTTCCACCCAGGCCCTGGCACAGGAGGCCTCCACGTCTGGCGCCGCCAGCGCCCAGGAAGCCAGCGACGCAAAAGAACGCATGGAAACCGTGACGGTCTCTGCCCGCCGCCGCGAGGAACGGCTGCAGGACGTGCCGCTGGCCGTCACGGCGTTTTCCGCCAAGGCCCTGGAACGGGCGAATATCCAGAACCTGGCCGACTTGCAGGAGCGCGTGCCGAACCTGACCGTGTACGCTTCGCGCGGCACGAATACCACCCTGACCGCGTTTATCCGCGGCGTGGGCCAGGCCGACCCCGTCTGGGGCGTGGACCCGGGCGTGGGCATTTATTTTGACGACGTCTACATGGCCCGTCCGCAAGGCGCGCTGCTCGACGTGTTCGACGTGCAGCGCATCGAAGTGCTGCGCGGCCCGCAAGGCACCTTATACGGCAAGAACACCATCGGCGGCGCCATCAAGTACATTTCGCGCCCCCTGGCGAAGGAAAACGGTGCCTCGGCGGAAGTGGGTATCGGTAATTACAATCAGCGCAACTTCAAGGCCGCCTTCAATGTGGCCAACGAGAGCGGCACCTGGCGCGCGCGCCTGGCCGCTGCCAAGCTGGACCGCGACGGTTTCGGCCGCAACACCTTTAACGGCGAACAGGTCAGCGACCAGGACAGCACGGCCGCGCGCCTGTCCGTTGGCTACTTTCCGCAGGACATCCCCCTCACCGTCGTGCTGAGCCTGGACGCCACGGACGACAAGTCCGGCGTGCGCGGCTTCCAGCGCATGGGCGTGAGCGCGTTTGACCCGCTCAAGCGGCCCGCCAGCACGAGCGCCTACGATATCCAGAGCGGCATGCCGGGCAACAACTTCACGCACAACCGGGGCGGTTCGCTGGTGGCCAACTACACCTTGTCGAACGACTGGTCCGTGAAAGTGATCGGCGCCAAGCGGCGCAGCACGTCCGAGCAAACCATCGACTTCGACGGCTTGCCGCAACCGATCGCAGACGTGTTCGGCGATTCGCGCGACGAACAGAAAAGCCTGGAATTGCAGGCCTCGTACAGCGGCGACTACGGCGCCGGCGTGATCGGCCTGTACCGCTTCGAAGGCACGGCCGGCGGCGGCATCTACAACAACTTCCTGGGGCGCCAGTTTACGACCGCCGTCAGCACGGTGGAGACGGACAGCACGGCGCTGTACACGGACTGGACCTGGCCGCTGGGCAAGGTGTGGAGCATCAATGCGGGCTTGCGCCATACGCGCGAGGAAAAGCGCGCCATCGTGCTCAACCGCGCTTTTGCCGATGTGGGCTTCACGCGGCCCATCCAGACGGCGGCCGACTTCGACAAGTCCTTGTCCGTCAGCAATACCTCGCCGAAAATTTCCGTGCGCTATGAAGCGTCGAAGACGACGAATTTCTACAGCAACCTGTCGCGCGGCTTCAAGTCGGGCGGCTACAACGTGCGCGCCAACAACCTGGTGGTGCCCGATTCCGCGCGGCCCTACAAGGATGAAAAACTCGACGCGCTGGAGGTGGGCATGAAGTATGCGGCGCCCGACGACACCTTCGACGCCAACGTGGCCCTGTTCTACAACCGCTACAAGGATATTCAATTGTCCGTCTTCACCAGCTATGTGCAGCCGGGCGGCGTGCCGGGCTTCTATGGCGACTTCACGAATGCGGGCAAGGGCACCGTGAAAGGCGCGGAGTTCGAATTCTCGTGGCGGCCGAACCGCCAGTGGGAAGTCAACGGTTTCCTCGCCTTGCTCGATGCCAACTATGACGAGTTCATGAGCGGAGGCAAGAACATTGCGGATACGCAAAAGTTCAGCAATACGCCAGCCCGGCAAGTGGGCTTGAACGTGACGCGCACGGACCGCGACGTGTTCGGCGGTGCCTTGCGCAGCATGGTCGGCTATGGCTATCGCAGCAAGGTCTATCCGACGACGGACTTGAGCGAAACCCTGGCGCAGGGCGGCTACAGCATCTGGACGGCCGGCGTCGTGTGGGAAGCGCCAAAGAACTGGACCTTCAGTTTGCATGGCAGCAACCTGGGCAACAAGCGCTACCGCACGGATGGCTACAACATTCCCGCCGTGTTCATCCTCGACGGTTTCTATGGACCGCCGCGCCAGATCATCGCCAAGGCCGGTTACAAATTTTAGAGTTCTTCACTGCCGGGGCTGGACCCGCTGGGTCCGGCCTCGCGGGTCGGAAGTGCCGGCTTGACGGGCGTCAAGCCGGGTCGTTGTCGCTGTTTTCGTCGTGAATAATAATCAGGAGACTGGCATGGCACATCTGCATCAGCAACTGCGTCACTTGTTATCTGCACTCATCGCCGCCTGCGGCTTGCTGGCCGCGCTGCCGGCTTCCGCCGGGCAGTGGGACTTCGGCCTGTACGCGAGCCTGTGGGGCTCGCGCGAATACCAGGTCTGGCTGCCGAGCAATTACAATCCGAACACGCCGCTGCCCGTGGTGCTGATGCTGCACGGCTGCGGTTCGGAACCGAACAGCATGGCCGCCGTCAGCCGCTACAACCAGCTGGCCGACAGCGAAAACTTCATCGTCGTCTATCCGCGCCAGAACGTCACGGCCAACCCCATGCGCTGCTGGAATTTCATGTTGCCCTTGAACCAGGAGCGGGGCACGGGCGAGCCTGCCGTGCTGATGGGCATCTTGAACAAGGTCAAGAGCAAATATGCGGTGCAGGACAGCCGCGTGTATGTGACCGGTATCTCGGCCGGCGGCGCCATGGCTTCCATCATGGCCGCATGTTATTCCGACGTGTTCGCTGCCGTGATGGTGCATTCGGGCGGCATGTACAAGGGCGCCACCGGCCTCGTCACGGCGGCTGATTCGCTGTTCAACGGCAGCTCCTTCGACCCGAAAGTGCGCGGCAAGGATGCCTGGCGCTGCTCCGGTTCGCCACGCCGGCTGATGCCGACGATGGTGTTCCACGGCACTTCCGACATCGTCGTCAATCCCGTCAACGGCGAGCAAACCATCGAGCAATTCCTGCAGACCAGCGACTACGGCGACGATGGCCTCGACAATGACAGCGTGCGCTACCGTGCCGACAGCATCGTGCGCCAGACGGTGCCGTACGGCCGCAGCTATTCCATCGACACCTACCTGCATAACGGCGCCGTCATCGCGCAAAAGTACACGGTCGAGGGCATGAACCACGCGTGGAGCGGCGGCCCTCCCGGCTGGCCCTTCAGCGATGAGCTGGGCCCGGACGCCACCGTGATCAGCTGGAATTTCTTCAAGAATTACCAGCGCTGATGCTGTAAGGAACTAGCAGCTTGTACAATGGGGCGCAGCAATTGCGCCCCATTTTTATGCCCGTGAAAGATCCCATGCCTGCTTGCCGTTTGCTGTCCTGTCTTGCCGTTGTATTGCTGTCCGCTTGCGCCGGCGCCGGCCCGTCCGTATCATCGGCGGCCGACCTGCAAGCGTTCGAGCGTGCAGCCCAGCAAGACAGCATGCGCAGCGAGTGCGACTGGAACGTGCGCTATGCGCCCGTCGCGCCCAGGGACGCCAGCGTGGCGCAATTGCAGGCCATCGCCACGGCGCGCCTGGCGGCCCTGCAACTGGCGCCCGCCTGGACCTTGTCCATGCCCGGCAGCGAGGCGCACGCCTTCAGTGACTCGGAGCAAGACCGTGCCGGGCTGCAATTGCTGCTCAGCATCGTCTTGCCAGCCATGGAGCGCTACCCGGCCGGCGTCTTCGCGCGCACGGGCTTGCGCCACGTCGTGCTGGTGAAGGATTTGAGCGTGGACGGCCAGCGCCGCCTGGCCATGCCGGCGCCGGACATCGACAGCGTCGTCTACGCCGACAACCTGCTGGCCGCCCTGTGTCCGTCCGGCATGGAGTTGCGCGTGCACCACGAGTATTACCACTTCATCGAATACCGGCTGTTCAACGATTTCTATTACCGCGACCCCGCCTGGCTGGCCCTGAATCCGGCTGGCACAGCCTACGGCCAGGGCGGCGCCACGGCCTACGGCAAGGGTTTCCAGAACCTGGGCCACCCGCAGCCCGGGCTGGTGAGCCTGTACGCCGCCTACGGCCCCGAGGAAGACAAGGCGGAGGTGTTCGGCTGGATGATGGCGCCCGCGTATGCGTTGCGGCTGCAGCAGTGGACGGCGTTTGATCCCACCCTGCTGGCGAAGCGGCAAAGATTGATGGAAGTATTGGGAACCTTGGAGAATTCTTACTAAATATCAAGTATTTCCTTGCCGTCCCATGGCATTGTCGTTTCTCCAGCTTGATTAAATGCAAGTAAGAATGAGGAGAACGCCATGGACGGTGATGATTCGATATCGGGTGGCGAACGTCCCTTGCGCCTGCGCCTGGGCGTATCCCCAAAGGTGCCCGCCGGTGCGCTGATACCGCAGCGCGTCGCCGGAAGCGAGGCCATCTGTGGCGGGATCGAATACCGTGTGCTGTGCGTCTCGACGCATGCGGATTTGCCGCTGAGCAGTTTCATCGCCTTGCCGGCCGCTATCGATATCGTCACCGACCAGGGGAAGTTGCGCAGCATCTGCGGCATCGTTACGCAAGCGAGTGCCGGTGACAGCGATGGCGCGCTGGCCAGCTATCAGCTGGTGCTGACGGACGCCTTCGCCGTCATGGAAAAGCGCTGCAATACGCGTGTTTTCCGGCGCCTCACGGATATCGAGATCATCAAGATCCTGCTCGACGAATGGATACGCAGCAATTCCGTGCTGGGGCATGCCTTCCAGTATGTGTTTGCCGATTTCTTCGAGGCACAGACGTATCCACAGCGCGAATTTGTCATGCAGCACAATGAGTCCGATGCGGCCTTCGTCCGGCGCCTGCTCAAGCGCAGCGGCGTCGCCTGGTTTTTTCGAGCGGAAGGCAATGCGGATGCGCATGCCGAGCCGGCACATACCCTGGTGCTGTTCAACCATGCCGATGGCTTGCGGAAAAACATGGCCGATACCGTGCGCTATCACGCGGACCGCGCGACGGAACAGCGCGACACCCTGACGTCGTGGAACGAAGTCCGCAAGTTGCAGGCGGGCAAGGTGACGCGCCATAGCTGGAATGAGGAACATCCACGCGCGCGGCCGTTCATGACTGCCGACGCCATGGGGCAGGGCCGGCAAGGCATGCATGGCAATGCCGTTGCCGCCAGCCTCGATGATTACCGCGTGCTGCCGCCACGTGCGGGGAGCGATCATGATGCCTTGTGCCAGTTGGGCATGCTAGCCATGCAGCAGCATGACTACGAAAGCCATTGTTTTCATGCCGAGGGCAGCGTGCGCGACCTGTGTCCGGGCGAATACTTTAGCCTGGCCGAACATCCCGATATCGACGCACTTCCGCCGGCCGAGCGCGATTTTGTCGTGACGGCGCTACAGGTGGCGGCGCAGAATAATTTACCCCGGGAACTGGCCGCCAGGGTGGCGCGTTTGTTCGCGCGCAATCGCTGGCTGGCCGATGATGCATCGCTGCCGCAGCGCGAACTGGCGACGGCGGTGGACGATGGCCCCTTGCGCATGCATATCGAATTGAGCGCTGTGCGGCGCGGCGTGGCCATCGTTCCGGCCTACGACACGCGCATCGACCTGCCGCCAGTTACCATGCAAAGCGCCGTGGTGGTGGGGCCGGCGAATGAAGAGGTTCATTGCGACGCCATGGGCCGGGTCAAGGTGCGCTTTCCCGCCACGCGCAAGGTGGACCATGAGCATGCAGGCGGCACGGGCGCTTCCGACACGGATGCCGATTCGGCCTGGGTAAGAGTCGCGTCGAGCTGGGCGGGAAGCGGACCTGGCAGCATGCAGCAATGCGGCTATCTGGGCTTGCCCCGCGTGGGCAGCGAAGTTCTGCTGGCTTTCCTCGGCGGCGACCCGGACCGGCCCATCATCGTGGGACAGCTGTACAACCACAGTGCGTTGCCGATCGCATTGAGCAAGGCGGGCGACTTGCCGGGCAACCGTTATTTGTCCGGCATCAAGAGCCGCGAGATCAAGGGCACGCGTGGCAACCAGCTGCGTTTCGATGATGTGCATGGGCAAATCAATGCCCAGCTTGCCAGCGACCATGGCTCCACCCAGCTCAACCTGGGCTGGCTGACGCAGGACCGGCGCAATGGCCAGGGAGAGGCGCGCGGCGAGGGCGCCGAGCTGCGTACCGATGAGCAACTGGCGATGCGGGCGGGCAAGGGCATGCTGATTTCTGCCTGGAAGCGCCTGAACGGCGACGGCGGGCACATGGCACGCAGCGAATATCTGGGGCTGATGGAAAATTGCCTGGAATTGTTTCGCTCGCTGGGCAGCTATGCTGCCACGCATCAGGCGCTGGAGAATACGGATGAAGCGCAGCAGGAGCTGCAGCACAGCTTGAAAAGCTGGGAAGGAGGCAGCAATACGCAGCCCCGTGCCGAGCTGGGCGGTGCGGCGGCGATTGCTGTCACGGCGCCGGCCGGCATCAGCTTTGCCAGTTCGAAGGCCATCATCAGCTATGCCGCCGGCAGCATCGATACGGTGGCGCAGCAGCATCTGCAAGCGGTGGCGGGCCAGCGCTACAGTGTGAACGCGGGCAAGGGCATTTCGCTGTTTGCCCATGCGGACGGCATCCGCGCCATCGCCCACCATGGCAAGTTCCTGCTGCAAAGCCAGCATGACGACATGGACCTCAACGCGGCGAAAAATTTGAAGCTCACCGCCAGCGAGGGCAAGCTGACGGGCATGGCCGATGAAATTGTGTTGATTTCCAAGCATGGCGCTTTCATCCGCATCGGCGACGGCATCACCTTTGGCAGCAAGTCGCCACTGAACTTCAATGCACCCAATTTCGTCTTCAATGACCCGCAGAGCATGGCAGTGCAATTGCCAAGCTTTGCCGAAGGCAAGGCCGATCAGCAATTCATCTTTCAATATGAGGGCGACGACAGTCCCGTCGATGGCGTGCCGCCAGCCCCCCAGCTGGCGCCGCAAGTCCAGTTTGCCGTGAAGCTGGAAGATGGCTCGTCGGCCGATGGCCGCAGCGACGGGGACGGCAAGACGGAGGTGCTGGAGCGCGCGGCCATGCACCTGGCCGCCATCGAAGTGTTCAACAACAAGGATTGATGACGCCAGGAGAGTGCAATGGGCAGCTATCCGAAAGTGCCGTACGTGGTGGGCGAAGACGTGACGCTCCTGCATTGCGAACGCAGCGTCTGCAAGAAGGTGAAAATACGCCGCAACTTGCCGGGTAATATCATCGTTATTCACGGCGTCAACGATGTGGGCGTCAGCTACAAGGCGGTGGAGCACGGCTTGTGCGAGGGATTGACGCAAAGGCTGGGCCGCGGCTTTACGCCAGCTTCTTACCGCATGCCTGTGGCGGCGGACAAGGACAGGCTGGAAGACGATCCCGACGCCGTGTTCTTCAAGCGCACGATTGCCAAGGATACCAACAGCCCCGTGATCCCGTTTTACTGGGGCTACCGTGAAGTGGGAGTGAAATGCAAAACGATCAACGGCCAGTTTGTTGACCGCTACGGCAACCGCCTCGACAAGGACCTGTCCAAGGAAGGCGGTCCCTTCGGCAACGCCACCAGCAGCTTGCCCGACATGTGGCGTCCGGGTATCTATGCGCCTGCGGATCCCATGGGCGATGCCTTGCGTCCATTGAGGACGGCGCCTGGCCGCATGTACATGGTATTGGCGGCGCAGCGTCTGGCCGCACTGATTTCCATGATCCGCGATTATGATGCTGACGATACCGTCAGCATCGTCGCGCACAGCCAGGGTTGCCTGCTGTCGCTGCTGGCGCAAGCCATGCTGATGGAAAAGGGGCTGGCGCCGGCCGATAATTTGATACTCACGCATCCGCCATACAGCCTGGTGGACAGCCTGCCTCTGCTGATGCGAGGCGCGGCCTGGTTCGACGGCGGCGAGGATGCGGCGATGAAGCCTTATTACCATTTGCTCAGTGGTGCGCAGACCATGGGCGCCCGCCTGAAGACTTTGGCGAATATCGTGGCCGGTGTGGCAAAGGGCAGTGGCCAGGCCTGCCAGCCGCCGTTTGCCGAACTGAAAAAGGATGAGCATCGCGGCATGGTCGGCAGCCGCTGGCAGAGCGGAGAGGACCGCGACAATCGCCGCAAGGTTTATCTGTATTTTTGTCCCGAAGACATGACGGTGGCGCTGGATAATATCCAGGGCATGGGGTGGGATGGCGTGCCGGATTATGCAATGGGAAGTGAACTCATGGAAGAAGAGGAGACGTCCAGCATTGATGGAAACAGCGTTTTTACTGGACATACCCGCATCGTGGAACGCGAGCAGGTACGCAATGCGCTGGCGGAACTGGGCGGCAGATTTTATCAGCGGATATTCAGCAACAAGACCAGGCTGGATCCGGCCACTGGAAAGACCACGGTGTCGTTGGTAGGCAAACCGCCGCCTTTTGACTTTCCACTGCGTCTCACGACAGAAAGCGAACAGGCACACGTCGATGTTTCATTACGAAAATACCGTGCGCAACACAAGGCGGTGGCCTGGCCTATCAATACCAGGTTGAGCAAGACGGAACAGCGTAACGGCATACGCACCATCACTGGCGAAACATTGAAACAGCCGGTGCCGGCCGATTTGCGCGGCACCTCGCAAATCGATTCGCCCAATATTCCCAAAACTTCCATGATGCGTAACCGTAAACCTGAAGATCAGGGACCTGTGGAAGAAGTCGATCCCTGCGATGCATCAGTAGCACTTACCAGCGGAAGCGGCCTGCACACAAGCGTCGAGGATCGCCCGGATCCGGCCGGCTATCGCCGCTTTCCGGAGCGCGATGAAGCCATACGCGGGGCCGAATTAGCCTTGATGACGGCTGCCTATAACAAGGAAAAGAAACTCGATGGCAAAGGGCCGCTCGATCAACGCAACGTCATTGCCGCCACCCGCTACACGGACGGAAATGTCTTGGCAACCATCCAGGAAAGCCCGAATGAGGCACGCTTGCGCTGGCAGCGGGAGGTCAGCGCCAAGTCTTTTCATAGTTCTATTATCGGTAGCGCGAAGAATCATAGTCAAGTGACCGCGTATGACGTGGCGATTGGCAGCGGCAAGGCTAGTTCGGATCCGCAGTTTTATGCGTATTTATGTGCGGTGGCGGATTGGCGGGTGAAGAGATTACAGACGAAAGAAAAACCTAGAAAGGGAATACTTCTGGAGGAGAGCTTTCTTGCTGATTTTGCAGCATATTTAAGTGCTGAATCACCGTGGCGACGAACAGTTATTGACGGCAATATCAAGTATTACAACACGGGAATTTTGCCTGCAGGATTGCCCTTGCTAACAGGGGCGTTGTGGAAAATTGTAGTGTCACAAACCAAAAACATAAAAGTAGTGAGCGAAAAAAAAGCAAAATAAATGGTTGTCGAACCTCGCCAGTAGCAATTTTCTCGGATCGACTACCGTTTCTCCAGAACTGCATACCCATAGGTGATAGATATGATGACGCTTCGGTGGTTGGGAATATCGATAGTTATTGTCGTTTTATTTTTTGGTTTGTTATGGCTCAGTGCCTTATCGAAGAGCCAGGCACGTGAAATTGCGTTACAGGTGACGGCGCAACAGCTAAAAATACCTGTGGAATCAGAGCGAGAATATGTGTTGGAAGTGATCGGATTTGGTGTGACGCTCGATAAATACCGGCAGGGTAAATTATGGGAAGCCTTGCGAAAGGGAAGTGCTTATACCAGCATACGTGAGCAAGATCCGAAAAAATATCCCTGGACTGGATATGACAAGGATGGAGATGGCGGTAGTAGGGCCTGCGATGCATTGGAAAACGGTGCAAATCTCACTCCCTTGTATTGGGGCTTGCCATCGTTTTATGCTGGCTCGCCGATACTTAATCCCGCCGCGCAACCCAGTGCGGATGAACCGATGGCCGGTCTGGTAGCGGGCGCAAGCACGACGGGTTTATCCTTTCATCTTTTTTCAATTGCACCTTGGAAGTTAGACGAGAGACCGGATCGTTTGTTGATAGATGTTTTTGATTTTTTTGATCGTCATCCTGACGTCCCCTATGTGTTGGTGCATTCCGAAGACAGCCCAGGAACCCGCGATGGCGGGCGCAAGCCAGGAGATAAGAAGACGCTGGTTGATGGCTACTATATCCCCGAAATGCCTGATGCCACAACCGTGTTTATCCTGGCTCGTAGGAAGAGGGTGGAATTTTTGCGTCCATATGTGTGGGAAGACCCCGAGAATAAGTTTGTGCAAGAGAAATTCAGGTCTATGTACTATGATTTGAAAAATTCTCTGGCAAAACAGGACAAAAAACTGGATGAAAACTCCTTTTCTATGCCCCGCCAACCCACCGTCGCCGAATGGCTCGCCGCTGCCGCTGCTTTCGCCCAGCGGCCCGATATCCGTGGCGTCGGCTTGCACACCTTCGATAAACTCAATCCCTGGGAAAATCGTCCGCCGCGCGACTGGAAACCGACGCCGTGGTTTCCCATTCCGTGGAACCGGGAACAGATGGAAACCTTCGACCGATTGCCTTCGTTTGGATTCGTGCACCGGCCCGTGTTCGTCAAGTTCGCGGATGAGGAAGGCAAGCCCGTGACGCGGCGCGATGCGCGCCAGAAGATATTCAATGCAGGCTGGCAGCAGGCGCTGCAGACCTTGCCGGAAGCCGAGCGCGGCAAGGGGCCTTCGCGCATCGTGGCCGGTACGGGAAACCAGCCGGAACAGTCGCTGATGTTGGAAAGCATGCTGCATGACTATGCGGCACAGGGCGGCCCCGAAATCGACAGCAGCAAGAGCGCGCAGTTCATCAATACTGATCTTCGCCTGGGCAACACGGGCGCGGCCACGTGGTTCATGCAGATGGCCATCGGCGTGATGGGCAGCTACCGCGATGGCGGCGCCAGTGCGGCGATTAATTTACGCGACAGTAATGAGGCCAGCATTATTTTTATTACGCCACCATCGGATGCCAAACGTCAGCAGCAGGATGCCAATGGTGATATCTTCCGCAGCCGCATCACGCCGGCCGTCGATCCGGCCAACTACGTGGCGCCATCGGTGGAAGCCATCCTGGAAAGCTCGGCGGGCAAGTAGAACGGGAGGTAGCATGCGCAAAGTCATCCGTTTGGGCGACGCAACGTCGCATGGCGGCAAGGTGCTCAGTTGTGCCGCCACGCACTTCACGGTCAATGGTATCGCTGTCGCCTGCGTCGGGGACTTGTGCAGTTGCCCCATCAAGGGGCACCAAGGCTGCAAGATTGCCAGCGGCTCGTCCCGGCATCGCATCAACGGCATCGCCATCGCCTTTGAAGGCGACACCACTACCTGCGGCGCCAGGCTGCTGGCTGGCGGCGTCAACTTCCGTACCTCCTGACGCGGCGCGCTCCTGGTATTTCCTGCTAACTATATAATCGGCGCTTGGGCAATACCCGTCCCTGAACGTCGATTGAAGGAATGCCATGCCCAGATATATCGTGCGCCCTTTGGCGCTGTGTGTAGTGTCGGCTGTCTGCCTCTCTGCCAGTGCCGCCGAGGCGGTGGTGGATGCGCAGCAGCGCGCGTCCTTGCTGGAGTTTTATGCGCAGCAATATCCGGGCGAACCGGCCACGCGCACCGTGTTCGAGAGCGTGCCCGTGGTCGGTGGCCATGGCAGCGAAGTGGTGGGCAGCGTGGAAACGCCGCCGTATCGCGGCCATGGTGCGCTGTGCCGGACCCAGCGCACCAAGTTCGTGCTGCACGGCGAGGGCAAGCAGGCGCGCTGGCAGGAGGCGGGCATGGAGTATTACGCCTGGCTCGACCGTGGCACTTGCCGCGCGGTGGCCGAACCCGTGCGCATGCTGCAACGGATTCCCGATGTGGAACTGGAAGGCGTGTTGCTGTACCAGAAGCCGCTGCTGGAACGGGCGCGATTATTGATGGCGGGTAACACGGCCTGCGCCCCATTGCGCGCGCTGAAGTTTACGCTGGCGGCTGTCGACGTGGGCGCCGCCGCACCGCGTGCCGAAGAGCGCTACGCGCTCGTGTTCAAGAGCGACCGCGACAGCTACACCCGCGTCTGGCTGCGCAAGAGCGGCGCCCAGTATGACGCCTGGAATGTGACTTGCCCGCCAGTGCTGTAAGCTGCGCTCCCTCGATTTATTTTTTGACTATTGCAACCATGAACGAAAATTCCACTTCCGCCCGCAGCTGGGGCACCATCGTCACGCATAGCGACGAGATGGCCATCATCTACCGCTATGTCGACACCTTCCATGACGACTGGGACCTGTCGTCGCAGCCGGACCGCATCATCATCGCCTGGCGCTATGAGGACGAGACGGGCATGCCCGCGCCGAACGAGCGCGAGCATATGGAAGAGCTGGAGGCGGCGCTGGCGCCCGTAGTGGAAGAAGAGGGCTTCGCCACCCTGGCGCTCGTGTCGACGGGTGAAAACTTGCGTGAATGGATTTATTACACGCAGTCGGGCGAAGAATTCTTCAATCGCCTGAACACGGCGCTGGCGCCGCGTCCAAAGTTCCCGATTGAAATTCGCAGCGCGGCCGATCCGGCCTGGTCCACGTATGCAAGCTTCATGGCAGCTCTGCCGAAGTAATTACGCCAGCGCAGCCGTCACGATACGCGTGGCGGCCGTGATGATGTCCTGATTCGTATCCGCGTTTTTCTGTTCGCGCGTGTAGTACACGGCGATGAGCAGCGGCGCGCCGCTGGGCGGGTAGGCCACGCCGATGTCGTTGACGCTGCCATAGGCGCCCGAGCCCGTTTTATCCGCTACCTGCCAGCCGGCCGGCACGCCGGCGCGGATGCGTTTGTCGCCCGTGGTGTTGCCGCGCATCCATGTGGCCAGTTGCTGGCGCTGCGGCGCCGGCAAACTATTTCCCAGTAATAATTGCTGCAAGCTGTGCGCCATCGACGCGGGGCTGGTCGTGTCGCGCACTTCGCCGGGGATGGCGTTGTTGAGTTCCGTTTCCCAGCGTTCCAGCTGGAATACCGTGTTGCCGATGCTGCGCGCAAACGCCGTCACGGCTTGCGGCCCGCCCAATAATGTCATCAGGAAATTGGCCGCGCTATTGTCGCTGTACTGCAAGGTGGCGGCGCACAGCTCGGCCACGCGCATGCCGTCGGCCAGATGCTTTTCCGTGATGGGCGAATAGGTGACCAGTTCCTTTTTCTCGTAACGCACGTGCTGGTCCAGCAAGCCCGGCTGGCTGACGCTGCGGGCCAGCACGGCGCCCGCCAGCATCGCTTTGAAGGTGCTGGCCAGGGGGAAGCGTTCGTCGGCGCGATAGGCAACGCGCAGCTCGCTGCCCTGGCGCCAGGCGGCAACGCCCAGGCGTCCGCCGGCGGCCTGTTCCAGCGCGGCCAGCTGCGTGTGGGCGGCGGCGATGCTGGTGGCGGGCGCGGCAAACAGCAGCGGTGCCGGGCACAGCAGGGTGGTGCCAGCGGCCAGCAGGAGGGTGCGGCGGATGTGGTTCGGGGAGTCAGTCATGGTCTGTAGGTATTTTCGGAGTGGAAAGGGTAGCCAGCAGTTCGCCGATGGCGAGCAGGTTGGCCGGTTTGGTCAGGTGGTGGTCGAAACCGGCCGCGCTCGATTGACTGCGGTCGTTTTCGGCGCCCCAGCCCGTCAAGGCAACGAGCACGACCTTGGCGCCGGCCGGTATCCGGCGCAGCGCGCGCGCAACTTCGTAGCCGTTCATGCCGGGCAGCCCGATATCGAGGAAGATGACGTCAGGCAAGAACTGCGGCGCCACGGCCAGGGCCTGCGCGCCATCGTGGGCCACTTGCGTGGCATGGCCCATCATGTCGAGCACGGCGGCAAGGGTTTCGGCCGCATCGACATTGTCGTCGACCACCAGCACGCGGAAATGGCGGGCGTTGGCGGCGGGTGCGGGCGCGTCCGGTGCGGCGGGGGCCTTGGCTTCCTCCTTCAGCAGGGGCAGGCGCACGGTAAATGTACTGCCCAGGCCGGCGCCGGGACTGGCCGCCGTGGCGCTGCCTCCATGCAACTCGGCCAGGCGCCGCACCAGCGACAGGCCGATGCCCAGGCCGCCCTGGGCGCGGCCCATGTTTTGGCCCACCTGCGTGAACATGTCAAAGACGGTGGCGATCGATTCGGCGGGGATGCCCACGCCGCTGTCTCTGACTTCGATCAAGACCTCGTTCCCATCGCGTACGGCGCGCAAGGCGATATGGCCGCCGGCGGGCGTGTACTTGGCGGCATTGTTGAGCAAATTGCCCAGCACTTGCGCCAGCCGCGTGGGGTCGGCCTCGAGCGGCAGCGCCTGCTCGTCGAGCGTCACCTGCAACTGGTGATGGTTCGCTTCGATCAGCGGCATGCTCGTTTCCACGGCGCTGGCGATGATGGTTTTCAAGTCCGCGCGTTCGAGCTTGAGTTCGATCTGCCCCCGCGTGATGCGCGCCACGTCCAGCAAGTCGTTGACCAGGTGCACCATCTGATTGACTTGCCGCTCCATCACGTCGCGCACTCTCGCCACGGTGGCGGGCTTGTCGGCGGCCAGGCGCATGATTTGCAAGCCGTTGCGGATCGGCGCGAGCGGGTTGCGCAGTTCGTGCGCCAGGGTGGCGAGGAATTCCGTCTTGCGCCGGTCCATCTCGGACAGGTTATCGGCCAGCTGGCGCAGCTGCTGTTCCGAGCGCTTGCGCTCGCTGATGTCGCTGAACAGCACCGTCAGCAGGCGGCTGCCGGGGCCGCCGAGGCGCGCGGCGAAGACTTCAAACCAGCGCTCCATGGCCACGGCTTCGTTTTCGTAGCGCACGGGCTCGCCCGTCTTGACGACCTGGTCGTACAGGTCGAACCAGTGCTGGTCATGGTCGGGCACGAAGCTGCGGATGGTCTTGCCGATGGCATTGTCGAGGCCCGACTGCTTGACGAAGGCGGCGTTGCCTTCCAGGTAGCGGAAGTCCACCGGGCGGCCCTGCTCGTCGTACAGCATTTCAATCACGCAAAAGGCCTGGTCCATCAGCTCGATCAGGGTGCGGTAGCGTTCCTCGCTGCGGCGCAGCGCATCTTCCACCTGTTTCTGGCGCGTGATGTCGAGCAGCACGCCGGGCAATTGCAAGGGTGTGCCATCGGGCGCGTATTCCGCGCGGCCCCGCGCGATGACCGAGCGGTACTGACCATCGCCGGCAGCGACGCGGTAGCTGGCCTCGAACGGCGCGTGCGCGTGCAGCGCCTGGGCAATCTGCGCACTGACTTGCTCGCGGTCATCGGGATGGATGATGTCCAGGTAGCGCGCCAACGGCGCCGCCGTGGCCGCATCGGCATTGACTGGGAACAGGCGCGCCATATTGCTGTCGGCCGTCACGCGGTCGGCAACGATGTCCCAGTTCCAGGTGGCCACTTCGCCGGCCGCCAGGGTCAGGCGCAGGGTTTCCTCGTTCTGCTTGCTGGCCGTCAGGTCGAGCGAGATACCGGACAGGGCGATCACATTGCCGGCCCCATCGCTGGCGCAGGTGCCGCGCATGTGCGCCCAGTGCAGCGCGCCATCGGGCCAGCGCACGCGGATATCGATCTCGAAATCGCTGGCGCTGGCAATGGCTGCATGCACCACCGCTTGCCATTGCTGCAGATCGCCGTCGAGCATGGCACCCGTCAGCTGCGCATAATCGATGTGGCTGTCAGGCGGCAGGCCCAGATTGGCCTTGAACGCATCAGAGCCGGCCATACTGCCGCTGCCCAGGTCGATCTCCCACGTGCCCATACGTCCGCCCTGCATGGCCAGGCGCAGCCGCTGTTCCGTCTGCCGCTGCTGCGTCACGTCGCAATGCGAGCCCAGCCATTCAACGATGCTGCCGTCGGGCGCCAGCACGGGCAGCATGCGCACGAGCATGTTGCGGTAGCTGCCGCTGACGTGGCGCAGCCGGTATTCCGCCTCGAACACGCTCGTCAGGTGCGACGGCATGACGTAAGGCAAGTTGCGGTCGTCCGGATGCAGGGAATTGAGCCAGCCGCGGCCCAGCAGTTCGGCTTCCGTCTGGCCCGTGAAGGCGCGCCAGGACGGCTGGTCCGCGTCGAACTGGCCGAAGGTTTTCGTGCTCCAGACGATGTCGCAATGGGCGCCCAGCAGCCTATGCGCGGCCTGCGCGGCGGCGGGGGAGAAAATGATGTCGTGGCTGTGCTGGCTTGGTTCTGGCATGGATAAGGTCGGCAATGGTGCGGCGCGCCGCCGCTGCACTGGGATGGGGCAGCACGGCAAGGGCAAGTATGGCGATATTACAGTCAAATACCGGCCCGGGCCTGTCTTGCAGGCAGCATTTTGCCGCCTCGCCGCAATGGCGGCGCCAGGGCCGGAAAATGGGCAAAACAGCAAGCCCCTGAGCGTATTGTGGCTGAATAACCACTAGTCAGGCTTTTATGTTGGTGAATAAATATTTTACATAACAATATTCTTGCAGCGCATAAGCCGCTTGAATTAAATTGGCGCCTTACTTAAAAGTTGGTGTTCATCAGACATCCGAGAGATGCGGCCGGAACCGCTGTCAACTTGAGTGACAGCCAGGACAGAGCCAGTGACGCCGAGAGCGGGGGAACATCCGCTTGCGCTGCTGCACCGTGATGGTGCAAACGATCGTCCAGCGCCGTATATAACCCGGAGACAGGTTGCAAGAAAGACAGATTTCGCAATTCTTTTTTTAAACTTCTGGGAAACCACATGATCAAGATGTCCAAGATGCACAAGCGTTTGTGCGCCAAAAGCGCTGCTATGCTGGCACTGTCCGCTGCCTTGCCTATCGGCTCGGCTTATGCTGATGAAGTCGCTGCTGATACGACCCCTGCCGCCAGCCAGCTGGAAACCGTGACCGTGACGGCACAGCGCCGCAAGGAAAATATCCGCGACGTGCCCGTCTCCGTGTCGCTGCTGCGCGACGAGAAGCTCGACGTGCTCGTGTCCAGCGGCCAGGATATCCGCGTGCTGGCCGGCAAAGTGCCGAGCCTGAACGTGGAATCGTCGAATGGCCGTACCTTCCCGCGCTTCTACATCCGCGGCTACGGCAATACCGACTTCAACATCTTTGCATCGCAACCTGTTTCCCTGATTTACGACGATGTCGTGCAAGAAAATCCCATCCTCAAGGGCTACCCGATTTTCGACGTGGCTGGCGTGGAAGTACTGCGCGGCCCGCAAGGCACCTTGTTTGGCCGCAATACGCCGGCCGGTGTGGTCAAGTTCGAATCCGTCAAGCCGAAGCTGGACAAGGTTGAGGGCTATTACAACGTTTCCGCCGCCACGCACAACACGACCAACTTCGACGGCGCCGTCAACGTGCCGCTGAGCAAAGAATGGGCGCTGCGCTTCTCGACCCTGCGCCAGCACCGCGACGATTACGTCGACAACACATTTACGGGCCAGAAAAACGCGCTGGACGGCTACAACGAACATGCTGAACGCGTGCAATTGCTGTACGCACCGAACACCACGTTCAACGCCCTGTTCAATGTGCACCAGCGCAACACCACGGGCAGCGCGCGCGTCTTCTACGCCAACCTGATCAAGCAGGGCACGAACGACATCGTCGACGGTTTCGACCCGAACAAGTCGTTCACGAATGCGCCGAATTTCCAGCGCCTGCGCACCAACGGCGCCAGCGCCCGCCTGAGCTGGGACCTGGACGGCGTCAAGTTGTACTCGATCACCGGCTTTGAACAGGTCGGCAATTACGTGTCGCATGGCGACATCGACGGCGGCACGCCGACGGGCCCCGGCTTCATTCCTTTCCAGGTTGAAACGGCCGGCGGCATCACCAGCGTGAAACAATACTCGCAGGAATTCCGCGCCGAATCGAAAAATGCCGGTCCGCTGAACTGGCAGGCAGGCGTGTACTACTTCAACGAAGATGCCAACGGTTTTACCGACAACTTCAATACCGACACGCATGTGCTGGCCACGCACCTGGCCAGCCGCCAGAAGAACTCGGCCTGGGCCACGTTCGGTTCCGTCAACTACGCCGTCAACGATGACTTCATGCTGCGCGCCGGTTTGCGCTACACCAAGGACAAGAAAGATTTCAACACGGTGGAAGCGACCAACATCGTGCAGGTCAACCCGACCAGCGCCGATGTCAGCAAAGCCAAGGTCAACTGGGACTTGAGCGGCACCTATAAATACAACAAGGACGTGAACTTCTACGCCCGTATCGCCACTGGTTTCCGCGCGCCAAGTATCGCCCCGGCCAGCGACAAGGTGTCCGTGACAGTTGCCGATGCGGAAACCATCACTTCGTACGAAGCCGGTATCAAGGCCGATTTGTTCAACCGCCGCGCCCGCGTCGCGTTCAGCGTGTATGACTACCAGGTGAAAAACCAGCAACTGACGGTGGTGGGCGGCACGTCGAACATCACGCGCCTGATCAATGCCGCCAAGACGAACGGCCGCGGCGCCGAGCTGGAACTGGAAGGCTTTGTTACGCCGAGCCTGAAGATGTCGCTGGGCGGCAGCTACAACTTCACGGAAATCAAGGACCCGAGCCTGTCGATCGCCACCTGCGCGCAAACGCGTTGCACCGTGACGGACCCGCTGACCACCGGCAACCGTGCCATCATCGACGGCAATCCATTGCCGCAAGCGCCGAAGTGGACGATCACCGCCACGGGCCGCTATTCGATCCCGATGGAAAACGGCGAATTCTTCGTCTTCACGGACTGGGCTTACCGCAGCAAGATCAACTTCTTCCTGTACGAGGCAACCGAGTTCACCGGCAAGCCGATGGTCGAAGGCGGCTTGCGCGTGGGTTACACCTGGGATGCCGGCAAGTATGAAGTGGCCGCGTTCGGCCGCAACATCACCGACACCCAGCGTATCACGGGTGCCATCGACTTCAACAACCGCACGGGCTTCATCAATGAGCCACGTCAATTTGGGGTGCAATTCAAAGGCAACTTCTAAGAACACATAAGCAAACCTGCTGCGCGTCGTGATTTGCGGCCTGCGATGCTCACTGTGCTAAAGCACAGCTGCGCTTCTCGGCCGCAACTCACCGCCGCTCGCTACGGTTTTCTTAAGTGTTTAGTTCCAGGCGCCGGCCATGTGCTGGCGCCTGCATTGCCACCCGCCCGGCTCGCGCCGCGGCGGGTTTTTTATGCGTGCCCGGGAAGGCGCGCCAGCCGCAGCGCCCAGGCGGGAATGGCTTGCCGCCAGAAATCTTCCACGTCGTCGGCGCGCACGTCGAGACCGAGGAAGCGGGCCGCCGGCAGCAGCGCCGACGCCAGCAGTTCGGCCACACCGGTGCCCGTATCGAAGGCGAGGGCGCCTGTCTGTTTCGACAGTTTCTCGCCGCTGTCATTGACTACGACAGGCACGTGCAAAAAGCCGGGATGGGGCAAGCCCAGCACATCCTGCAGATACAGCTGGCGCGGCGTGGAGTCGAGCAAGTCCGCGCCGCGCACCACCTGCGTGACCCCCTGCGCGCCATCGTCGACCACCACGGCCAGCTGATACGCCCAAAAGCCGTCGCCGCGCAGCACGATGAAGTCGCCCACTTCGCTGGCAAGGTCTTGCCGCTGCGGACCCGCCCAGCGGTCCGTAAAGCCGTACACGGCTTGCGGCCCCTGCGGCACACGCAACCGCCAGGCCCGCGCCGCCTTGCCCTGCGCCAGGCCATGGCGGCAGGTGCCCGGATACACGGCGACTCCCCCCTTGGGCGCCCCCGCCTGCAGCACCGAATCCTGAATCTCCTTGCGCGAACAGCCGCACGCATACACGAGGCCATCGTCCTGCAAATGTTTCAGCGCCGCCTCGTACAACGGCAGCCGCCGGCTCTGCCACGTCGCCTCGCCATCCCAGTGCATGCCGCAGCGCCGCAGGCTGGCCAGGATACCCAGATCAGCACCCTCGACATTGCGGTCATAGTCCAGGTCTTCGATGCGCAGCAACCACGTGCCGCGATGCACTTTGGCATCGAGATAACTGGCCATGGCGGCAACGAGCGAGCCCATGTGCAGGGGACCGGAGGGGGAGGGGGCGAAGCGGCCGATGTAGGGGGCGGTCGTTGAGGTCATGCGAAATTTTTTACGAGAATCTGATGTGTTAGTGCCGCAGTATTGGGTGGCATGTGCTACGGCTGCAAGGGAAAGTATCGTTCAGAGTGAAACGCAAGTCAAATCTCGAACTTGATTTTATGAAAATTTTGTTCTTAAAAAGGCGTCTTAATTGTCTTCCATGCAAACTAATATCGATAGTGGCAAATAATTGATGTGGTAAGGTTATGAGGATCATAAAATGCATCTACCTCACCCCATGATCCAGATTGCGGAAGAGTAAGTTGAAAGTTTTCAAAAAACCATTTCCTCATTAATTTCGTGTATTTACCTTCTGGTTTTGATTGAATTTCCTCAATATTTTTTTCTGGACCGAAGTCCCAGAATTTTATAGGCCCATCATTTTTTTCAAAAAAAACAATTACAATTAAAGTTTCCCTTGGATTGTTTTCATTTTTCAAATTTGCTTTATAAGATATGATCTGATCATCTCTTGTTATCCAGTCTTTCCATATTTCTTTTTTTGACTGTGAAAGCAAATCATGTCTTTTCATGCCTTTAAATAAGGTTATGTATTTTCCGACATTTAATGATCCGTTGGAGGTGTTTATTTTCATTATATGTGTCATTTTAGTTTTATTTTTGGACCGATTTTTATAACCTTGGTTTTGAAATCAGACAGGAAGAATTGTTGGCCTCCACCATTGCCAAATATAGTAGCATCTTGAGCCATTGCAACGCTTGTTGCTACACACGTGTCTTTTTTAACTCTATAAGCCTGTACGTCTGGACGATAGCCAAATTTTCTATGCGGTAATACTTGCAATAATTCCCCTAGTTTTGATTTGCTTCCCGATGCTTTTGTTAATGTATCTTCGTCAAAATAAAATCCCGATTGGCCTGGAACTCCTCCGTAAATAATGGTATTTGCTTTTAAGATGGTGTTTTTCCAGTTGTCTCTGCCTTTGTATATACCATGTCCTTGCCATTGGCTTGCCCAAGCTGCTGGATTTTTTCCAATGCATGGATCACAATTTGTGTTTTTATTGCATTTTCTTGATAGTCCTAGTGGGTCGACCCAACCCGTTGGATTTGTGGCATATCGATAGCTATTCAATCCTCCCAGTAATCTGATGGGATCTTGCGTCAGGTAACGTCCTGGCTCTGGGTCATAGTACCTATATCGATTGTAAAACAGCCCCGTTTCCCCATCCTCATACTGCCCCTGAAACCGCAGCGGCTGCTTGATTTCTCCCTCGACGTGCAGCAAGCGTCCCCATGCCTTGTAGCGTCCGCTCCAGACCACGTTCCCTTGCGCATCCGTCAGTTCGCGCGGCGTGCCCAGGTGATCGCAGTGGTAGTAGGTGATGCGGTCGTGCGCTGCCGCGCCGTCGGCTGCCGCCAAGGTATGCTGCCATGCCGAGGCATGCAGCGCTTCACTGTCCGCCTGTTCTTGCGCAATCGCCGCTTGCAGTTCGGCATCGTGCCGGGTGGCGGGTAAATCCCACTGCGCCACGCGTGGCCGGTGTACGGCGCTTGCCTGTCGGCAGGCTGGCGAAGCGATCCTGGCCAGCGGCACGAAGCTGTCCGGCTCGTACAGGTATGTGACCGTTTCTTCGTGTCCAAGTTCCTGCGCCAGCGTGTCGCCATCCCAGACGAAGAAAGTGGTGCTGCTGCCACAGTTGGCGGGCTGGTCTTTGCTGATGTCCTGTTGCTTGCTCCAGCGTGCTTCTTCTACCCGCTTGGCGATGCGACGGCTGAAGGCGTCATAAAAGTAGCGGGCGCGGTGGCGCGACTGGCGTTCCGTCCTGCTGGCGTGGCTGAGGCGGTTTTCGGCGTCGTAGTGCAGTTCCAGGTCGCTCCAGGTCGACTCCCTGCCTGGAGGATGGAAGCGCTTGCCGGTGGCGTTGCCTTGCTCGTCGTAAGCGTATTCGGTATCGCCATAGTTGTTCACGACGTTGCCGGGCGCGGGAGCCTTGTCGACCAGATTGCCTGCGGGGTCGAAGGCGAAGCGTTCCGCCAGGCCCGGCTGCACGGCGGCCAGCAGCTGGCCGACGGGATCGTAGGTATAGCTGAGTTTGCCAAGCGGGCCGGCAGCGGTGGCGCCTGTCTGAAAAATGGTTGTCAGGTTGCCTTGCGCATCGTATTCGAAGCGGCGTTCGCGCACGGGGGCGGGTGCGTCGGCGCCGCGCGCCAGGGTCAGCTGGGTGAGCCGCGATTGCGGGTCGTACAGGCGCGTGGCGAGCAGGCCGCTGTTGCCCAGGGTGCGCTGTTTTTCGCGGTGCAGTTTGTCCCGCTCAACATCGACCACGGTCTGGCCTTGCCACAGCACGCCATGCCAGTGGCCGGAACCGTAGCGCAAGGTGTCGATGCGGCGGCCGTTCGGCAGGACCGTCTGGATGCGGTTGCCCAGCTCATCATAGGCGTGCGTCATGACAAAGCTGGCGTCCGGCGCGCGCGGGGCGTTGGGCAGCCTGCCGGCGTCGGGCAGGGATTGCAGGAAATATGCGCTGTGCTCTTCGGTCAGCTGGCCCAGCGCATCGTGGAAGAAACGCTGTTTGGCTTGCGGCGCGGACACGCCCGTCAGCCGCCCCAGCGCATCGTAGGCGTAGCGCACCACGCCATCCGACGTGGTCTTGACGGATAACAAACCGAGCGCGTCGCGCAGCAGTTCCGTGCGTTGCTTGCCGCACTCGGTGGCGCTCAGGTTGCCGGCCTGGTCATAACTGTATTGCGTGCGCTTGCCGTCGAAGCCCGTTTCCGACGTCAGCCAGCCTTCCGCGTGATACGCGAGCCGGTAGCTTTCGCCCTTGGCGTTGATCAATTCCGTCAGTTGCAGTGCGGTATCGTAGCGGTACTGCACCGTCTGGCCGATGGCGTCCGTGCGTTCCACGGGCAAGCCCTGGCCGTTGTAGCGGTAGCGCGTCTGCTGGCCGGCACCATCCTCGTGCAAGACCAGATTGCCGTCCGCATCGTAGGCGTACTGTTCACGGGTTTGATCGGGCGCCGTGAGGCGGATCAGGCGGCCCAGCGCGTCATATTCGTAGCGCGTGGCATGGCCCAGTGCATCGCGCGTCGTTTCCAGCCGTCCCAGCGCATCGTAGGCATATTCGCTGGTGTGGCCGGAGCAATCCGTATAGGCGGTCAGCCAGCCCTGGCGGTTGTACTGAAAATGCTTGCTGCCGCCCCTGGCATCGACCAGTTCCACCAGCTGGCCGCGCTGGTCGTAGCGGTAGCGCGTGACGTGGCCCAGCGCATCGGTGATGCTGACGGGGCGGCCTGCCGCATCGTATTCGCGGCGTGTGGTATTGCCCAGCGCATCCGTGAAGGCGACGGGCTGGTTCTGGCCGTCGTAGTCGATGTTGCTGCTGTGCCCCTTGGCATCGGTGCTGCGGGTCAGGTTGCCGGCTGCATCGTAGGCGTAGCGCGTGGCGGCGCCGTTGGCGTCGATATCGGCCAGCAGCATGCCGTCGCGGTCCCATTCGCGCCGGCCCAGCGAGGCGGCCTTGCCGTCGATCACGCGGCGCACCTCGGTGACCAGCCAGTTGGCGTCGAACGTATATTCGAGGACGCCGCCGTTTTCCGTGACGCGGCTCGTGTCGTTGTCCACGTAATCGATGCGCGTGTGCTCGCTGCCATCCCGGGCGCGCGTGGCGATGGCGCGCGCCTGGTAGCTGTTGGCCACGGTGACGGGATGGCGCTGCGCCAGTTCCTGTTCGCTCAATGGCGAGCCGCGCCAGCGGGCGCGCAGCGCGTCCAGGCTGATCCATTCCAGTTCGTACGTAAAACCCGTGTAGCTGCTGCACGACGTGAGCAGGTGGTGACGATAGCTGTAGCGGCGCGTGTCGCCCAGCGCATTCGACTGGCTGACCAGGTTGTAGCGGGGCGCGAAGGGCGGCTGGCTACCGTCCGTTTCGCTGGCATAGGCGTAGCGGACATGGCAGAGCCGGCTGCCGTCCGCCAGCACTTCGTCAACCCGGCCGATGCTGCAGGACAGTTCTGTCTCGCCGCGCATGGCTTCGAGCACGCTGCCATCGTCGCTGCGCAGGCGCAGCAGTACTTCGCCCGGTTTGGCCTCCATGAAACGGTCGATGCTGATGCCGCGTCCATCGCGCCCTTCGCTGCGCACGAGCGCAAAACGCTGCGTGGCAATCGGCGCCGACGGGGCCAGCATGGCGTTGACGCCGTCGTAGCCGTGCGGCAGCCAGCCGCCTTCAGCGCGCGCGTAGCGGTCGCTGCTGCCGTCGCGCCACAGCACGATAAAGGAGTCGGTGCCGTCGCGCGTGAGCGTAAAACCTTCCTTGCGGCTATCGTGCTGCTGGCCCGCTTCCAGGCCAGGCAGGCGCAGGGCGCGGCCGCTGTCGTCGTGCAACACGATGCCGGCGTCGCTCAGCGACAGGCTGGTGGTGTAGGGCGTGGACCAGCGCGCGCCCAGCAAGCCCCAGTCTTCGCATTCGGCGCCGGAGCGGTAGCAGCGCGTCCAGGCGATGGGGATGCTGCGCTCGAGCGCGAAATCCGTCTGGTACAGGATTTCCTGGCCCGTGCCGAAATGCACGGGCTTGCGGCCCTTGACGGGTTTTTTCGCCGGGCCGCTATTCTTGGGACAGCAGTCAGAGGGCGGTTCCGATTTCGGTTCTTTCTTGCCACGGCTCTTGCCGTCGTCGCCGCCGTTTTTCGGGGGAGGTTTGTCGAGTTTTGGGGGCGGCTTGTCCGGTTTCTTGCCGACCAGCTTGTTCTTGACCTTGTTGATGGTCGGGGCTGTTTTTTTTCCGAGAAACTTGCTCAGTATTTTTCCACCAGGAATCTTGCTGAACACCGCCGCTTGCAGTGCTGTGCCTGCCGCATTCATGACGATGTCCGAGGCCGTATGGAGTAAATCAGGGGTCTTGCCTGTCAATACGTAGTCGGCCGCCTGGTCGAGCACCGTGGCCGACGCTTCCATGGCCGTGCCTGTTGCAAGGGTCGCCGTGCCGGCAACCGCGCCGGTTGCTGCCGCTGTTTCCATCGCGGCAGCTGCCGGCAGGCCAACGCCGGTTGCTGCAGCGCCCAGTCCGGCGACACCCAATACGGCGCTGCCTGTCAGGACGGCGCCGCCCGCGTCCACCAGGTCTTCGGCGGCGCCATGCATTTTCTTCGAACCATGATCCTTGTAGTCTTGTGCCGCTTCCCGTACCGCCACCTTCAGTTCCTTGAGCACGGGCTTGGTCGTGGCGGCACAGGTTGGTCAGCGTAAATTGTTCCAGTCCCGCCAGGTACGGACATTGCTGGTCGGGAGGCGTGCTGTTCCAGTACGCGAAATCGAAGTCTTCCGGTAACAAGGGGACTTCGTCGGCACCCCATGTGTCTTTTTCCACGATGTGTCCGGCCAGTGCGCGGCGCGGCAGCCAGCCACGGCCGATAACGGCCAGCCCCGCCGGCGCGGGCAGCTCCTCGCCGCCCGCGCCTTGCCAGAACTGGGCGGCCGTGCACGGCAGCGACGGCTGCGTGATGCGGGGGGCGGGCACCTCATCGATATGTTTCCCATCCAGATACCAGTGCCGCGCAAAACCGCGCCCCAGCGGATTGGCCTGGCAGGTATCGTGCTTCGCCGCGTTGCAGTCATCGGCCTCGATGCGGCATTGCCCGCCATACGCGTAGGCATAGTGCAGCGGTATTTGCAGGAACGGTTCAGGCGTGGACAAGTACCACGGATTGGGCCGCAGCAAACCCGCCGTGGCAATGCGGGCGCAGCCTTGGGCCAGGCGCGTCAGGATGGCTTTCTTGCGGAAGGCGCGCTCGCCGCACACTTGCAGGGTCTTGTCGATCAGGGTCTTCTTTTCTGACCGCACCTTCAGATTGACGAGAAATTGCGGCATCGCGTGCCCGCGCGGCGCGTGCGCCACGCCATTGACGATCACGTCGCAGCGCGGCTTGTAGGGCGCGAAGTCGCTCTCCTGCACCGTGCCCGCCTGCGTGTCGTCATGCAGGTGCCGGTCTTCCGTGGCCAGCGGCGACTGGCGCGCCATGGGCAGCAGGCTGGCCACGCCATCCGCGCCGCAGGGGCCGAGCGTGTAGCCCATGCGCGCCACCACCACGTGAAAGGCTGCGCCAAACTGGTCGACCATGTCGAACTGGCTGGCCGCGTGCGGCGTGCGGTTGTCGAACAGCAGGTTGGGAACGTTGAAATGGGCGGTGCCGGCGTCGTTCATCGTCAGCCCGGATTATTGTCGATGTCGTCGCCGTGGATCTGCACCTTCGATCTGCCGCGGATGATGATTTCATCGGCAACCAGTTCAATGCGTCCCGGCGTGATGGTGATGCTGGACGTACCTACCGTCATCGTGTGCGAATCGGCGGCCGTGAGTGTGCTGTCGGCGCCGACGATGACGCTTTTCGCCAGGCCGATCTGCTCGGCCTGCGCCAGCACGACGGTGGTGTTCATGGCGCCGATGACGGTGGTCTGGTAGGCGGCGCCGATGGTCAGCACCTTGGCCAGGCCGATCGTTTCATCCTTGGCCAGGGTCACCCGTTCCGAGCGGTGGCCGTCGATCTGCACCTGCTCGTTGCCGCCCACGTGTTCGCGGCGGTTGTCGCCGATGTCGATGTGTTCGTCGTGGTCCACACGCTCCCTGCGGTTGTTGTGCACGGTGATGTCTTCATCGTGGTCCACCGTCTCCGTGCGGTCGCGCTTGACGTGCACGGTTTCATCGCGGTCAATGGTTTTGCGCCGGTCGTTGCCGACCCAGTGCGACTCGTCATGCTCGACTTCGATGCGCTGGTCCTTTTCCGCGTGCAGCCACAGCTCTTCCGCGTCCTTGCGGTCTTCGAAGCGCAGGGCGTTGGCGTGCGCGGCGGAACCTTTTTTTGACGAGCGGCTCAGCATGCCGCTCTGCGTCTTGTTGGCCGGTAGCTCCCACGGCGGCATATTGCGCGCGTTGTAGACGCAGCCGATGATGATGGGCATGGCGACGTTACCGTCGAGAAATTGGACGGCCACTTCCATGCCCACCCGGGGCAGGCTGATGTGGCCGAAATTCGGGCCGGCCCAGTTCGATATCACCCGTATCCAGGGCGAGCTCTTGTCGTCGAAGGTACCGAGTCGGTCCCAGTGGAATTGCACCTTCACCCGTCCGTAACCATCCGTGTGGATTTCTTCGCCGGGCGGCCCGACCACGGTGGCCGTCTGCACGCCGTAGATCTTCGGTTCGCGGCTATGGAAGTTGCGGCCGGGGCGCCAGGGGATGTCACGGGCGATGCAGGTGAATGTGTTGCTGTAGTGAGAGGTGGCGCCGTGTCCCTGCTGATAGTTGTTGCTGGCGTAGTGGTGCACGGACAGGATCAGGTATTCGCTGGCTGCGCGGTCGAAATGCCCGCCCAGGGTGAACCAGCGTCCCGGTTGCGCTGTGCGGTCGTTGCCCTGCGCCTCGAACAGCTGGCCCTGGGCATCGCGCTCTTCCATGCGGCGCTGGGCCAGTTGCTCGCCATCATTGATGTTTTTAAAACCGTAGCTGCCCGTGTTTTCATATACCTCCAGGGCGGGCACGGCGCCTTGCCGGTTCAATGAGTCGCGGCTGGCGCGGGCGCTGCGCGGATTCTTGAAATTGAAGCTGGCCACCGTCATCTGGCTTGGGGCCATGCGCCGTACCGTGCTCCATTGATGCACGCCATCGTCTTCCAGGGAACCGGCCTGGTGCTGGAAGGGCATTTCGCTCAGTTCGCCATCGATGGCCTGGCCGGTGGTGCTGTCGTCGGACAGCCACAAGGTGTGGCCGTCGGCACGGTGTTCGTAGCGGTAGTGCCAGCCCAGCTGCTCCCAGTGGCGGTGCAGCAGGTTGTGGTCGCTCTCGTTTTGCTGGCAGGTGTAGGTGATGGCGGGGTCCAGGCCGCTGGCGGCCAGCTTGTAGTCGCGCATCAGGTAGTCATCGAAGACCTTGTCCGTCAGCGCCGCCACCGTCAAGCCGTGGAAGGCGACATTGTTTCGCCGCAAGTGCAGGTGCGACAGCCACGGCTCCAGCACCATTTCATAGAAAGCAAAACCGCCGTCCGTGCGCAGGAAGCGGAATTCGAACACATAGCCATTGAAGTAGCGCAAGGTGCCGTCTTCGCGCACCAGTTCGATGGTCACCATCTTGCCCATCACTTTGTCGAGGGCGATGCAGGCGTCGTCGGACAATACTTCCACCACATAGGAAAAATTGCGCGACAGGCTTTCGCTGGCAGTGAGGCTATTGGCCAGGAACTGGACGCCGGCGGGGCCGTCGCCATGCGGAAAGTGCAGGCGCAGCAGGCGCTGGCCCTGCATGTCGCCCACTAATGCCGTCCATGCCGCCGTCGTATCGGGGAACTGGCTCATCGTGCATCGCTTCACGTTAGGAATCGTTGGCCGACTGTAGCAATAGCGAACACAAGCGTTTTTGCGCGGCAACAAGATTCAATCGTTGAGTGAGGGCATCAATTGCATTTCGTAATGCATGTCATCGCGGTGGCGCGGCGTTGTTGCATCGCCGAGGAAACTGTTGCGGCCGAGGCCAGCTTGCCCGGTGGCCGTCAACGCCATTCCCCGCACATCGCTGGCGCGCAGCACCAGCACGATGTCGTAGCGCACGAGCGGCTGACGGAACAGCATCAGCATGTGCCGCAGCGCCGCGCTGGCCGGGGCGCGCGGCAGGAAGCCGGCGTGCTGTTCCGCAGTGAGCGGGCCGAGGCGCAGGTGCACGGCCAGGTCCGGGCGGCGGCAGCGCTCGCCGACGGTGGCGCGCTGGCCCAGCACGGCGTTTGCCATGCCCAGCGCCGTTTGTTCGCGCGGCGCCAGCACGTCCATGGCGCCCGTCGCCTCGTCGATATGGCAGGGCACGCCAAAGTGGTCGGCGAGGATGCGCGCCATGACGACGGACGAGATGTTGCGCTGCTGGAGCAAGCCGCTGTACAGGCCGGCGGCGGCCTCGTCCTGGCTCGGGCGGCATGCGGCCAGGGCCAGCAGGCGCGTCAGGAAGTCCCCGCTGTGGCCGGCTTGCTCGATGCGGTATTTTTGCCAGGCCTGGTAAAACAGGACGACGGCGCGGCTGGAAAACAGGTCGAGAAAAGCGCGCGGGCTATTCTCTCGTTCGCTGTACTGGTGCGCGGCAATGCGCTCCGAGTAGTGGCTGGGCAAGCTGCCCTGGCAACCCAGCAGGCCCATGAAGGTGGGCGTGATGTGGATATGGTGTACATGACCCGACAGCAGCGCCTGCAGCAAGGCATCGGCGTCGGCGATGCCGTTTGTCGTGAGCGTCTCGACCTGGCTGGCTGGAAAGCGCAGCGAGACGCTATTGTCGAAGCGCATGACCTTCGCCAGCGCCGCGTGTTCATCGATGCCGTGTTCGGCCAGCCAGGCCAGCAGCAGGCGCAGCACCTGGAAGCACTCGAAGCGCTGCGGCGCGTCGAGCAATTGCTGGATCACGCTGGCGTGGCGTCGGCGCTGCGTTCTGGGCATCGTAGGATTTCCTCGCCGCTGCGATGGGACAGCAGCGTCAGTTGGCTAAAGCAGTTGAGCTGGCTGTTCAGGGCGAAGTAGCGCTGCAGCACCTGCGCGAAGATGTACACGCTGCTGCCGACAAACGCTTGCTCGTCAATGCCCAGGCGGATGGCGATGCCGGGCATCAGGGTGGGAAACGGCACGGTTGGCATCCACGCGCGCGTGCTGCCGTGCTCGAGCGTGACGATGCCCTGGATCAGCCGTTGCGTGGTGGGCGAATGGGGCAGGTCGTACAGACTCAGCATTTTCTGGAAGTCGCCCAGGCCAGCCTGCGTCAGGCTCGAGTAATTGAGCGACAGGTGCGCAATCAGGCGCCAATGCGTGTCCGCCAGGAAACGCATGCTGGGCGTGGGCTTGCGCAGGAAGCGCGCGGGGATGCCGTCGGGCACGTCTTCGGCCAGCAGGTCGCCGCTGGGCGAGCCATAGTGCAGCTGCGTGGGCAAGTCGCGGTTGCTGCACAGCAGCTGCGTCGAAACGGTGGCGCAGGCCGCGCTGCCCGGCGAAAACTGCGGGTCGATCAGGCTCAGGCGCATTTCATGGCCGGGGCTGACGGCCGCCACGGCTTCGTCGCGGTGCGCCAGCCAGTATTGGCCATGCTCAGTCCGAGAACCCTGCGGCGTGGCATACAGCGGCAAGAAGGTGCTCAGACGCTCGCCGGCCTCGTCCTTGCGCACCAGGGTGACGGTCTCGATGCTGTGGATGTCGTAGGCAAACGCATGCGTGGCATCGGCCACCAGCGCGTAGTCGGGCTCCGTGTGCGTGAGGCGGATCGGCACGCCGGACTTGGCAAACAGGTTGACGACGGGCGTGCAGCCGGGCAGCAGGTTGTCGCGGCTGACGCCGGACAGGAGCCGCGCCTCGTGGCTGTCGCTGCGCACGCCTTTGAGCGGCAGGTGCAAGGTGAACTGGCGGCACTGTTTCGGCAGCAAGGCGGCCAGCAGGGACCAGGCGACATCGATGAAATGGAATTTTTCCGGGAAGGCGAAATACTCGGTCAGCAGGCGCAGGGCCGGGTGCGAGCGGGCGGAAACGGGGATCAGCGCATCGTCGTCGGCATAGCCGGCCGGCGCCATCGGCGTGCCGTCGACGGCCAGCCACGGACTGTGTTCGTCCAGCGCCACATACGCGCCCATGCCGCGCAGGAACAGGGCGTCGAGCAGGGCCGCGCGCACGGACGGTTCGCCATCGGCAAACAGGCGCAGGCTGGACAAGCCGGCCTGGTCCAGTTGGTAGTTGTCGCTGCTGCTGGTGAACTGAATGCTGAGCAAGGCGCTGGCGCCGGCGGGCAGGCGCAGGCCGGGCGGCGCGTCGATGAGCGGCGAAAAATGCAGGCGAGAAATAGCCAGCGGCGCCAGGGTCACGTCATACGCGCTGGTGAATTTGCAGGCCACGCCCTGCACCGGCTGCGAGCGCAGCACGGTGCCGCGCGCCACATGCGCCACCTGGGCCAGCTGGCCGCCGCCCGGCGCTTCGTCTGCCGCGATGCGCACGATGGAGCATGAGGGAAAGGGCCGCAGATAGTGCGGGTACAAAGTTTCCAGCAGGGAATGGGTGAATTGCGGATAGGCGTCGTCGAGGCGCTTGGCGACCCTGGCCGTGAGCAGGGCGACGGACTGGATCAGGCGCTCGACGTGCGGGTCTTCACAGGTGTCTCCGGCGATCAGCAGGCGCCCGGCCGCTTTCGGATAGCGGCTGGAAAACTCGCGCGTGTACTGGCGGAACAGGCCCAGCTCACGCTCATAATACGGCAGCAGTTGTTCCACGGTCGCGCTCTCCGCCAGCAGGAAAGCTTCATGCTGGCATCAGGCGCGACGGTGGGTGTTGATACGTGACAATGATTCTTAGAAATGGTATTCCGCGCGTATCATCGGCGTCTTCGCCGTCTGGCCCACGTTGCCCGTGGTGGCGGGCGAGTTGCCGAACTTGTTCTTCCAGTACTGGTATTCGAGGCCCACGCGGAAGGTGTTCTTGGCGCTGCCCAGGGCCGCGCCCACGTCGTACATCACTTGCATGTCGATATTTGTTTCCACGGCCGTGTCGCGCCCCACTTCATCCTTGCCTTTCGAATCGATGAGGTTGAAGAAACCTTCGAACGAGAACAGCGGCGACAAGGGGATGGCCCAGGCGCCCGTCAGCATGGCGTGCGTTTTATACGTGTAGCGGCCCGTCACTTGCGAGATGGGCGGGAAGGCGCCGCTGGGGGCGTTGCTTTCGCGCAGCAATAGCAGGCTGGTGTTGAAGAAGCCGGGCACATCCCACATCAGGGTCGGGCCGGCCACCAGCATGCGCTTGCGCGAGTTGTAGCCGACGTCATTTTTCGTGTTGACGTCGAAGCCCAGGGTGACGCCGACGCCGCGCACGGGGCCGAACTTGATGTCGCTGCCGCGCACCTTGCCGATGTCGATGGTGTTGCGGTACACCAGGTACGCCTCTTGTGCGCCGGACGTTTTACCGAGCGCGCCGGGGTCCTTGCTGTCGGACATCAGGAAGTCCAGGTTGACGAAGTTGCTGCCGTATTTGTAGCCGCTGGCGTGCGTGATGGCAAAGATGTTTTTCTTGATGTCGTCCGGGTTGAACGGCTCGCGGTAGTCATTGCCGGCGCGCCAGCTCAGCGCGGTATCGCTCCATTCGGCAGCCTGGGCGGTCGCGCCCATGCCCAAGGTGGTAGTAAGGCAGAGCAACAGACACGGTATGGTTTTTGGCACTTTCGGCTCCTGATGGCGGTGTTGGAAAACGGGAAATGAAATAGCAGGGGGCGTAGCCCGCATGAAGCGCTGCGATGGGGCATATTGCGCGCCGTTCAATCCATGATGCGAGAAGCGCCGCGTCGGGCGATATGTCTTATCTGCATACTTACTATCAGTTCTTGCATATAATCATCGCACCTTCTCAGCCTTGCGGGGCAAGGCGGCCGCTGTAAAGCTGATAATTTTTTTCAAAATTGTATACAGGTGTTGTTTTTTTGTGGAAATGGAAATGCGCGCCGCCGCGTCATCCCCCAAGCGCCGCGGATGCCGATACGATAGAGACAAGAGCTTGAATTTTTCCACCGGCGATGATGCCGGCGACCCCGCAGCGAGGCACGAAAAAAACAATGACGGCACGCCTGGAATTACACGACATCAGCAAGCGCTATCCGGCCGTGGTGGCCAATGACGGCATCGACCTCACCGTTGCGCCCGGACAAATTCACGCCGTGCTCGGCGAAAACGGCGCCGGCAAATCGACCTTGATGAAAATCATCTACGGCGCCGTGCAGCCCGATCGCGGCCGCATCGTGTGGAATGGCCGCGAGGTGGACATCGCCAATCCGTCGGCCGCGCGCGCGCTGGGCATCGCCATGGTGTTCCAGCACTTTTCGTTGTTCGATACCTTGACGGTCACGGAAAACATCGCCCTCGGCTTGCCCGCCGGCACCAACATGGCGGAGCTGGCCCAGCGCATCGAAGACACAGCGCGCCAGTACGGCCTGGACCTGGAACCGCAGCGCCACGTGCACACGCTTTCCGTCGGCGAATGCCAGCGCGTGGAAATCGTGCGTGCCTTGCTGGCCAAGCCGCAACTGCTGATCCTCGATGAGCCGACGTCCGTGCTGACGCCGGGCGCCGTGGAAAAGCTGTTCGCTACCCTGCGCCTGCTGGCGGCCGAAGGTTGCAGCATCCTGTACATCAGCCACAAGCTCGACGAGATCCGCGCCCTGTGCCATACGTGCACCGTGGTGCGCGCCGGCAAGAACGCGGGCGTGTGCGACCCCTCGCAAGAGTCGGCGGCCAGCCTGTCGCGCATGATGATCGGCGCGGAGCCACCCGCCGTCACGCGCGTGGCGCGCACGCCCGGCGCCGCCATGTTGAGCGTGCGCAATCTGGATTTGCCGAAGAGCCATCCGTTCGCCACGCAATTGATCGATATCCATTTCGACGTGCGGGCGGGCGAGATCGTCGGCATCGCTGGCGTGTCCGGCAATGGCCAGCAGGAATTGCTGGCCGCCCTGTCGGGCGAGGACATGCGCGCGGCCCCCGCCAGCATCGTGCTCAACGGCACGCCTGCCGGCCGCCTGCCGCCGGGCCGCCGGCGCGCCCTCGGTTTTGGCTTCGTGCCGGAGGAAAGGCTGGGACGCGGCGCCGTGCCCGACATGGGGCTGGCCGACAACGTGTTGTTGAGCTTGCAGACCCCCGCCACCATCCGCCACGGTTTCCTGCGCCGTGGCGCGATCGCGCAGCGGGCGGCCGCCATCATTGCCCGCTTCCAGGTGAAGGCGGGCGGGCCGCAGGCGCTGGCGCGCAGCTTGTCTGGAGGCAACTTGCAGAAATACATAGTCGGGCGCGAAGTCATGCGCGAACCCACGGTGCTGGTGGTGGCGCAGCCGACCTGGGGCGTGGACGTGGGCGCGGCCGCGCAAATCCGCGCCGAACTGCTGGCGCTGCGCGACGCTGGCTGTGCCTTGCTCATCGTGTCGGAGGAACTCGATGAGTTGTTCGAAATCAGCGACCGCCTGCTGGTGATGGCAAAAGGAAAGATTTCACCGTCGCTGGACGTGGGCGAAGCCAGCGTGGATCTCGTTGGGCAATGGATGAGCGGGCTGTGGCCGCAGGAGGCTGCCCATGGCTAAGTTTGCCTTGCGCCTGGAAGCCCGTCCTGCACCGTCGCGCCTGATGTCGTGGCTGTCGCCCGTGCTGGCCGTGCTGTTGACCGTGCTGTGCGGCGCGCTGCTGTTTATCGCGCTGGGACATGATCCCTTGGCGGGCCTGGCCGTCTTCTTCGTCGAACCCTTGCGCGACGCGCATGGCTGGTCCGAGCTGGGTATCAAGGTGGCGCCTTTGCTGCTGATCGCCGTCGGCCTGGCCATCTGCTTTCGCGCCAACATCTATAACATCGGCGCGGAAGGGCAGCTGACCCTGGGCGCCATCTGCGGCGGCGCGGCGGCCCTGTACCTCGATGATGGCGTGGGGGGCGCGGCCATCATCGGCATTTCCCTGCTGGCCGGCATGGCGGGCGGCATGGCGTGGGCGGGCCTGGTGGCCTGGCTGCGCGACCGCTACAACGCCAGCGAAATCCTCGTCTCGCTGATGCTGGTCTACATCGCGCAATTGCTGCTCAGCTATCTCGTGTATGGCGTGCTGCGCGACCCGGAAGGGTTCAATTTTCCCCAGTCGAAACTGCTGTCCGACGGCTTGCTGTTGCCGATGGTGATCAGCGACACGCGCTTGCACGTGGGAATCGTGTTTGCCTTGCTGGCCTCGCTGGGCGGCTGGCTGTATCTGTCGCGCAGCATTGCCGGTTTCCGCCTGCGCGTGGGCGGCATGGCACCGGCCGCCGCTCGGTATGCGGGCTTTTCCTCGCGCAAGACCTTATGGTCGTCCCTGCTGATCTGCGGCGCCCTGTCCGGCCTGGCGGGTGCCTGCGAAGTGCTGGGACCGATGGGGCAGCTCACGCCCACCGTGTCGCCCGGCTACGGCTTTGCCGCCATCATCGTCGCCTTCGTGGGGCGGCTGCATCCCGTGGGCGTGATTTTTTCCAGCTTCGTCATGGCCCTGTTCTATATCGGCGGCGAACTGGCGCAGTCGCGCCTCGGTTTGCCCAGCGCGATTACGGGCGTGTTCCAGGGCATCTTGCTGTTCGCCTTGCTCGCTTGCGACGTGCTGATCCAATACAAACTGCGCTGGAGGAAACATGGATAACCTGGCCCTGACGATAGCGCCCTTGATTGCCGCCAGCATCAACGCGGGCACGCCGCTGATGCTGGCCGCGCTCGGTTTATTGGTGAATGAAAAGGCGGGCGTGGTGAACCTGGGCGCGGAAGGCATGATGCTGGTGTCGGCCATCACGGGCTTTGCCGTGGCCGTCAACACGGGCAGCCCCACCCTGGGCTTTCTGGCGGGGGCGGGCGCCAGCATGGTGCTGTCCGGTTTCTTTGCCTGGCTGACCGTGTGGCTGGGCACGAACCAGTACGCGACGGGCCTGGCTTTATCTCTGTTCGGCGCGGGCGCGTCCACGTACATCGGCCTGAAGTACGTGGGCAACAGCTTGCAGAACGGCCGCTTCGGCATCCCTTTATTTGAAGACATTCCCGTGCTGGGGCCGGCCCTGTTCCGCCAGCATCCGATGGTGTATCTGTCGCTCCTGCTGTGCGTGGCCATCGCCTGGTTTCTGTACCGCACGCGGGCAGGATTGGTGCTGCGCGCCGTGGGCGAGTCGCCCGCGTCCGCGCATGCGCTCGGCTATCCCGTGCGGCGCATCCGCCTGGCGGCCGTGCTGTTCGGCGGCGCCTGCTGCGGCCTGGCCGGCGCGTTTTTGTCGCTCGTGTACACGCCGCTGTGGGTCGAGGGCATGGTGGCGGGACGGGGCTGGATCGCGCTGGCGCTGACCACGTTTGCCACCTGGCGCCCGGCGCGCGTGGTGGGCGGCGCCTACCTGTTCGGCGGCATCACGATATTGACGTTCCATGCGCAGGCGCTGGGCGTGCCCGTCGCTTCGCAGCTGCTGTCGATGCTGCCGTATCTGGCGGCCATCGTCGTGCTCGTGCTCATTTCCAGCAATGCCAATTACATCAAGCTCAACATGCCCGCTTCGCTGGGGAAAAATTTCAATCCCGGAAATTAATCACTCACCACAAGGAAAACCATGTCCAAGAAACTAGTATGCGCTGCCGTTTGCAGTGTTGTTTTGATGCCCGTCATGGCTGCCGCACCGGCCACCGTTCCGCTGAACGTCGGCTTCGTGTATATCAGCCCCATCGGCGACGCGGGCTGGACCACCCAGCACGACCAGGCGCGCAAGGAAATGGAAAAGGCGCTGGGCAACAAGATCAGCACCAGGTTTGTGGAAAACGTGCCGGAGAGCGCCGATGCGGAACGGGTGATCCGCGACCTGGCGCAAACGGGCAGCAAGCTGGTCATCACGACTTCGTTCGGCTACATGAATCCCACCTTGAAAGTGGCGAAACAATTTCCTAATGTGAAGTTCATCCATCTGACTGGCTACAAGACGGCCGTCAACGTGGCCAACACGAATGCCCGTTTCTACGAAGGCCGCTACCTGGCCGGCGTATTGGCGGGCAAGATGAGCAAGACCCACGTGGCCGGTTATGTGGCGGCATTCCCCATCCCGGAAGTGTTGCAGGGAGTGAACGCCTTCACGCGCGGCATGCGCAGCGTCGACCCGAAGGCGGAAGTGAAAGTGGTGTGGGTCAATAGCTGGTTCGATCCGGGCAAGGAACGCGACGCGGCCATCACCCTGATCGGCCAGGGCGCCGACGTGGTCACCCACCACACGGACTCGACCGCCGTGGTGCAGGCGGCGGAAGAGAAGGGCAAGTATGCGATCGCCTACCACTCGGACATGAAAAAGTACGGGCCGAAGGCGCAGCTGGCCGCCGTCACCCACCACTGGGGCGACTACTACACGAAGCAGGCGCAGGCCGTGCTGGACGGCACGTGGAAGTCCAGCAGCACCTGGGGCGGCATCAAGGATGGCATGGTCAAGCTGGAAGGCATCAATGCGGCCGTGCCCGCCGACGTGAAACAGTTTATATTGGCGCGCGAGAAAGACTTGGTTGCTGGTAAGCTCAATCCTTTCAGCGCGCCGATCAAGGATAACGATGGCAAGGTGCGCCTGGACAAAGGCGTGCTCGACGATGCGGCGCTGACGAAGATGGATTATTTTGTCGAAGGCGTGGCAGGGAAAGTTTCCGGAAAGTAATAGGGTTGCGTATAAACTTGCTGTAATATTGCCGGAAACGGGAGCCAGGCCGGGGATACATGCGCGTTCCCGGCCCACCCACACAGCAGAGCCTAATAGGCCCGTACCGGAGATTGACCCATGGACAGACTGGAAGTATTCAAGATTATCGCGTTGCAAGCGAGCAAGGGCGAGCTGACGTTCCCCGCCAACGTCAAGGCCACCTTGAAGCTGCAGGAAGCGCTGGACGACCCCGATTGCCATATCGAAGCGGCCGCCCGCATGGTCATGGCCGAGCCGCTGCTGTCGGCGCGGGTCGTGGCATTGGCCAACTCGGCCGCCTACAACCGTTCCGGCAATGAAATCGCCAATGTGCGCGCAGCCGTTTCGCGCCTGGGCTTTGCCACCTTGAAATCGATGGTGGCGTCCGTCATCGTGCGCCAGCTGGGCAGCCAGATCACGGACCCGCAATTGCGCGCCAAGGCGGCCAGGCTGTGGGAACATACGGCCCACGTGGCCGCGCTGAGCCAGGTTATCGCCCGGAAAGTCACGCACGTGGACGTGGAAACGGCCATGTTCGCCGCCATCGTGCACGAGGTGGGCGGCTTTTATCTGCTGTCGCGCGCCGAGGAATATCCGGGCCTGCTCGACGACAATACCGAAGACTGGATCGAATACGGCGAAAAGCTGATCGGCCGCGGCGTGCTGCGCCAGCTGCAAGTGCCGGACATGGTCTTGCAGGCCGTGGAAGGCATGTGGCACGGCGGCAGCACGTTTCCGCCCCGCACCCTGGGCGCGACCCTGGTGCTGGCCAACGATCTGTCGCCCGTCGGCTCGCCCCTGCACCCGCCGGAAAGCGCCGCGCGGCGCCAGGCGGCGGCGAAGATCGACTTCGGCATCGGCGGCAGCACCCTACACACGATACTCGAGGAATCGGCCGAAGAGATCGAATCGCTGGCGGCCGCCTTGCTCGTGTAATTTACTCGGCCATGACATCCCCGCCTTGCTGCGGGGATTTTTTTCGTCCGCATTTTGCCGCGCCTTCCCCATGGCATACAATCGCCGGCCCGGCTATCCGCCGGACTGAATGCCTCCTCTTATCCAAAGGATCTTATGCAGAAGCTGTTTTCTTCCCTGGCCTTGACTGCGCTGACGTTTTCCGCCCAGGCCGCTACCGGTTTGCCCGTGGTGCAGGAAGCGCCCTTGCGCGCCCACCTGGCCTTCCTGTCCAACGATTTGCTCGAAGGCCGGGGCACGGGCCAGCGCGGCGCCGACCTGACGGTGGCGTACCTGGAAACCCAGGCGCAGATGGCGGGCCTGCAACCCGTGCGCGGCAACAGCTACCGCCAGAGCGTGCAGATCGCCGGCGTGAAGTCGCTGCCGGCCGAGAGCAGCCTGCAGGCCGTGGCCGGCGGCAAGGCAGTGCCGCTGGCGTTCGGCCCCGACTGGGTCTGGGCCACGGGCGACTCCGTTGCCACGCACACGTTCGACGCGCCGCTCGTCTTCGTCGGCTACGGCATCACGGCGCCGGAAGAGGACTGGAACGATTTCAAGGGCGCCGATGTCAAAAACAAGATCGTCGTCATGATGGTCAACGACCCGCAGCCGACCGCGCTTGATCCGAACCGCTTTGCCGGCAAGGCGCTGACCTATTACGGCCGCTGGACGTATAAATTCGAGGAAGCCAGGCGCCAGGGCGCCGCGGGCGTCTTGCTGATCCACACGAAACCGTCGGCCTCGTACGACTGGAGCGTCGTGCAGAACAGCTGGAGCGGCAGCGAACGCTTCCAGTTGGCGGACCGCACGGCCGGCACGCCTCTGCAAGGCTGGATCGCGGAAGATGCGGCGCGCCGCTTGTTTGCTGCGGGCGGGCAAGATCTGGACGCCTTGCGCGTCAAAGCGGAAAACAAGGATTTCCAGGCCGTCGCCTTGAACGCCAAGCTGTCGGGCGAGATGAAGTCCATCGTGCGCAAGGTGGAGCAATTTAATATCGCCGGCATGGTGCCGGGCACCGACCCGGCATTGAAAGATGAAGCCGTCATCTACAGCGGCCACTGGGATCATCTGGGCAAGCAGGGTAAGGATGACGAAAAAGCGGGCGACACCATCTACAACGGCGCCGTCGACAACGCTTCCGGCATTGCCGGCTTGCTGGCCATGGCGCAGGAAGCCGTCAAGAAACCGGCGAAGCGCACGCAGATCTTCCTGTGGGTGGCGGCCGAGGAGCAGGGCTTGCTGGGCAGCGGCGCCTACGCGGCCGACCCGCTGTGGCCGCTGGACAAGACGGCCGCCGCGCTGAATCTCGACAGCCTGAACTTCGTGGGCGCCACGCATGACATCGGCGCGCAGGGCAGCGAGCGCACGGAGCTGGGGGCGATGGCGGCGGCAACCGCCAAAGCCATGGGCATGCACATTGCTGCCGTGCGTCCCGACCTGGCCGGCGGCTATTTCCGCAGCGACCATTTCAGCTTTGCCAAGGCGGGCGTGCCCGCGTTTTCCATCAATGGCGGACGCGAGTACATCAAGGACGTGGCAGCGTCGAAAGCCAAGGCGGCCGCCTACGGCCCCCGCTACCATCAGGTGACCGATGAGTACGACGCCAGCTGGGATCTGTCCGGCATGACGCAGCAGGCGCAATTCACCTTGAACCTGGGGCAAGCCGTGGCGAATGCGGCCAGAATGCCGGCCTGGAAGGCGGGCGATGCGTTTGGCAAGGCGCGCGGGCCGGCCGCGAAATAAGACGTGGTCTGTGCAAACAACGTTGTCGGATTACGCGCGGCCTCGCCGCACCTCGGCGGCCCCGCTAATCCGACCTACGCCTGTTCGCTTGGAGCAAGTGCGTAGGTCGGGTTAGCGCGCCAGCGCGTAACCCGACAACATTGTTGGCCCGGCAGCGCCGGATCAAGCCGCCCGTTCCAGCCTGCGCTGCGTATGCCGGTACTTGCTCCACACGATCAGCAGCAACAGCGGCATGGCGCCGCCGACCGTGCACAGGGCTGGCCAGCCGCCGGCGGCAAAGCTGGCGCTGGCCAGCGCGGAGCCAGCCGAGGCGCCGATGAAGCCGCCCGCGATGAAGACAGTGGTGACCCGCGCCCGCGCATGCGGAGCCAGTTTATAGATGATGGACTGGTGCGTCACTTGCAAACCCATCACGCCCATGTCCAGCAGCACGATGCCGATCAACAGCAGCGCCAGCGAATGGGCGCCGAAGCCGATCAGGGCCCAGCCCGCGATCGAGGCGACGGCCAGCAGCCACGTGGCCTGGCGCGCATAGCCGCGGTCGGCCATGCGGCCCGCCGTATTCGCGGCAAAGGCGCCCGTGGCGCCGGCCAGGCCGAACAGGCCGATCTGCATTTCCGAATAGTGGTATGGCGCGCCGCTGAGCAAGAAGGTCAGGCCCGTCCAGAACACGCTGAAGGTGCCCAGGCCCAGGCCCGAGAACAGGGCGCGCTGGCGCAGCAAGGGTTCCTGGCGGATGATGTCGGCCAGGGAAGCCATCAGCTTGCCGTACTGCAGCTTGCCGCGCGGCGCTTCGTTCGGCAGGATGCGGCGCAGCATGACGAGCAGGGCGGCCACGACGATGGCGGCCAGCACGTAGACGGTGCGCCAGCCGCCGCTGATCTGCGACACGGTGCCGGAGACGGTACGCGCCAGCAAGATGCCCAATAATAAACCCGTCATGACGGTGCCCACCATGCGGCCCCGGCTGTGGTCGGGCGCATACGAAGCCACCATGGCCGTGACCACCATCAAGGCGCTGGCCGTGATCCCCATCAAGACGCTGGCGACGGCAAAGACGATAATATTCTGGCTGGTGGCGGCCAGCAACAGGGCACCGATCTTGGCAATCAGCATCCACGTCAGCAACTGGCGGCGGTTCAGTACGTCACTGAGGGGGACCAAAAACACGATGCCCAGCACATAGCCGATCTGCGTGGCCGTGACCAGGTAGCCCGCTTGCGGCACGCTTACGCCAAACGAGGCGGCCAGCATGGACGTGAGCGGCTGCACATAGTACAGACTGGCGACGAGCACGCCGGCGGACAGGGCGAACAACAGGATGCGGGTGGAGCTCAGCAGGGTGCTGGCATCGACGGACGAGGGTGCGGATTTCATGCGGTACAACTTTCTTGGAATGATGCTTTTGGATGAGCATGATAGCGGGGCTGCGCATTTCTTGCCGGGCGCGGCCGATTTTGTGACTGGACGCGAGCAAAAAAATCCCGGCGATCGTTGCCGACGGCCGGGAAAAGGGTATTTGGGGAAATACCGAGGAAGACAGTGAAGTTACTGCGCGCGCGCCAGCTCCGCACGCACTTGCGCCGTGATTTCATACGAGCGTAGGCGGTGCTGGTGCTCGAAGATCTGCGAAGTGATCATCAGTTCGTCGGCACCCGTTTCGGCGATGAAAGCGGCCATCTTGGCCTTGACGGTGTCCGGCGCGCCGATGGCCGTGCAGGACAGGACGGCATCGAGCATGGCGCGTTCCTGCGGGCCCAGCTGTTCCAGGTAACCGGGCACGGGCGGCTGCAAGCGTGACGGGCGGCCCGTGCGCAGGTTGACGAATGCCTGTTGCATCGACGTGGCGCGCAAGTGCGCCTCGGCATCCGTGTCGGCGGCGAAGACGTTAAAGCCCAGCATCACGTACGGTTTTGCCAATTGCTTCGACGGCTTGAAGTGTTCGCGGTAATAGGCCACGGCTTGCATCATCATCTGCGGCGCGAAGTGCGAGGCGAACGCATACGGCAAGCCCAGGTGGGCGGCCAGCTGGGCGCCGAACAGGCTCGACCCGAGTATCCATACAGGCACTTTCGCGCCCTTGCCGGGCACGGCCAGCACGCGCTGGCGCGGCTCGTCGGACATATAGTCGATCAATTCCAGCACGTCCTGCGGAAACTGTTCTGCGTCGGACTGCAGGTCGCGGCGCAGGGCGCGCGCCGTCGTCTGGTCGGAGCCGGGCGCGCGGCCCAGGCCCAGGTCGATGCGGCCCGGGTGCAGCGCTTCCAGCGTGCCGAACTGTTCCGCGATGACGAGCGGCGAGTGGTTCGGCAGCATCACGCCGCCCGCGCCCACGCGGATGGTCTTGGTGCCGGCCGCCACATGGGCGATGACGACGGCCGTGGCGGCGCTGGCGATGCCGGGCATGCCGTGGTGTTCGGCCAGCCAGTAGCGGTTGTAGCCCCAGCGTTCGCCGTGCTGCGCCAGGTCCAGCGTGTTCTTGAACGACTGGCTGGCGTTGCTGCCTTCGGCGATGGGCGCGAGGTCGAGTATGGAAAATGGAATCATGGTAGCGATATCGGGACGTGGTGGAAAATCACAATGGACGATTTGTCTATCCCCTGACGCTGGCAGGGTCACCCATGACGGCGTGGCGGGGAAGACAGGCTGTGCACATGATAATGCGAATCGGGAATTTGCGTACTGATCGGTAAAAAACTCGTGTCGATTGGAAATTGGCGTGGGCGATGCTAGAGTGGGCCTCCCCACTTCACGCGCCCCGCCATGTTCAAGAAACCCCTGCTGTTGTCCCTGCTTGGCCTGCTGCTGCAGCCCTCCGTTCACGCCGCCCCCGTCAGCCCGCAGGCGCAGGAGACGGCCCGCTACGCGCTGGCCACCTATCCCGAACCGCTGATCGCCAGCCTGGCAAAGATGGTCAGTTTCAACACGGTGGCCGACCCGGCCGTGCCGTTTGCCGACAATCCCCAGCACACGGGTTTTAAACGCTACCTGGCGGCCGAGGCGCAGCGCCTCGGTTTCGATTTCCACGATCATGGCTACGTGGTGATCATCGGCATGGGCAAGGGCAGCGAGCGGGTGGGCGTGATCACGCACGGCGACGTGCAGCCCGTCAATCCCGCCACATGGGCCCGTTCGCCGTTCGAGCTGGACCGTACCAGCGAACCGGGCAAACTGCTGGGACGGGGCACGGAAGACGACAAGGGCCCCATCGCCACGGCCCTGTACGCGATGAAAGCCATCCAGGACAAGCAAGTGCCGCTGAGCAAGCGCATCGAGCTGTACGTGTACATGGCCGAGGAGTCGGACTGGGAACCGCTGAAACAGTTCCTCAAGACCCACACGCCGCCGCAAGTGAACATCACCATCGATGCGGAATATCCGGTGGTGACGGCCGAGAAGGGCTACGGCTCCATCAAGCTGACCTTGCCGCCGCGCACGGCCATGCCGGCCGACGGCGCCCCCGTGCTGAAGAGCCTGACGGGCGGCTTTTTCGGCAGCCAGATTCCGGAAGACGCCACCGCCGTGATCGAACGCGCGCCGGCCGCGCTGGACGCGGCCATCCGCGCCCGCGCGCAGCAGCAGAAGGGCATGCGCTACAGCTACGCGCGCGAGGGCGGCACCTTGACGGTGACGGCGCTGGGCGTGTCGGCCCACTCGTCAAAGCCGGAAGACGGCGTCAACGCTATCAGCATGCTGGCCGACGCCCTGGCCGTGCAGCCGTGGCAGGGCACGCAGGCGGCCGACATGCTGTCGTTCCTGAATGAACTGGTGGGTACCGGCATTTACGGCGAACGCTTCGGCCAGATCGCCTACCGCGACGGTTTCATGGGGCCGATGACGGTGGCGCCTACCGTGCTCAAGCAGCAAGGCGGCGAGCTGGAACTGAATATCAACTTGCGCCGTCCGCAAGGCAAGACGGCGGCCGTGCTGCAGCAGCAGGTGACGGCCGCCTTCGATGGCTGGAAGGCGCGGCGCCTGGTGCCGGCTGCGCTGCAGGTGCAGATCGGCGAGCCGTGGCTGCAGACGAACGCGCCGCAGATTCCCACTTTGCTGTCCGTCTTCGAGCACTACACGGGCATGGCGCATCCGCAACCGGTCGCCATCGGCGGCGGCACCAATTCGCGCCTGTTCCCGAACGCCGTCAGCTTCGGCCCGGCCATGCCGCACACTGTCTACACAGGGCATTCCGAGCACGAGTTCATCACGGAAAAACAGTTGCTGCTGAACTTGCAGATGTACACGGCCGTGCTGATCGAACTGGCGAAATAGGCGCTTGCAAAAATAGAGGGAAGTCATAGACTGCAAGCCGGAGACCAGTCCGGGCGCCGAACTTTTTATGCGCGTGCTGGTCTTACGTTTCCATGTAGGAAGGGAGCAGCTATGCATGAACAACAGGACGCCCGCCTGGCGCCAGGCAGGGCAGGCGGGGCGGTGCCGCGCCGGACGCCGCACGAGGGGTGGTCATGAACTGGCCGCTGGAACTGGAAGTGGCGCACAAGCTGGCGCAGATACGGGGCTGGCTGGAACAGGAGCGTGCCGGCGCCGTGCGCCTGCGGGGCGTGGACTGGTTTGCGTGGGCCACGGCGGGCGCGTCGAACAGCCATTGCCATACGGCCGAGTGCGGTTGCGCGGAAGTGTTGGTGACGCGCGACGCGGCCTACATCCTGACGGACGAAGCCGAAGCCATGCGCATGCGCGAAGAGGAAGTGCGCGGTCCATGGACGTGGCAGGTGTCGCCCTGGATGCAGCCGCAGCTGTATGAATTGCGCGAGCATTTCGTGCAGCATGCGGCTGGCGGCTTGCCTGTTTTGTCCGACCGGCCGGGCTTGCACGAACGCAGCCTGCCGGTGGCCCTGCGCGAAGAGCGGCTGGTGCTGCTGGAATCGGAGCAGCAGCGTTACCGGCTGGTGGGGCAGCAGGCTGCCGGCGCGGCCGCCGATGCGCTGCGCCAAGCCCGCCCCGACTGGAGCGAGCTGGAGCTGGCTGCCGCGTGCGTGCGCGCGCTGTCGCTGCGGGGTTTGCAAGCCGTGCACGTGCTGGTCAGCGGCGAAGACCGCCAGCGGCGGTACCGGCGCGCGCCGCCAGCCCAGGTGATGCTGGGTACGCAAGCCGTGCTGGCCCTGTGCGCGCGGCGCTTCGGCCTGTGCGCCAGCCTCAGCCGTCAACGGCGCTTCGGCCCGGCGCCGCGCCGCGCCGATGGCGTGGCCGTGGCCATGGACGATGCCGATGCTGCCATGCTGGCGCTGGAAGCGGTGGCGCTCGACGCGTGCGAAACGGGGCATGCGCTGAGCATGGTGTATCACGCGCTCGACAGCGCCTACGCCTATGCGGGCCAGCCCGACACTGTGCGCACCAGCCGGCAGGGCGGCATCCATGGCTACCTGGCGCCCGAAGTGGCGGCCGGCGCGCACACGGAAATCATCCTCAAGCGGGGCATGGCGCTGGCCTTCCACCCCAGCCTGCCCGGCAGCACGGTGGAGGACACGTTTTTGCTCGACGGCAGCCAATTGCACAACCTCACGCATGACCCGGCCTGGCCTTCGGCCGTGGTGCAGGGGCGCAGCCGGCCGCTGACCCTGGCGCTGGCCTGAGGCGGCTTGATGCGGCCAGGGGTGGAAAACCTCGGCAAGTGTCCCTCGGCGAGTGTGGGCCAGCCCCGGCGCATGTCAATAGCGCTGCATCACGCCTTTTTGCACGCTGACCCGCTCGCCGATCTGGAAGGCGGGCTGGGTATTTTGCACAAAGGTGCGCGTCGTGCCATCGTCCAGGCGCAAGGTGACGCGGTACAGCATATTGCCCGCCGCCCCCGAGGTGCTGCCGGCGGTGCCAGATGTGCCCGCCTGCATGTCGGCACTGCCTTGATCCATGCTGCGCGGCACGGTTTCTATCGATTGGACCGTGGCCGAGCTGATGTTCATGCTGGACTGGGCCGCCGTATTGCTGCTCATGCCGGTATCGGTGGCGGTGCTGGCCGTGCTGCTGGCCGGCATGCTGGTTTGCGGCGTCGTGCCGGCCGGTGCAGCATAGGTTTCGCCGCTATTGCTACGTGCCAGGCCGGTATTCTCCGTGGAATGGCAGGCCGCCAGCAAGGCGCATGTCAGGCCGGTCAGCAGCAGGGTTGTTTTCGATCTCATCTTGGTCTCCTCATGGTCGCACACTCAGGATCGGTACCCGCAGTGATTGCGGATAGCAGCGATTGCTGCATGTAAGAGCATGGCGGAACCAGGATGTTCGGTGGCCGGCATTGCCGATTGAGATAGATCAAGCGGCTAATTGCCGTGCTTGGTATAAAAGATGCTGGCAATTACCACTTCGTGCGGCTGCACGCTTCCTCACTGTTGAATCGGGAGAAAAAATGTCATCTGGCCCTACCGCAAAACTGATCGATGAGTTGGTGCTGGCCGTCGGCGGCACCGCGCGCGATGCCCGCGCGCGCCATGGGGGCTGGCAGCCGGCGCGAGGCGCGCGCCCTGATGCGCCGCCTGGGCACGCGCAGCGCGCGCAGCCAGGGGCAGTTACGGCTGGAATTGCTGGACAGCGAAGCGGACCGCGCCTGACGGGCGGCGCCGCGTCAGGCGTCGGGCAGCGGCGCGCCCTTGCCGAGGGCGGCGGCGACCATTTTCGGCCAGAGGAAAGACAGCGGCAGGCAGACCGCCGCGGCCGCCGTGATATCGACCACCCAGTCGCTGACGGCGCCATGGCGGTAAGGCAGGAAACTCTGGATGAATTCGTCCAGCGCGCCCATGGCCGCCACCATCAGCACCGACAGCAGCGCCCGGCGGGCCATGCCGCCGGCCGTGCCGCTGAACAAGATCAGGGCCAGTACGCCATAGCCGAAGGAGTGCAGCACGCCGCCCGATGCATATTGGCCCACGTCGGCGCGCACGCCGGGGATGTCGCCGATTAAAATCACCAGCACATACAACACCAGGGCCGTGCGGTAGCGCAGGCGTTCGTAGCGGTCGGCAAAACAAAGTTCGGGCAAGGGTACAGGCATGATGCGTCAGGATGGGTGGAAAGGCAGTCACAATATCATGGGCGTGGCGGGGCACCGTGTTTTTGCGCAAGAGCTTGCTGGTCAGGAAAAAAAAGGCCCGCGGGGGCGCGGGCCAAAAACCCAAATGAAATGGGTCAAGAGTTGAGAGTTGCTCGGTACTTACCCTGTCGCGCGCCTTGCCGGCGCCCGCCACGGTCATGAAAGGGGAGTGGTGTGCCATGGCGGCACACCTGTCTGTAGTCAGGCATATCGGTTGCCTGTACAGCAGATGAAGCAAGTATAGGGGTCGAAGATGACGGGCTGATGACACGCCGCAACATTTTTTTGCGGCAGGCGGAATGAGCGGGAAGATTGCGGGAAATGGCAAGAATGGCCATGTTGCAGCAGCGATGGCAAAAAAAAAGCCCGCTGGTGAAAGCGGGCTTAAAACTATTTTCTTGGAGGAGAATAGTGGAGACAAGTGCATTATGCTGCGTCGCACGATATGTGTCTAATGATCTTTTTAGATATGCATTATTCTTTTTTGATATAACTCGATTGCGTCACTCTTTCACGGCCACCGTGTAGTTGAGCGCCATGCGTCCGCCATCGACATAGATGGTCTGGCCCGTCATGTAGGTGGCGTCGTCGCTGGCCAGGAAGGCGGCGATGCCGGCCACTTCTTCCGGCTCGCCGCAGCGGCCCAGCGGCGTGCGCGACAAAATCGTGTGGCGCGCCTGCGGGCTCGACAGCACTGCCTGCTTGGCCAGTTCCGTCAGAATGGTGCCCGGCCCGATGCCGTTCACGCGCACGCCGTGCGGCGCCAGGTTCAGGGCCATGACCTTGGTCAGCTGGTTGATGGCGCCTTTCGACACCACATATGGCACCTGGTTCGGGATCGCCAGCTCCGCATTCACGCTGGACATATTGATGATGCAGCCGCTGTTGCGCTTGACCATCTCGCGCGCCACGGCCTGGCCGCACAGGAACATCGACTTCAGGTTGATGCGCATGACCCTGTCGAAATCGTCTTCGCACACGTCGAGGAAATCGGCCGCATGCGTGACGCCCGCATTGTTGACGAGGATATCGATGTGCCCGAACTGCGCCAAGGTTTCCTTCAGCATGGCATCAACGTCCGCTTTCTGGCTGACGTCGGCGCAAAAGAAGCGCGCCTGCGGGCCGAGGGCGGCCGCCGCCTGCGCGCCTTCGTCCTTGATGTCGACCAGCATCACTTGCGCCCCTTCGGCGATCAGGCGGGTGGCGCAGGCCAGGCCGATGCCTTGCGTGGCGCCCGTGACGATGGCGGTTTTATTGACTAATTTCATGTGTGCTCCTCGGCGGGGTATGGGGGCCGCGCTGCCAGGAACACCAGCCCGCGCGGCAATGGGCAGATTTTAATCCCTGGGCAGGAATCAGAGGAGGATGGGTTCGTTCGGCAACTGGTTGCCGCGCGTCCCATTGGCGGGGAAGTGGCTTTGCAGCAAGGTATTCAGCTGCTGCAAGGCATCGAGCGTGCTGTCGTGGTAATTGCCCTCCTTGAACCCTTTGGTCATGGTGCGGCACACGGCTTGCCACTGCTCCGGCGTGACGCGCCGGCCCACGTTGCGGTCGGCCACGATATCGACCTGGTGTTCGGCCAGGTTGATATAGATCAGCACGCCAACATTGTCTTCCGTATCCCACACGCCATATTGGGCGAACAGTTCGCGCGCCCGCTCGCGGTTGCTCACGCCTTGATAGGCCATGCCCGGCGTCAGGGCCGCTTCGACGATCAGGCGCACTTCGGCCCGGTGCATCGTTTCACCGTCGGCAATCGCCGTTTCGATGGCTTTCAGGGTGCGCTCGGGAAAGGCCTGGCGCGCCGTCGCCGGCGTGCCCCGCAAATGTTTCAGGGCCCGTCCGCAGCGCTGTCCGAATGTCAGTTGTTTCGTCATTACCAATCTCCCGAGGCGCCGCCGCCGTCAAAACCGCCGCCGCCGCCACCGAAACCACCGCCGCCACCGCCACCGCCAAAACCACCGCCACCGCCGCCGAAGCCGCCACCGCGGTTGTTCAGCGCCTGGTTCAAGATGCTGCCCAGCACGACGCCCGTGGCGCCGCTGGACCAGTTGCTGCCGCGCTGCAGCCGGTTCGGCCCGCCGCGCGAGCGGAACACGGTCACGAGCACAAGAAAGCCGAAGAACAGCAGCGGCAGCCAGAAGGTCAGGCCGCCCGCTTCCACGGTCGCCGGGGCCTGTTTTTGCGCCGGTGCGGGGAATTGCTCCTGGTTCAGCAGGGTAGCGATGGCGCCAATGCCGGCCACCAGGCCGCCGTAATAGTCGTTTTGCTTGAAATGGGGGGCGATGACGTCTTGCAGGATGCGTTTCGATTGCGCATCGGTCAGCACGCCCTGCACGCCACGGCCCGCTTCGATGCGCAAACGGCGCAAGGACGATGGGTTGTCCTTCGCCACCATCAGCAGCACGCCGTCATCGACGCCCTTGCGGCCCAGCTTCCAGGCATCCGTCACGCGGATGCTGTATTGCTCGATGGCTTCCGGTTCCGTGCTCTTGACCAGCAGCACGGCGATCTGGCTGCCCGTCTTGGCTTCGTAGTCGGCCAGCACGCCTTCCAGTGCCGCTTTCTGCTTGTCATCGAGCATGCCGGCGTTGTCCGTCACGCGCGCCGCCAGCGGCGGCACGGGCTGCAAGCCCTGCGCGCTGGCGGGCAAGGCTGTCCACAGCAGCGCCGTCGCCAGCGCCGCCAGATAAGACCAGGCTTTCATCTTATTTGCCGAAGTTGACGGTCGGCGCGGTCGAAATGGCTTTTTCGTTTTCCACCGTGAACGAAGGCTTGACCTTGTAGCCGAAGACCATCGCCGTCAGGTTGTTCGGGAAGCTGCGAGCATGCACGTTGTAATCTTGCACGGCGGCGATGTAACGCTGGCGCGCCACGGTGATGCGGTTTTCCGTGCCTTCCAGCTGCGACTGCAAGTCGCGGAAGCTGGTGTCGGCTTTCAGATCAGGATATTTCTCGGACACCACCATCAGGCGCGACAGGGCCGACGACAGCTGGCCCTGCACCTGCTGGAATTTTTCGAAGGCGGCCGGGTCGTTCAGCACTTCGGGCGTGATCTGGAAACTGGTGGCGGCGGCGCGCGCCTTGGTCACCGCTTCCAGGGTTTCGCGCTCGTGCGTGGCATAGCCCTTGACGGTGTTGACCAGGTTGGGGATCAGGTCGGCGCGGCGCTGGTACTGGTTGACTACTTCGCCCCAGGCGGCCTTGGTGGCTTCGTCCTTGCTCTGGAAGTCGTTGTAGCCGCAGCCCGTCAGGATGCCGGCCAGGACGGTGACGCTCAGGGCCAGGCGCAGCCATTTGGTGAATTGATTGGTGATTTGCATGATGGGTTCCGTGCAGAGTAAAGGAGGTGGGGCAAATATACCTGAAACGGCCCGCCATGTCGGTTTAATAAGCGCCGGCCGCCGCCTCAGCCTGCCTTCCCTGGCCAGCGCCGCGTTACAATACGGGGTTTGCAACTGAATATAGAGAAGGTGTGCCGTGAATTTCATCAATAAATTATCCGCCGCATGGACGGCCAATAATTCCCTGCTGTGCGTGGGACTGGACCCCGACCTGGCGAAACTGCCGGCCGAACTGCGCGACTTGCCCGATGGAATCACCACCTTTTGCACGCGCATCATCGATGCCACGGCCGACCTGGCCTGCGCCTTCAAGCCGCAGATCGCCTATTTTGCCGCGCTGGGCGCGGAAAAGCAGCTGGAAGACATCTGCCGCTACGTGCGCGAAAATTACCCGCACATCCCCCTGATCCTCGACGCGAAACGGGGCGACATCGGCGCGACAGCCACGCAATACGCGCGCGAAGCGTTCGAACGCTACGGCGCTGACGCCGTCACCGTGAACCCCTACATGGGCGAGGATTCGCTCGATCCCTACCTGGCGTGGAAAGACCGCGGCGTGATCATCCTGTGCCGCACCTCGAACCCGGGCGGCTCGGACCTGCAATTCCTCGATACGGACGGCGTGCCCCTGTACCAGCGCGTGGCGCGCCTGGTGGCCGAGAAATGGAACAAGAATGGCCAGTGCGCGCTCGTCGTCGGCGCCACTTTCCCGGAAGAACTGGCGCAAGTGCGCGCCATCGTGGGCGACATGCCGCTGCTGGTGCCTGGCATCGGCGCCCAGGGCGGCGACATCGCCGCCACCGTCGGCGCGGGCCAGACGGCGAACGGCATGGGCATGATGATCAGCTCCTCGCGCGCCATCATCTACGCCACGCCGCAGGACGGCGAAGACTGGGCCGACGCGGCGCGCCGCGTGGCCATTGAAACGCGCGATGCGATCAATCAACACCGCGCAGCGTAGGTCGGATTAGCGGCGACGCCGCGTATCCGACACCACCACGCTCGGGCCAACAATGTTGTCGGATTACGCTCTACGAGCTAATCCGACCTACGGCCGTATTGGTGGTTCAATGAGTAGGTCGGATTAGCGGCGTAGCCGCGTAATCCGACAATATCGGTAACGTCAACAATGTTGTCGGATTAGCGGGGCCTTGCCCCGCTAATCCGACCTACCCGGCCTGGTCCTTCAGTCGCGCATGGGCGCCACCATCTCCGCGTAATCGTACAATTCGCCCAGAATCTCTTCTCCCCGCTCATCGACCGATTCCGACAGCACGTCGATTTCCGTAAACAGCATCTCGATGGTACGGGCGCCGCCGTCGCCGTCGAACAATCGGGCGGCGCGGTGCTGTTCCCAGCGCAGGCTTTCCGCCTCGCTCAGGGTTTGCGGGAAATTGCGTGCGCGGTAGCGGAACAGCAATTCCTGCAGGCGCTCGTCGGCAAACGAGGGGCGGGCCGTGGCCAGCTTGGCCGGCGTTTCGCGACGCAAGGATTCGAGCAGGCGGCGGTCGTCGTTGCTGACGAAACCGTTGTACAAATCCTCATCCACGTCCAGGGCCGTATTGGCGCCCGGGCGCTGGAACACTTCGGCCCAGATGGCATCCATGTTCGGCGCCGCGGCGGCCAGCTGGGCGTTGATCTTCGCCGCATCCACGTCGATGCCCCATTGCGCGGCCATGGCCGGCGACAAGGTCTTTAAATTGCCGACCAACATGGGCGACTTGTTCAAATGGACGCTTTTCACGGGCAGACGCGTCATCCCTTCGGGCATGGCTTCCTTGCGCGTGAACAAACGCGTGCGGATGGTGTCGGCGTCCAGCTCGAACAGTTCGCGCGGGTCGTAGGCGCAGTCCCAGACGAGGATTTCATTTTTATTGCTCGGGTGCGTGGCCAGCGGCCAGACGACGCCCAGGCAACCCCGTTCGGCGGGGAACATGCCCGACACGTGCAGGAAGGGCTGGCGCTCGCCGGCGGCCAGGTGCATGCCCATTTCGCTGGCGACCCTATCCTTCTTGTGCAGAGCCAGGCAGAATTCGAACAGTTTCGGCTGCTTTTCGCGGATCAATCGTGCCAGGGCGATGGTGGCGCGCACGTCGGACAGCGCATCATGCGCCGCTTCGTGCACGAGGCCATTGGCCTTGCTCAAGTGTTCCAGTCTAAAGCTGGTCTGGCCATCGTCGCGCTTCGGCCATTGAATACCTTCCGGGCGCAGCGCGTGCGTCATGCGCACCACGTCGAGGATGTCCCAGCGGCCGCAATGGTTTTTCCATTCGCGCGCGTACGGGTCGATCAGGTTGCGCCAGAACAGGAAGCGCGTGACTTCATCGTCGAAACGGATGGTGTTGTAGCCGACGCCGATGGTGCCCGGCTCCGAAAAGGCCGCTTCGATGGTGGCGGCGAACTGGTGTTCGGGCACGCCCAGCTGCAGACATTGCTGCGGCGTGATGCCCGTGATCAGGCACGATTGCGGATCGGGCAGGAAATCATTTGCAGGCTGGCAATACAACATGATCGGTTCGCCGATCTCGTTGAGTTCGGCATCCGTGCGGATCGCGGCGAACTGGGCCGGGCGGTCGCGGCGCGGCTGGGCGCCAAAGGTTTCGTAGTCGTGCCAAAGAAAGGTCTGGTTAGTCATTGATGGTCGTAACTTAATGTTGCTGAATGGGTTATCCGGGCCGCTAAAAACAAGCCGCCGCTTCAGTTTTCTGAAAACCTGCCGATACTACACGAGAGGATGGTCATCATCGCGTTTCCCGCATGGTGGCATACATTGTCCGTTCAAGGAGGTCTATCGTGTCAATTCCCATCGCCGCAGGCGGCAATTCCACCCCTTCCGTGACTTCCGTCAGTCCGGGCGTTGCCGGCAAGGACGATAAAGTCCAGCAAAAGGATGGCGTCAACGCTGAAATGAGCGTGAATGACCGCAGCAAGCTGCAATTGAACGCGTCCATCATGCAGGCGTCGCTGAACGTGTCCATCGGTTCCGAGAACGAACCGCTGGCGCTGCTGTACAAGACGGCCATCACCAACATCAATGAAGCGCTGAAAGGCCAGTACGGCGACGATGCGATCCAGAACGCGGCGTCGCAGGACAACAGCGCCGAAGCGACGGCGAGCCGCATCGTCTCGCTGTCGACGGGGTTTTTCGACGCGTTCAAGAAACAGAACCCCGACATGGACGACGATACGGCCCTGACCAAGTTCATGGACACCATCAGCGGCGGCATGGAAAAAGGTTTCAAGGAAGCGCGCGACATCCTGGGCGGCTTGAAAGTGCTGAACGGCGATATCGCCGGCAATATCGACAAGACGTATGAGCTGGTGCAGAAGGGCTATGCGGATTTCATCGCGGCGCACAGCAGCAAGAAGGATGATGCGGCCAAGCCGGATGCTGCCAAGCCGGCCGACAGCAAGGCTGCCTGGGCTACAGCATGACCCGGTTGCGGCCCGATGCTTTTGCCCGGTAAAGGGCAGCGTCGGCCGCCGCGATCAGCGCTTCGTCGTCCTGTTCGGCTGCCAGGCTGGCCACGCCGAAGGAACCCGTGATGTGCGGCAGCGCGCTGCGCATATCGGCGAAGATGACGGCTTGCTGCATGCGTTCGCACAAGCGTTCGGCGACCCGCAAGGCCACGTGTTCGCTGGTATCGGGCAAGATCACCATCATTTCCTCGCCACCATAGCGCACGGCAAAATCCGTGGGCCGCAGGGCCGCGCCCAGCACTTGTGCGGCAATGCGCAGCGCCTGGTCGCCCGCCTGGTGGCCGTGCGTGTCGTTGAAACGCTTGAAATGGTCGAGGTCTATCATCACCAGCGACATCGGCGAGCCGCTGGCGTGGGCCGTGACTATCATGGTCGGCAATAAATCGGTGAGCCAGGCGCGGTTGTACAAACCCGTCAGGCTGTCGACCATCGACATCTGGCGGTAGAACTCGCCCAGTTTCTGCCGGCGGCGCAGCAGGGCGTTGGCGGCGCGGATGCGGAAAGACAGCAGCCGCAGCAGGTTGCGCGCCAGGCCGTTCGATTGTTCGATCAATTCCCAGACGACGGCCGCGTCGATCACCAGCAAGTCAGTTTCTTCCAGGGCGGAAATGGCGGCCAGGTTGCTCGCTTCATCGAGCACCGATTGTTCGCCCACGCTTTCGCCGGGCAAGACCTTGCTGACGGTGCCGTCATCCATGCCCGTGTGGATGTCGGCGGCCACGGCCAGCGAACCGCGCAGGACGATATACAGGCTGGTGCCCTGTGTGTCGGCAATGGCTTCGCCCGCTTCGAGGCGCATGACGGGGCAGGGCGCCAGCATGGCGGCCGTCTGGCTATCCGCCCCATCGCGAAATAGCTGTAAATCGCCGATGTTGCAGCCTGAAGCGCCGAAGTTGCCGATCTGTTCCACAATCACACTTTCAAAAAGCCGGCGCGCGCGAGCAGGGGGCCGGTAGCTTCATGATAGCGTAAAGCGGCCTTGGCTGTAACGGCAAAGGCTTGCTTGGTGTCACTTTCTGTGGGAAATACGACAATTATTTCATTGCCGTGTTAATAAGTTGAAATGCTTGCTGTTCTACTATGGATGTTGTCGCGCAGGAAGGTGGCTCCAGATGTGCAAAGGCAGCCTTGAACGGCTGCCTCAGTCTCTGGAAATCCTGCAGGAGGGGAGTTACTCGGCGGTTTCTTCCGCTTCGGCCGTATCGATCACGGCATTCTTGCCGGTGGCGTGGCGCTTGCTGTCTTGCAGGCGGCCCAGGGCGCTATCGATGGCGCGTTTCAGTTTGTCGGTGGCGCCGGCAACGGATTGATGCACGGTGGCGTTCTGTTCGGTCACGGCAATCGGTTGATAGCCAGCAACGCGTGCTTCCATGACGCAGCGGATATCGTCGGCGCCGCCTTTCGGGCCATTCGTGTCGCTGATATGGACTTCGATGCGGGTCAGGTTGTCGCGGAAGCGGCTCAGTGCGCTTTCAAGTACGGATTGCACATGTTCGTTCAGTCCAGCGGTGTTGGCGATGGTGCTGTCGGTATGAATATTGATTTGCATATGCTTACTCCTGTCAATTCAAAAAAAACCCATCTCAGGCGTGCTGCGGCCTGGTTGCTGCCTCATGCACATGACGTCTGTGCATGGAACTTATCTTACTCCTCTTTCCAGTATTTCAAGAGGGTGCGCACGATTAAGATGAGCTTAACCCTACACCCAGGTCAAGTTTCCTCGCGGAATTTTTTCAAGCCGGCGCCAGCTTTATCCATTGATGAGGCCGGCCGCGATATTGATCGACAGCCCCAGCACGACCAGGTTGAAGAAAAAGCTCAGCACGGATTGCCCCAGCACGATCTGCCGCATCAGCCGCGTCTGTACGGAAACGTCCGACGTTTGCACGGCCACGGCGATGGTGAAGGCGAAATACAGAAAATCCCAGTAATCGGGGTTTTGCTCGTCGTCGGGAAATTTCAGGGGGCGTACTGCGGGGTCGGCCTGGTAATACAGGTGGGCATAGTGGAAGCAGAACAGGGTGCCGACGAGGAACCAGGAACCGACCAGTGTCAGGATCGTCAAGCCGTAATGCAGCGCGCGCTCGTCGGGCGCCATGTCTTTCATCGAAGACAGTTGCGAGACGATGGCCACCAGGCTCATCACGGATGCGACGGACAGGGCCGACAGGACCGTGGTGGCCCGCTCATCCTGGCGCGCCGCCATCACCTTGACCTTGTGATGGTTGGCGCGCATCATCATCCAGGCCATCGTCGCCAGGTAGAACCAGACGGCGACATTCCACGCCGTCAGCAAACGCGTCATCTGTTGCCAGGAAGAGGGCAACAGCAGGCCGACCGCCACGCCGATGGCCGTGGCCATGCTCAGGTGGGGGCGGCTGCGGATGAAGCCGTGCAAGGGAAGCGTGATTTTCATGGTGCAAGTTCGTCAGTGGCAATAGCGCATCTTAGCCTTTAGTTTGCGGTCGCGGTGGGCGTCCTGGCGGCCGCTTCCTTTTCGTGGTGGGGGAAGCGGTCCATGCGCGACAGCACGGGGAACAGCACGGCCCACACGCCCGTCACGGCCAGGGTGGCGGCCCCCCCGAAGAGCACGGCGCGTACCAGACCGAACCAGCCGGCCGTCAAGCCCGATTCGAATTCGCCCAGCTCGTTCGAGGCGCCGATGAAGACGGCGTTGACGGCGCTGACACGGCCGCGGATTTCGTCCGGCGTCTCGAACTGCACCAGCAGGTGGCGGATGTAGACGCTGACCATGTCGCCGGCGCCCATCAGGAACAGCGCCGCCAGGGCCAGCGGGAAATAGCTGGTGCTGCCCAGCACCAAGGTGCCCAGGCCGAAGACGGCCACGCCGCCGAACATCCAGGCGCCCACCCGGCGCGTGATGGGGAAGAAGGCCAGCGCGATCGAGCACAGGGCCGCGCCGGCGCCCGGCGCCGTGCGCAGCAAGCCCAGTCCGCTGGGGCCGATATGCAGCACGTCATGCGCGAGCGCCGGCAGCAGGGCCGTGGCGCCGCCGAACAGCACGGCGAACAGGTCGAGCGAAATGGCCCCCAGCACGATGGGTTTCGACCAGACGAAGCGCAAGCCTTCGAGCAAGGTGTGCCAGCTGGCGGGTTCGCGCTTGACCACTTGCGGCGCCGGCGTGGTGGCGCGCATCAGCAGCACGGACAGCACCAGCAAGGCCGACGAGATCAGATACACGACCTTGGGGCCGAAGTAATACAGCAAGTCGCCCAGAGTAGGCCCCAGGATGATGGCCACGTGCGAGCTCGACGAACTGAGTGCGAGGGCGCGGCTGAAGTGTTGCGTGGGCACCATGTTGACCAGCACGGCTTGCGTCGCCGGCATCATGAAGGCGCGCGCGCTGCCGAACAGCACCAGCACGGCGAACACGGGCCAGACGATGGAAATATTGCTTAACGTAAACGCCAGCAGGGCCAGCGCGCAGGCGAGCTGCGCCGTCAAGCACCAGGCGATGATGTTGCGGCGGTTGTAGCGGTCGGCCACGTGGCCGGCCGGCAAAATCAAGACGAGGAAGGGGGCGAACTGCGCCAGGCCGATCAGGCCCAGGTCGAACAGGCTGCCCGTGATCTGGTACACCTGCCAGCCGATGGCCACGCTTTGCATCTGCACGGCGACCGTGCCCAGCACGCGGGCGGACAGGTAACAGGCGAAATTGCGGTGACGCAGGATACTGAAGCCGTTGCCGGCGGAAGCGAGAGACATGACATTTCCAGGGAACAGCGGGGTGGGGCGGGTGACGGCAGCGGATGCAGCGCCAGCAGCACCCCGCTGTCTGGATGCTTATTTGGCCAGGTCGGCTTCCGTGGTGAAAGCGTCGGCGTAGAACTCGTCGGCTGGCAGCCGGCACAATTGCACGAAATCGCGGTTGGCCGATTCGACGACGATGGGCGCGCCGCAGGCATACACCTGATACGCGGACATGTCGGGCAAGTCGGCGATGACGGCCTGGTGCACGAAGCCCGTGCGGCCGCCCCAGGCGTCTTCCGGCAAGGCTTCCGACACGACGGGCACATAGGTGAACTGCGGCAAGTCGGCGGCCCACTGGCGGCACAGCGCATCCATGTACAGGTCGTGCGGACGGCGACCTCCCCAGTACAGGGTGATTGGGCGCGGGGATTGCTCGTTGATCATGTGCTCGACGATGGCTTTCAGCGGGGCAAAGCCCGTGCCCGAGGCCAGCAGCACGACGGGCTTGTCGGAATCTTCGCGCAGGAAGAAGGTGCCCATCGGGCCTTCGAAGCGCAGGATGTCGCGCTCCTTCATCGTGCCGAACACCTGGTCGGTGAACAGGCCGCCCGGCAGGTGGCGGATGTGCAGGGTCACGGGACCGCCTTCGGCGGGCGCGCTGGCCATGCTGTAGCTGCGGCGTTTGTTGTCACGCAACATGATTTCGATATACTGTCCGGCGCGGTAGTTGAGGCGCTCGCTGGCCGGCAACTGCAGGGTCAGCACGACGACGTCGGGGGCGACCTTCTCGATGGTGGTCACGCGCGACGGCATTTTCTTGATCGGGTAGTCGCTGCTGCCCGCCACTTCGCGCGCTTCGATGATGAGGTCGGCTTCCGTGGTGGCGCAGCAGAACAGGGAAAAGCCGGCAGCTTCCTCTTCCGGCGTCAGGGCGCGTTGCTGGTGCGCCTTGTGCTGGACGGTGCCGGCAAGCACTTTGCCCTTGCAGGAACCGCAGGCGCCATTTTTACAGCCATACGGTAAGCCCACGCCGGCGCGTATCGCCGCCGCCAGCACGGTTTCGTCCGCTTCACAGCTGAACTGGTGGCCGCTGGGCTGAACAGTAACTTGAAAAGTCATACAATCCTTGAGATGAAAAATATGTTAAAGCACTCTTTGCGCAAGCCCTCAGGCTTGCCGCGCCTGCTGATCCTCGGCTGCGGCGACGTCGGCATGCGGTTGCTGCCCCTGCTGCGCGCGCGCTTTCGCGTCTTTGCCGTCACCAGTCAGCCGGTGCGCCGCGCGCAGCTGCGGGCAGCCGGCGCCGTGCCCATCGTGGCCAATCTCGACGACCGCGCCAGCTTGAAACGGCTGGCGGGACTGGCGACGATGATCGTGCACCTGGCGCCGCCCTTGTCGTCGGGTTTGCTGGACCGGCGCACGCGCAATCTGGCCGCCATTTTACCCGAGCATGCACGCATGGTGTATGTGAGTACCAGCGGCGTGTATGGCGATTGCGGCGGCGCCTGGGTCGATGAAACGCGGGCTGTGGCGCCCGCCAATGCGCGGGCGAAGCGGCGCGTGGACGCCGAACAGGTCTTGCGTGGCTGGGGCGCGCGCCGCGGCGCCACGGTGGCCATCCTGCGCGTGCCCGGCATTTATGCGGATGACCGCCTGCCTTTGAAACGCTTGCGCGAAGGCACGCCGGCCCTGGCCGCGGATGACGACGTGTACACCAACCATATCCATGCCGATGACCTGGCGCGCATCATCGAACGGGCCTTGTGGCGGGGCAAGCCGGGACGCGTGTATCACGCCAGCGATGACAGCGAACTCAAAATGGCCGAGTATTTCGATGCCGTGGCCGATACGTTTGGGCTGCCGCGCCCGCCGCGCCTGCCCCGTGCCGAGCTGCGGCAAGTGGTCACGCCGATGCTGCTGTCGTTCATGTCCGAATCGCGCCGCCTGCACAATACGCGCATCAAGCGCGAGCTGGGCGTGCGCCTGCGCTACGCGCGCGTGGCCGATGCCTTGCAGGCGCTGGCAGCCGGCGGGGGCCGCATCGGGTAAAATGGCCGGTTATCTGCGCACTTTGCTGGGCCGGCGCGCAGCGCGCCGTTCCCGCGTTGCGCCACTCACTTAAGGAAGACAGCATGAGCACCCTCACTTACGAAGCATACCTGGACGAGGTCACCACCGTCCTGACGGAATTGTACGACCTCGACGACGACGCCGCCATCAAGCTGGTCGTGGCGGCGCAGGACGCCGAATTTTTTGTCCCGCACGATGCGCATGAGGAAATGCGTACCGTGGAGCAAGCCAAGAAAGATGCGGTCGCCCTGTTCGAGCGCAAGCAGAACCGTCAGCAAACGCAGGAAAAACAACAACAGCGCGTGCGCCAGCAAAAGAAATAAAAATGGTGTGCTGTGCCTCTGGCCGTCAGGTCGCGGGGCAGCACGGGCTGCGGCGCAACGCCGGGACCGTGCCATTTGATGCAGCGCAAACGTGTCATGGCGCGCTGGCGATATGGTGAGCAATGTCGTCACGCGTCCGGGCTCTTGTGGCGGGCTCGGCATCTACAATTAGCGCGACGCTGTTTTCCGTCAGCAGGAGCGAGCAATGCGAGCTACGAGTCACCCCAGCAAGGAGCAGGTCCGCGCGTATATGCGCCGGCGCGAACGTGCGCTGCAGCCGCCGCCGCCGCCCGATGAAATTCGCCGGCAACTGGCCTGGTGCCGCATCGACGATTTTTCATGCAACTGCCTTTCCGTCACCCCGGCCGGCGTGGCCGCGCAAGGCTGGCAGCTATCCGCGGAAATGACCCGCCTGGGCGCCCTCATGGCGATTGCCTGGCTCATGCGCAGCGGCGTTCCTCATTGTAAAAATTGATGACTTGCAGCAAATTTTTCCGATTTGGGTTATCCTCTAGCACATTCCAAGTGCGTCAATTCTCTTCAATTATCACAATTTTGCTTTAAGTTACGCAAAAATCAACAATAGCGTGTATTATATTGTTTGTGGCGTAAAAGCCGCATAAGTGATGGCGCTTTTTAGTGTGTTTACCCTGAATTATAGCGAAAGAGGCATTCGGCTTCTTTTTGCTCTAATACAACAAGTACGGATTTTTGATCATGTCTCTCAAACAAATTACTTCTTTGCCTACCTACAACCCGAATCGCGTCCTCGATGCGATCATCGACAAGCTGCAACTGAAAAACGATGCCGCCTTGTCGCGAGCTCTGGAAGTGGCGCCACCTGTTATCAGCAAGATTCGTCACAACACCTTGCCGATCGGCGCCACGATCCTCATCCGCATGCATGAAATCAGCGATTTCAGCATTCGTGAACTGCGCGAGTTGATGGCTGCCTAAGAGCGCCTGACAGACGGCAAACTGAGAGGTGCCGTCTGGGTAAGTCAGGCTTGCCGCGTGCGGCAGCCACATCTGTTTTCCGCCGTTCTATTGCGGGTCGCGGTTCAGTACCGGACGATCGACATAGAAGCGCCCCATTTCCAGGCCAGTCGAAGACGATTTGACCACCGCTGCGGCCAGAGAGGCAGGCGCGCTGGAAAACGCGGTGCTGGCCGCGCCCGTCGCGCGGCCCGAATACGCCGTCGCCTGCACGGCCGCACTGGAAAACGCCGTCTGCACGGCCCGGCCCGAGTAAGCTGTGGCCTGTACCGCGGCACTGGAAAATGCTGTTTGTACCGCGCGTCCCGAATACGCTGCCTGTACCGCACGTCCCGAATACGCCGCCTGTACGGCGCGCCCCGAATACGCCGTTTCTGCGCGGATGTAATCTTCCCCGAACGTTTGCTCATACAACTGCTTCATGCGCTCGCCCACGCGATGGTGCGCCGCTTCGTCGTCTTCACCGCGCAAGCCGATGTACGGAAAGTGATGGAGGAAGTAACCGAACACCTGCTCGCAGTCCGCCGCATATTTCAGGGTGTCGAGGATGTGGTAGTGCCAGAAGGTATCGACATCCATCAGTGGCGCCGTTTCTTCTTCCGGAAACTGTTTCATCAGGATCAGGAAGCGGCGGTATTCGAATTCCACCGCATTTGCCTTTTCCAGGCTCCATCCTTCGCCTGACTCCCGGTGCATCAGCTTGACCTTGATCGCGTCCAAATTCAAATCGGCAATTGCCTTGAAACTGTCGTTCGTATCCATGAATGTCCTTTTGTAAAGAGCGTTGTGGGAAATACGGTGAAACAAGGGAAGGCGGCGGGTGTGTACTCCTGGCAAGTAGTCGAGGAATGCCTGCCCATGGCGGGCGGGCGCTGAGTTGTTCAACATCAATATTGCATCTAATTACGAAATATGCAAGCTGAGCTTGCTTCATGCGGGCGGGCGCCGATCAGCTGCTGGCCCGGCTTTCTTCCTGGTAGGGAAACGCGGTAGCGTCCGCGCCCAGCGGTACGCTGACGTGTACGCTCATGCCGGCGCCGGGGCTGCTTTCGATGTAGAAAGTGCCGCCCAGCAACTTGATGCGTTCCTCGATGCCCACCAGGCCAAACGAGCCCAGCTTGTTGCGCCCGTCGATGGCCGCGCCCACGCCGTTGTCGCTGATGCTCATCGATACCGTATCGCGGCACTTCTCCAGCTTGACCTGCACGCGGCTGGCATTCGCATGCTGGGAAATATTGCTGAGCGACTCTTGCAGGATACGGAACAGGGCCGTCGCGCACTGGTCGCTGAGGCAAATGTCGCCATGGCTTTCATGCACTTCGCAGGCGATGCCCGTGCGCTGGCGAAATTGCGCCACCTGCCATTCGACGGCCGCATTCACGCCCAGGTCCAGCACGGTAGGGCGCAAGTCGTTGATGATCTGCCGCACGCTTTTGATGGTGGCGTCGATCTGCTCCAGGGTCGAGCGGGCGCGCGCGTTCAGGCGCGGGTGGCGGCGCTGCGTGCGCGAGGCCAACATGTCGGCGTCGATGCGCAGCACCAGCAGGTTTTGTCCCAGGTCGTCGTGGATTTCGCGCGCGATGCGCTTGCGCTCTTCTTCCTTGATCTGGTCGGCGTGGGCCGCCAGCCGGCGCAGTTTCTGGTGCGACAGCTGCAGGCGGATCTGGCTGGCGCGCAATTCCTCCGTCATGCCCGTCGCCATCTGGATGGCGCGCCGGCGCGACGACGCCAGCGTGTGGAACAGCATGTACAGCAGCATGGCGCTGGCAAAGCCGATCAGCAGGGCCAGCCATGGCAAAAAGACATCGAAGCGCGTATACAGGTCGCTCTTGCGCACGCTGAACAGCGCTTGCCAGACGCGGCCATTGTGTTCGATCAGCATCGTGCTGCTCAGGTAGCGGCCCGAACTGCCGGGCAGCCACCACGGCGCATGCATGCCCGCCGTCGTGCTGTCGAAGATGGGACGCATGTCGTGCGGCAAGTTCAGTGCTTCGCGCGCCTGGGGGCCGATATCGAACAGGGTCAGGCGCACGTTACGCACCGGCATGTCGGCCAGCGCGCTGCGCATCATCGTCACCAGGTCGTAGCCGATGCCGACGGATCCCTGGTAAGCGGCGCGCCGCTGCTCCACCGTATCGACCGGCATGCCGTAGCGGTATACGGGCAGGCGCATGGCCATGCCCGTCAATTGGGGCCGGCCTTCCATCGGCACGGGCACGCCGGAATTGCTGATCTGCACGGAGTCGCGCGACTGCGCCAGCATTTCCGCGATCAGGGGGCGCGCGGCGATGTCATTGCCATACTTTTCCGGGGCGCTGGCAATCGGCTCAATGTACACCAGTACGGAATAACGGGCGCGCGGGGCGGGCGGATGGATGGCAAATGCCGGATAGCCGTCGCGCCCGGGCGGATAGTCGCGCTGCATGGCCGCTTCGAAGGCGCTGCGCTGCGCGTCGTCGAGTTCCTGGCTGTAATTGAGATTCATCACCCCCGGGTAGTTCTGTTGCAGGGCGATGTTTGCCACGTAGCGGTGGAATTGCTCCCGGCTCACGTGTTCGTTGGCGTGGAACAGGCTGGCCGTGCCGCGCAGCAGGTTGGCATACGACTTGACGCGCGATTCGATGTTTTTCCGCGTATTGCGGGCCAGATTGTCGAACAGGTCGCTGGCGTCGTTTTCGATCGACAGCGAGGCAGCCATGTAGAACAGCAAGCCCACCACTATCGACATCACGAAGCCGAGCAGCCAGAGCGGTTTTTTTTCAGCAGATAAGGGGTGTTCGCTGGCAGTAGAAGACATCGCCATCCGCATCAGGAAGAGGAATCGGGGGCCGCCTGGGCGACTGTGTTATACAAGCGCTATTGAAATTGCAAATTGCTCAATAGCTGCCTAATATACAAAATTATCGTGAATGTAGTCAACAGGCAATATTCTGGGGTGACATATGTTATTGAAACGAAAAAAAACCGCCGCAGCGGTTTTTTTGTGGGTCGTCCGGCGCCTTATTTTGCGGGCTGCCAGCTGTCTTTCAGGGTGACGATGCGGTTGAAGACGGGCTTGCCAGGCTGGCTGTCGACCCGGTCGGCCGCGAAGTAGCCGTGGCGCTCGAACTGGAAGCGCTGTTCCGGCTGGGCCCGTTCCGCGCCCGGTTCCAGCCACGCCTGCACCACTTCCTTGGCCAGCGGGTTCAAGGCCAGCTTGAAGTCCTTGCCGCCCGCGTCCGGCTGCGGGTCCGTAAACAGGCGGTCGTACAGGCGTACTTCGGCGGGAATCGCCGTCGGCGCGCTGACCCAGTGCATATTGCCCTTGACCTTGTAGTTGGCGCTGCCTTCCGTGCCAGACTTGCTGTCCGGGAAATAGTTGCAATGCACGGCGATGACCTTGCCGTCCGCATCCTTGTCAAAGCCCGTGCACTCGATCACATAGCCGTAGCGCAGGCGAACCTTGCTGCCCGGCTTGTCGTCGATGGGCGGATACAGGCGGAAATAGCCCTTGTTCGGCACTTCCATGAAGTCGTCTTCCTCGATCCACAGCTCGCGCGAGATGGGGAAGGTGCGCAAGCCCCGTTCCGGGAAGTGCGGGTGCACGGGCGCCGTGCATTCCACGCTGTCGTTTTCCGGGAAGTTGTCGATAATCAACTTCAAGGGGCGCAGCACGGCCACCGTGCGCGGTGCCTTCGGGTCCAGGTCTTCGCGCAAACAGCCTTCGAGCACGCTGTAGTCGATCCAGCCGTCGGATTTCGTCACGCCCGTGCGTTCGCACATCAATTGAATCGCTTCCGGCGTGTAGCCGCGGCGGCGCATGCCCACCAGGGTCGGCATGCGGGGGTCGTCCCAGCCGTCGACGATTTTTTCTTCCACCAGCTGGCGCAGCTTGCGCTTGCTGGTGACGATGTAGGTCAGGTTCAGGCGCGAGAACTCGAACTGGCGCGGCACCGGTTGCTGGAAGAAGCCGCCGGCGGCCAGGGTTTCCAGCAGCCAGTCGTAGAACGGGCGGTGGTCCTGGAATTCCAGCGTGCAGATCGAATGCGTGATGTTTTCCAGCGCGTCCGAGATCGGGTGCGTGTAATCGTACATCGGATAGATGCACCAGGCGTCGCCCGTGCGGTGGTGGTGCGCGTGGCGGATGCGGTAGATGGCCGGGTCGCGCAAGTTCATGTTCGGCGAACTCATGGCATCTTCGCTCATCTTCGCGCGCAGGATGTGCTCGCCATCCTTGAACTGGCCCGCCTTCATGGCACGGAACAGGGCCAGCGATTCGTCGCGCGGACGGTCGCGGAACGGCGAATTCTTGCCGGCCTGGCCGAAATTGCCCCGGTTGGCGGCCATGTCTTCGGCGCTCTGGCTGTCTACGTAGGCAAAGCCGGCCGTGATCAGGTATTCGGCCATTGCGTACAGCTGGTCGAAATAGTCGCTCGCGTAGTGCAGGTGGCTCTGGCCATCGGCAGTCTTCGGTTCCCAGTCAAAGCCCAGCCATTTCACGCTGTCCATGATGGTGTCGACGTATTCCTGCTCTTCCTTGGCCGGATTGGTGTCGTCGAAGCGCAGGTTGCACTGGCCGGCGTAGTCGCGCGCCAGGCCGAAGTTGACGCAGATCGACTTGGCGTGGCCCACGTGCAGATAGCCGTTCGGCTCCGGCGGGAAACGCGTGATCACCTGGGGCAGGCCGGGACGCACGTGCGCGCCGGCAGCCAGGTCGGCTTCGATGATGTTACGCAAGAAATTGGGCGCCAGCGCTGGCGCGGCGGTATTCGGTTTATCGTTGCTCATTGATCAATGCGGAAGAGTGACAGTAAAAAGCATTTTACCGTACCGCAAGCGCTTTATAAGCACGTATTTGGCCCCATATCCCAGCATGCAAGCGACGCGGGCGCCGTTCTATAGGATAATTCGCCTTTAATTAGCAAACAAAACGTGACCCCGGAGCCATTTATGGAAAATTTGTATAACGTCCTCGGTGTCGCGCCCAATGCCAGCGACGATGAAATCAAGAAGGTTTACCGTTCGCTGGCCATGCGCTTCCACCCCGACCGCAACCAGGCCCCCGGCGCCGAGGCGCGCTTCAAGAGCGTCACCAAGGCGTATGAAATCCTGGCCGACCCGGCCAAGCGCGCCGAATACGACCAGAGCGTCAACCACCGCATCATCATCGATCCGGAAGCGGAAGCCTATGCCCTGTGGTGCGGCGTGTTCCGCCTCCACGGCACGGTACTGCCGGCCGACTAAGCACGCTGGCGGCTGTTCGGTACAGTCCGGATGATTTAAAAAACAACAAACAATGGTGCTTTTGCCTTTATGTAAAAGTACCAAGCATCACATTGGAAAGCACAGCATGAGAAGAGTACACCCTGAATTCGCGTACCAGTCGCGCGAGCTGGAAGGCCAGATCGACGGCATCCTCGGCGACCCGCCGAACCGCAAGAACTATAAAAGCATGGTCGACGCGCTGGTGAGCGAGTACGCGAGCGGCGGCGGCATCGAAGACGTGAACATGCTGGCCTTCGCGCTGGTCGACCACATCACCTTCAGCGACCCGAAGGGCTTGCTGGCCGAAAGCGAAGACTACGAGTTCGGCGACCCGGCCCGCGTGTTTTCCATGGCGACGTGCGCCGCGCCGGAAGCGGCGAAGATGTACGCCGCCATCGAAGAGAGCTTCCCCGACCTGGCGCGCCAGGCCATCATCACGGCCTTCCTGCACAAGAATCCGCGCCTGTGGGACGACGACGACCAGTCGCTCGACCAGCTGGCTGCCAATGACGACGGCGACGACGAGCACGATGAAGACGAAGCCACCGACGATTTCGCCCAGATGTTTGACCAGGATGGAGACGACCATGGCCGATAATGAACAAAAAAGCAACCTGCCCGCGCTGACGAAGCAGGTCACGGAACTGGTGCTATCCGGTTCGCTGGGCCACGCCGAGCAGGCGTTTGCGGACGCGGCCGACCAGTACGGCGACCTGGCCGTGGTGGAAGTGCTGAGCGCCATCCCGCCGCAAGTGACGGCCCTGCACCTGGCCGGCTTCGACGGCGGCAAGATGTCGCTGGCCACCTTGCTGGTGCCGCCGAAAGCCTGGGCCGACAGCCTGGCCTTCATCGCCGCCACCTGGAGCGATGACCAGATCGAGGATGATCCGGAACGCATCGCCGAAGCGCTGTTCGCGCACATCCACGGCGTGGTGTTTTCCACCGACGACGCCGAGCGCCGCCGCGAGCTGCTGCTCGAAGCATCCGCCACCGACTGGGGCGCCACGGCGTTCGCCATTTTGTTCTCGATGGCGCCGAAGGAAATCCTCGAAGTGGCGGGAGAGATCGTCATCAAGGGACCGTACGTGACGGGCGTGACTTCGTCCGACAATGACATCGTGCCGCTGGCCATCGAACTGGCGCAAGCGAATGAAGACGGCTGGGACCGCTCGCTGTTCGAACTGTTCCCCGACTTCCGCCACAGCGCCGACCTGGCCGACGCGGAATACTCGGACGACCCGGATGAAGAACCGACCATGTTGCAGCGCAGTACCAAGGAATTGCTGTACCGTCTGCGCAAGCAAGTGCCGAGCACGCGCAGCGCGCCGCGTTCCAGCACGCGCCGCAGCCTGGGCACCGGCATTTTCTCGTAATGAAAGCAGGGAATCACTAATGCTGCCAGCAATTGTTGTAGAGAATCTTCCGCGCCTGGTGCGCGCCATCAAGCTGTTGCCGGGCGACCCGCGCGAAGACGCGGCGCTGAACCTGGCCGACGAATTGACGGGCATCACGGCCATGGTGGCCGAGAAGTTCACGAATGAACGCACGGCCGACGGCATCCAGAAGGCGCTGTACCTGACTGTGGGCGGCGTGTCGCTGGGCCTGGAGCAGGCCGTCACGCATGAGGGCGACCAGGCCGCCCTCGACTTCCTTGTCGAGCACGGCGCCGAGCACGCGTTCCAGGTCGGCTTTCGCCTGATCAAGGACCTGTCGCAGCTGCCGGAAGACGCCCTCGTCGGCGAATACGACCAGGACCCCGTCTACCTGCAGCGCCGTTTGCGCGAGCTGTTCATCGATATTTGCCAGGCCGACCCGAACCAGAACTGGGCCGGCTATGAAAAGTATGCGTTGCAGTTGCAACAGCGCAAGGAAGTGCAAGCCGTCGTGCGCCTGGCCGGCTGGCTGCGCCGTCACCACGACAACGGCCCCGTCAGCGACAGCGATTTGAATGCCGAGGGCGTCATCGCCCTGGCCATCATCTTCGCCATCGAAGGCGGCGGGCGCATCGTGGCGCGCACGGGGCAAAAGGAGTTTGAACGTTTCGTGCGTTCCGTGCGCAAGAACAAGCCCGACTTCGAGGAAGGCTGGGCCGCCCTGGTGGCCAAGGTGCCCGTGCAGCACCATCCGGTGTTGCTCGACCGCATCGCTTCCTACCGCCGCAGCTGCACCGTCGTGCAGAAAATCCTCACGCGGGCCAGCATGAAGAGCCTGTTCGAGGACCTGGAGAATTACGCGGGTTCCGAGCTGGATGCGGATTATTCGTGATCGTTGGTGTCGGATTACGCGGCGGCTTCGCCACCGCTAATCCGACCTACGCCGGCGCGCGTGCCGTAGGTAGGCTTAGCTGCGGCACAGCCGCAGCGTAAGCCGACACGCCGGCCTACGCTCCCCCTTCCATGGCCGCTTCCTCGGCCAGCTTGACGAATGCCGCTACCAGCGGCGACGTCTCTTCTTCCCGTTGTGCAAGTAATAAACTGGTGGTCGCCTGCGGGTCGGCGATGGGGCGGTAGCACACGCCATCCATGCGGATGCGGTCGAACGAGGCGGGCAGCACGGAAATGCCGCAGCCGGCCGCCACCAGGCCGATGATGGTCGATGCTTCGCCCGCTTCCTGCGTGACCTGGGGCACGAAGCCGGCGGCCTTGCACAGTCGAAAAATCTGCGGATAAATCCCGGTGCCCGCATCCTTGGGATACATGACAAAGCCTTCGCCCGCCATGTCGGCAATCGCGATGCTGTCCTTGGCCGCTAGCGCGTGGGCGACGGGCAGCACGAGGAACAGCGGGTCCTGGCGCAATTCGGTCAGGCGGATGTCGTCCGGGTACGTCGTTTCCGGCGGGCGCACGAAACCCAGGTCCATCGTCCTGCCCGAGATCGCTTCCAGTTGATGCAATGTCGCCATTTCATGCAAGGTCAAGGTGACGTGCGGGAATTGCTGGCGGTAGCGGTTGATGACGGTCGCGAAGTAGGGTGTGAACGGCGTGGAAAAGGTAAAACCGATGCGCAATTCGCCCGCTTCGCCCCGCTGTGCCCGGCGCGCCGTGACGGCCGCCTGTTCCGACAGGGCCAGGATGCGCCGCGCATCGTCGAGAAACAGCGCGCCTGCCTGCGTCAGCCGCACGGAGCGCTTGTTGCGCTCGAACAACTGCGCACCGAGTTCCGCTTCCAGCGCCTGGATTTGCTGGCTCAGCGGCGGTTGGCCGATGTGCAGGCGCTCGGCCGCGCGCGTGAAATGCAGCTCTTCGGCAACGGCGACAAAGTAACGGAGGTGGCGCAGTTCCATATAAGTAATATTTTAAAAGTATGAGTTGGGCCTTGAATATATATTGGACGATATGAGTTGGCAATCCTAAGATGAAGACTCGCTTCCTTTCCGAAACACGGCCATGTCTGATTCATCGCTTGCCTTTGCCCCCGCCACCTCGTCTGCCATCCCGGTTTCTCCCGCCGCACCCGCGCCCCGCACGGCCATCGCCAAGGGCTCCATCGAATTCAAGCGCAGCAACCGCGCCCTGTTCTTTGGCGGCTTTTCCACCTTCAGTTTGCTGTACTGTATCCAGCCCCTGTTCCCGCTGCTGTCGCACCAGTTTCATCTGACGCCCGCGCAAAGCAGCTGGTCGCTGTCCGTGTCGAGCGGCTTGCTGGCCATCTCCTTGGTGCTGCTCAGTGCCGTCTCGGACCGGGTCGGGCGCAAGCCGCTGATGGTGGCGTCGATGTTTTCCGCCGCGATATTGACGATCTTGTCCGCCTTCGCCCAGGATTATGCGCAACTGCTGGCCATCCGCGCCGCGCTGGGCATTGCCTTGGGCGGCATGCCGGCCGTGGCCATGGCTTATCTCGGCGAGGAAATCGAGGGGCCGTCGCTGGGACTGTCGATGGGCTTGTATATTGCAGGCAGCGCGTTTGGCGGCATGTCGGGACGCTTGATCGCTTCCATGCTCAGCGATTTCCTGTCGTGGCGCTGGGCCCTGGGCGTGCTGGGCGTGGCCGGCGTGCTGGCGGCGGCGGAATTCTGGCGCAGCCTGCCCGCGTCGAAAAATTTCGTGCCCAGCACCAAAGGCTGGAATGCGCTGCCGCACGCGATCAAGCAACATTTTTCCGACCAGGGCTTGCCATGGCTGTTCTGCCTGGCTTTCGTGCTGATGGGCTGTTTCGTCAGCCTGTATAACTACATCGGCTACCGCCTGCTGGCCGCGCCATTTGGTTTGCGCCAGAGCACGGTCGGTTTGCTGGCCTTTCTGTACCTGATCGGCATCTTCAGTTCCGTGTGGGCCGGCCGCCTGGTGGACCGGCTGGGGCGCCGGGGCGTGCTGTGGATCATGCTGTCGGTGATGCTCAGTGGCATTGTATTGACCCTGTTCGACTCGCTGCCGCTGATCGTCATCGGCATGGCGCTGGCTACCTTCGGTTTCTTTGCCTCGCACTCGATCGCCAGCAGCTGGGTTAGCCGCCGCGCCCGCGCGCCGCAGGCGCTGGCCTCGGCCTTCTATCTGCTGTTCTATTATTTGGGGTCAAGCCTGATCGGTTCCGCCTCGGGCATGATGTGGGGCTTCGACGGCTGGACGGGCGTCATCATCATGCTGGGCGTATGCCTGGGCGGCGGCGTGCTGATCGCCTTGCGCCTGCGCCATCTGCAGCCGCTGGGCGCGCGCGAAGCGGTGGGCTGAGCCCGGCTATTTGGGGCAGTTGCCGATCATCGTTTCCCCCTGCTTGCCCGCGCGCGTGGTCACGCACAAGGTGCCCAGCGCGCTGGTGATTTTATACGTGCGGCTGCCCCTGGCCTCATTCGCGCCCACTTCCTCGATTTTCGATGCCTCGTACCATTTCGGCGGCACGGCTGCGTAGGCTTCGGCAAAGCCTTGCTGCATGCGCTTGAAGCCCGTGTCCTCCAGTTTTTGTTCTCCCCGCTGGGGGAATTCCTTGCGCAAATCCTTGTCGATCTTGCCCACGTCGCGCTTGGCTTGCGCCAGGATGTCGGCGGCGCTGGGCGCTGGCGGCGCCGTGATCGCTTCCTGCATTGCCGGTGCTGGCGCCGGCTCGGCGGCGGGCGCGGGCAGGGGGCGGCTGACGGGCGCCGGTATGGTTCGGCGCGGCACACGTTCAGCGGCCGGTTTTGTGCTGCGCAAGGCTATCGGCTTGGGCGGCGCAGGGGGCGTGTAGCGCAGCCAGGCGATGGCCGGGCCCTGCGGCAAGTGCTCCTCAACGGCAAGGCGGGGGCGCGACAGCAGGATCACATAGGCCAGCCCCGCGTGCAGCAGGACGATCAGCAGCAGGCCGGGAGCGCGGCGGGGCAGGGGTGGCAGCGAGGTCATGGAGGGCATGGTGGTTCAGGTACGCCAATGTATCTGAAGGATTTGATAATTATCTAGAATGTCACAAGCGCTTACAAAAAAATGCCCCATGGAAATTTCAATGCCATGGCGCGTGGCGGGGAACCTTGGGCCGGCCTGACGATCCAACTCTCGATACCATGGGAGGACAGATCATGATGCAGGTAAAGGAAGTGGCACGGCGCTTTGGCGCCATCGAACACGCGATCGGCCAGGCGGCCCAGTTGTGCGGCAAGCAGCAGGGCATGCCGATGGACTTGAAGGATTGCATCAACCAGCTGGACCAGCAAAAGAGCGCCGTGCGGCAAGCCATCGACACGCAGGACGATGCGCGCATCCGCCAAGCCGTCGACCAGATGGAATCGCTGGGCGACCGCGCCAAGCGGGCGTGCGGCACGGCGACCAGCGTGACGCCGGAAATGAAGAGCGCCGTGCTCAAGGTCCACGATGAATTATCGGACCTGAAGCATCAGCTCCACTAGAACCTGGCTCTTGTGCGCTACATCTGCCGGAACAGATGGGCATATAAAGGGCTGACGCGCAGTTGCGCCGGATGCTGGCGCAGGGTCAGCGACAGCTTGCCCGCCTCGTCGCGCACGGCCGTGGCGATGGCGCTGGCATTGACGATGGTGCCCCGGTGGATTTGCCAGAATTGTTGCGGGTCCAGCTGGGGAAGCAATTCCTTCAGGCTCGTGCGTATCAGCGCTTCGCTGTCCTGGCATACGACGTTGATGTATTTGTCCAGCGCCTCAAAATACACGACGTCAGCCAGCGCGATCATGCGCACGCTGTTGCCCACGGCCGCCCGTATCATTTGCAGGCGCGGCGCGGGCGGCACCATGGCCTGCAACTGGGCCAGCAGGCGGGCCAGGTTGTCGTCGCTGGGGGCCGCTGTGATGGTTGCCGCCACCGGCGCCGCCGCAGCGGCTGCTGCCGCTGTTGCCGCTGCTGTCCCGCTGGTGCCGGCGCTGTCGCGCAGGCGTTGCTGCAAGCGTTCCACCGTCTTGCCCAGGCGCGCATCGTTGACGGGTTTTAAGACGTAATCGGCGGCCGCGTGCTCGAAGGCGGCCAGCGCATATTCGTCGTAGGCGGTAACAAACACGATGTGAGGGAACGCGATGCCGTCCGGCCACTGTTCGGCCAGCTCTTCGGCCGCTTCTAGGCCCGTCTTGCCCGGCATCTTGATGTCGAGAAATAGAATGTCGGGCTGCAGCGCCAGGCCTTGCTGCAAGGCTTCCACGCCATTGGCGCAGGTGGCAACGATGTCGAGTTCCGGCCATAGCCGGCGCAGGGCATGCGCGAGGGCGGCGGCGAGTATGGGTTCGTCTTCGGCGATCAGGGCGCGCGGGGGGGAACTTGTCATGGCGTGGGGCTCGTGGTGGTGGCGTGAATCGGTAAGTGAAGGCGGGCGATGACGCCTGCCGGTGTGTTGGGGGCCAGCGACAGGCTGGCGGCTTCGCCATGCATGCCGTGCAGGCGTTCGCGGATATTCGCCACCCCCAGCTGCGTGCCCTTGGTCTGGCCCGGATGGTCGAGGCCCAGGCCATCGTCGCTGACGGTCAGCACCAGCGCGTCGCCGTCCGTGGACGCCTGCACGTGGATATGGCCGCCTTCGATCTTCGGTTCCAGGCCGTGCTGGATGGCATTTTCCACCAGCGGCTGCAGCAGCATGGGCGGCACCTTGATATCGCGCAAGGCCTCGGGCAAGTCCAGCGCATAGTTCAGGCGCGCACCCATGCGTATCGACATCAGGCCCAGGTAGGCTTGCATCAGGGAAAACTCCTGCGCGAGGGTGGTGGACCCGGCGCGCGAGGAACTCAAGGTGGCGCGCAGATACTGGATCAGCTGGTCGAGCAGCAGCTGGGCGCGGTCCGGATCAAAGCTGATCAGGCCCTGCAGGTTCGCCAGGGTGTTGAACAGCATGTGCGGTTCGATCTGCGCCTGCAGCAATTGCAGCTGCGCCTGCATGGCCTGGCGTGCCACGGATTCGGCGCGGGCCTTTTCCTCGGCGGCCACCATTTGCAGGCGGGCAATCTTTTCGCGGCTGGAGAAAAACAGCACGGCGCCGCCCGTGGCCAGCAGGGTAAACACGAGCGTGCCCATCATTTGCGTGGGCAACAGCTTGTCGAAGCCGCCCACGTCCACGCCCGTCAGCCAGCCGAACAGGACCAGGCCCAGCATTTGCGCCACGGGCACGGATAGCAGGATGATGAGCATGAAGGGCAGGAGTCTGGGCCGCTGGTCCGCGCCCCATAAAGTCAGGCGCATGCCGTCGATCAGCAGGAAGGCGATCGTGCCGATGCACATCGAGGCGATCAGGTTTTGTCCGAAATGGCTGCCCGGATTGAGGATGAAGGTAATGACCAGCGCGCAGATCGCGTTCAGCACCAGCGCATAGCGAGAGTCGAGCAGCATGCGGTAGTAGGGAAAGCGGCGTCTGGCGGGGGCGTCGGCGGAAGGGGCGTCGGAGTTCATGGAAGTGTCTGCTGGTAGCGATGGGGCATTGTGTGCCAGCGCAGGCCAGGGCGCAACAGGGCTGCGACGAAACGGTGCCGGCGCGTCGCCATTCGCAGCATCGCGCCGCCAAACGGAGCCGCTTTACTTTTCACGATGGGCGCGGGATAGTATGGCAAGACAGTCTTTGCTATAAAGGAATCCTCATGTGGCCCTATCCACGCACCCTGGCGCACCGTGGCGGCGGCACCCTGGCGCCTGAAAACACCCTGGCCGCCCTGCGCTGCGGCCTGGCCTACGGCTACCGCGCCATGGAATTCGACGTCATGCTGGCGTCCGACGGCGTGCCCGTCGTCGTGCACGACCCCGAGCTGGGCCGCACGGTGGCCGGCAGCGGCCACGTCAACGATTACACGGCCGCACAGCTGGGAACGATGGAGGCGGGCGCCTGGTTCGGCCCGCATTTTGCGGGCGAGGGCGTGCCCACGTTCGAGGCCGTGGCGGCGTATTGCAAGGCGCAGCACATCTGGATGAATATCGAGATCAAGCCGGCGCCCGGCTTCGACGTGCCGACGGGCGAGACGGTGGCGCGGGCCACGCGCGATTATTTTGCAAAGGAAATTGCTGAAGGAGAGTTATTGCCCTTGCTCTCGTCGTTCAGCATCGCCGCCCTGGAAGCGGCGCGCCAGGCGGCCCCGGAACTGGCGCGCGGCTGGCTGGTCGAACAGATACCGGAAGATTGGGCGCGCACGGCGAAGGACCTGGATGTGGTGGCGCTCCATTGCGACCACCACCAGTTGACGCGCGCGCTGGCGTTGGAAGTCAAGAAGGCGGGATTGGGACTGTTCTGCTACACCGTCAACACGCCCGAACGGGCCAGCGAGCTGCTGGCCTGGGGTGTGGATGGGTTTTGCACAGACAGGATAGATTTGATCGGAGCGACGGAATAATGCGAGGCATACTCAGCGGAAATCCGGGGGCAGTCCCTTCGGGAATGGAATTTTCCCCATTGGAAAAAATTCCCCCGGACGGGTCTGACCCCGGCAGTTGTCCGGACCATGGTGTTGTCGGCTTACGCGCTTGCGCGCTAAGCCGACCTACGTTTCAAGCGGCTTAGAAAGTCACGCGCACGCCTGCCGTAATATTACGCCCCGTCAAAGGCGCCGCATTCTTGATGAACGAGGTGTGGCTGTACGCCAGCTCATTCGTCAGGTTGTTCGCCTTGATGTAGAACTGGGCCGGCGTGGTGCCGATGCGCGTGTCGTAGTTGGCGGACAGGTTCAGCATGTTGTAGCCCGGGGTTGCCGTTTCGAACGCGGCCACCTTGTCTTGCTTGCCCACGCGGTAGAACTCGGCCACGCCGCTCCACGCCTGCCAGTTGGCGTCGACCTTCACGCCAAAACGCTGGGCCGGGATGCGCGGCAAGTTGCCACCATCGTTGGCCAGCTTGGCCCGCACGTAGTCGCCGAACACGCTGGCGCCGAACATGGGGTTCAGTTGCTGGCGCACTTGCCCTTCCACGCCCGTGAACGTGGCGTCGCGCTGGGCGTACTGGATCAGCTGGAAGCCTTCATGGCTGTCCAGCGTGCTGCCGAAGATGTAGTTGTCGACCTTGTTGCGGTAGGCGCTGGCCGAGAAGGTCGTGGCGCCCGCATATTTGCGCAAGGTCAAGTCGATATTGTTCGACGTTTCCTTGCCCAGGTTTTGATTGCCCAGTTCATACGTGGCCGTGGCCATGTGCACGCCGTGCGCATACAGTTCCTCGGCGCTGGGCAAACGGTGCGTGCGGGAAATGGTCGAACCGAGCGAATACTGGGGCGCGAATTTCCACACGGCGCCCAGCGAGACCGACGTGCCCTTGGCGCTGCGGTCTTGTAGGGTGGCGCTGTCGACCGCGATGTCTTGCCACTCGTGGCGCAAGCCCGCTTCGAAGCGCCATTGGTCGAGCTTGTATTCTTCCACCAGGAAGGCCGCGTGTTTCTTCGTGACCGTCGGCGCCACGTAGGCTTCCTCGCCCAGGGCAGAGAAATCGCGCTTCGACGTTTGCAGGCCGACGACGCCGCGCCAGCCGAAGACGGGATGGTGTTCCATTTCCAGGCGCGCGTCGTGGCCCTTGTTTTTAAATGTGGTGGCGATTTCCGTGCCTTCGATTTCATCGTGCTTGTAATCGGTGAACGACGCGCGCAGGCGCAGCTTGGCGAAGCCGGGCACGGGGTCGCGCAATTCGCCGCGCACATCCCAGCGCTCGCTTTTCAGCTTCACGTAGGGCACGGCGCCATTTTCGTGGTCGTGGTCATGCTCGTCTTCACCGCCATGGCCGTGGCCCTCGTGGCCGCCGCAGTGCAAGTGCGTGCCGTGCGGGTGGCAGCTTTCGAATTCGTGGTTGTGGCCAGGCAAGCCGTATTCCGCATGCTGGCTGGTGAAGGCCAGGCCCAGGAAGCCGCGTTCACCCACCCACGACACGCCCACGCTGCCCGTGTCCGTCTTGTTGTAGCTGCCGGCTACTTTGGAGCCGCCTTCCCAGCCGCTGCCGACCTTGTATTCCTTCGCATCGCGCTTGACGCCTTCCGCGTGGAAGGCGATGTTGCCGGAGCCGCCAGTCACTTCAAAGGCGCCCGCCTTGTCGCGCGCGGCCGAGTTGGCGCGTACTTCCGCGCTGCCTTCGAAGCCTTTGGCTGGCACGCGGGTGGGGATTTTCTTGTCGATCACATTGACGACGCCGCCGACTGCGCCGCCGCCGTAGGCCAGCGCGGACGGGCCGCGCAAGACTTCAAGCTGTTCCGACAGCATCGGTTCGGCCGCGACGGCATGGTCGGGGCTGATGGTCGAGGCATCCTGCACTTCGGCACCGTCGGACAGGATCTTTACACGGGGGCCATCCATGCCGCGGATGATGGGGCGGCTGGCGCCGGCGCCGAAATGGCTGGACGTGATGCCTGGCTGGCCGGCCAGGGTTTCGCCCAGGGTCGCTTCGCGGGCGCGCACCAGTTCCTCGCCTTCCAGTACGGTCACGGGGGTGCTCATGTCGCCGCTGCCCAGGGCCAGCGCGCTGGCCGAAACGGTGACGGCAGGCAAGGTGGCTGCCTGTTGCGCCAGGGCGCTGGCGGGGGCGGCAAAGGCCAGCATGATGGCCAGCGCGAGGGGAGTGGGTTGGTGAGGACGGACGGACATGGGCAAGAATTCCTTTATCGGCTATCGGTGTTGGCAGGGTTGGGGCAGCGCATGAACAGGAAATAGCCTGCCCTAAGATGATAATGATAACCCATTATCATTAATGTGTGGCAGTTTTTCCGGGCAGTAGATACAGGCGGATGGTGTATTCTGTCGGCTATGGAACGCACAACACGTCAAAAAACCGCTATTCAAGCCGCCATCGAGTCGGCCCAGCGCCCCCTGTCGGCGCAGGAAATCCTCGAACAGGCCAGCTTGCAGGTGACGCAGCTGGGCATCGCCACCGTTTACCGCAACTTGAAGTCCTTGGTGCTGGAGGAAAAGGTGCACGTGGTGACCTTGCCTGGTGAAAACCCGCGCTACGAGTCGAACACGGCCGCCAATCACCACCACCACCATTTCCAGTGCACCACGTGCCAGCGCGTATTCGACGTGCATGACTGTCCGGGCGACTTGAAGCGCATGGCGCCGCAAGGCTTTGTCGTCGAGCGCCACGAACTGACCCTGTACGGCCGCTGCGCCGACTGCAATGCGGCCGCCGGCGCCAGTGCGGTCGCCGCCGGTGCCGCCCCGCACGCCTGCGCCAGCGGCCACGATCCGGCCTGAGCGGGCAGGCCGTCGATGTTGGCACGTGCGCAACAATGCCCGTGCCGGCCGTCAATGCCGCACCCCATATCACGTATAATCTTCCCTTTAAAGCTGCCGCCACTCTTTGCCAAAAAAACATGAAATCATCTGAAATCCGCGACAAGTTCCTCAAATTTTTCGAGTCCAAGGGCCATTCCATCGTCCGTTCCAGCTCCCTGGTGCCAGGCAACGATCCGACCTTGCTGTTGACGAACAGCGGCATGGTGCAGTTCAAGGATGTGTTTACGGGCACGGACAGCCGTCCGTACACGCGCGCCACCTCCGTGCAGCGCTGCGTGCGCGCCGGCGGCAAGCACAACGATCTGGAAAACGTCGGCTATACGGCGCGCCACCATACGTTCTTTGAAATGCTGGGCAATTTCAGCTTCGGCGACTATTTCAAGCGCGACGCGATCCAGTACGCATGGGAACTGCTGACCAAAGTGTACGGCTTGCCGGCTGACAAGCTGACCGTCACCGTGTACATCGAAGATGACGAAGCGTACGACATCTGGGCCAAGGAAATCGGCGTGCCTGTCGAGCGCATCATCCGCATCGGCGACAACAAGGGTTCGCGCTACGCTTCGGACAATTTCTGGCAGATGGCTGATACGGGCCCATGCGGTCCATGCACGGAAATCTTCTACGACCACGGCGCCGACATTCCTGGCGGCCCGCCGGGTTCGCCTGACGAAGACGGCGACCGCTTCATTGAAATCTGGAACTTGGTGTTCATGCAGTTCAACCGCGACGAAGCGGGCGTCATGCACAAGCTGCCGAAGCCGTGCGTCGACACGGGCATGGGCATGGAGCGCCTGGCCGCCGTGCTGCAGCACGTGCATTCGAACTATGAAATCGACCTGTTCCAGCACCTGATCAAGGCTGCCGCGCGCGAAACGGGCGCCACGGACCTGGAAAACAAGTCGCTGCGCGTGATTGCCGACCACATCCGCGCCGCCGCCTTCATGATCGTCGACGGCATCATTCCGGGCAGCGAAGGCCGCGCGTATGTCTTGCGCCGCATCATCCGCCGCGCCCTGCGCCATGGCCACAAGCTGGGCCAGACGAAACCGTTCTTCTACAAGTTGGTGGCCGATCTGGCCATCGAGATGGGCGGCGCCTATCCGGAGCTGGAAGAGGCGAAAGAAAACGTCGCCAACATGCTGAAAGCCGAGGAAGAGCGTTTCGGCGAAACGCTGGAAACGGGCATGAAAGTGCTGGAAGCGCAGCTGGCCAAGGATGCCACGGGCATCGACGGCGCCACCGCTTTTACTTTGTACGAAACCTACGGCTTCCCGCCGGACCTGACGGCCGACATCTGCCGCGAACGCAATATCAGTTTCGACCAGGCTGGCTACGATGCGGCCCTGAAGGAAAGCCAGGAGCTGTCGCGCAAGGGCGGCAAGACGCACAAGGACAGCAAGGTCGAGTACACGGGCGAGAAAAACAAATTCGTCGGCTACGACCAGTTGACGTTCAGTAGCAAGGTCGTCGCGCTGTACGCGGCCGGCACGCAGGTAGCTGAACTGAAGGCGGGCCAGGACGGCATCGTCGTGCTCGACACCACGCCGTTCTACGCGGAATCGGGCGGCCAGGTGGGCGACCAGGGCGTGATCGCCTCGGGCGCCGGCAGCTTTGCCGTCAACGACACCCTGAAAATCCAGGCCGACGTGTTCGGCCACCACGGCGTGCTGGAGTCGGGCGTGCTGAAGGTGGGCGACGCCGTCTCGGCCGAAGTCGACACGGCCAAGCGCGCGCGCACCATCCGCAACCACTCGGCCACGCATTTGATGCACAAGGCCTTGCGCGAAGTGCTGGGCAGCCACGTGGCGCAAAAGGGTTCGCTGGTCGACCCGGACAAGACCCGCTTCGACTTCAGTCACAATGCACCGATGACAGCCGAGCAAATCGCCGCCGTGGAAACGATCGTCAACAAGGAGATCCTGGAAAACCGCGCCACGCAAGCCCATTTGATGTCGTTTGACGACGCCGTCAAGCATGGCGCGATGGCACTGTTTGGCGAGAAGTACGGCGACGAAGTGCGCGTGCTCGACATCGGCAGCTCGAAAGAGTTGTGCGGCGGCGTCCACGTGCAGCGCACGGGCGACATCGGCTTGTTCAAGATCATCGGCGAAAGCGGCGTGGCCGCCGGCATCCGCCGCGTGGAAGCGGTGACGGGCGAGGGCGCGTTGGCGCTGGTGCAAACCATCAACCGCCGCCTCGTCGAAGCAGCCAGCGCCCTGAAGGCGCAGCCGGAAGAACTGACGGCCCGCATCGTCCAGGTGCAGGACCACGTGAAGGCGCTGGAAAAGGAACTGGCCGCGCTGAAATCGAAACTGGCCTCGGGCCAGGGCGATGAGCTGGTCACGCAAGCCGTCGATGTCAACGGCATCAAGGTGCTGGCGGCCGTGCTGGACGGCGCCGACGTGGCCCGTCTGCGCGAAACCATGGACAAGCTGAAGGACAAGCTGAAAACGGCCGCCATCGTGCTGGCCAGCGTGGCGGACGGCAAGGTCAGCCTGATTGCCGGCGTGACGGCGGACGCGACTTCCAAGGTCAAGGCGGGCGAGCTGGTGAACTTCGTTGCACAGCAAGTGGGCGGAAAAGGCGGCGGACGCCCCGATATGGCGCAGGCTGGCGGCACCGATCCGAGCGGCCTGGCGGACGCCCTGGCCGGCGTACCGGCCTGGGTCGGCGAACGCGCAAAATAAGGCGTAAGCTAGAAGGCATGCGGGGTTTTCGCCCCACAGCCCCTTGAAAACGGCCCGCAGACGGTGTTTGCGGGCCGTTTTGCCGTGTGGAATCTCGTTGTGACACCACAACAGCCGATGAACTATTTTGGTGCAGCGCGTCAATGCCCCTGATTTAGAGTAGTATGTCGAAAATCAGTACAACAAAACAATGGTGGGATATTGATGATGAGCGACACACTACTTGATACCGAGATTATGGAATTTCACAAAGAACTCGACGCGCGCGGCTTGAATTGCCCGTTGCCGATTCTGAAGGCGAAAAAGGCTTTGTCAGAGCTGCAGAGCGGGGAAGTGCTGCGCATCATGGCAACCGATCCCGGTTCCGTGCGCGACTTCCAGGCTTTCGCCAAGCAAACGGGCAATGCCCTGCTGTCGCACGTGCAGACGGGTACCGAATTCGTCTTCTTGATGCAACGCAAATAATTCTGCCAGCCGGGGCCGCCGTGGCGCGGCCTGGTTTTCCTTCCCGAATCAGCCCTTTTGCTGCCCTGCAGCGTAGCGGCGGTCCCCCTTGAAATCCCCGAAGCTGGACAGTTTAGATGGATTGCTCTAACAAAAAATCGCACGATCGTGCTTAAATTCGGTTCAGGATTCAAATTTCTCTTATAATCGAACGCACAATCAGCACTTGATCCGTCATTTTTATAATTTCCCAAAGGCATAGCTATGAAAGTCTTGGTACCCGTCAAACGCGTGGTCGACTATAACGTCAAAGTCCGCGTCAAGAGTGACGGCACTGGCGTCGATACCGCCAACGTCAAAATGTCGATGAACCCTTTCGATGAGATCGCGCTGGAAGAAGCGATGCGCCTGAAAGAAGCCGGCAAGGTCACTGAAGTGGTCGCCATCTCCTGTGGCGTGACGCAGTGCCAGGAAACCCTGCGCACGGCCATGGCCATCGGCGCCGACCGCGGCATCCTGGTGGAAACGACGACCGAACTGGAACCGCTGGCCGTGGCCAAGCTGGTCAAGTCCCTGGCCGAGAAAGAACAGCCGCAACTGATCATCCTGGGCAAGCAGGCGATCGATGACGACAGCAACCAGACGGGCCAGATGCTCGCTTCCCTGCTGGGTTGGCCGCAAGCCACGTTCGCTTCGAAAGTCGTGCTGGAAGATGGCAAAGTCACCGTCACGCGCGAAGTCGACGGCGGCCTGGAAACCCTGGCATTGACCTTGCCAGCGATCATCACCACCGACCTGCGTCTGAACGAGCCACGCTATGTGACCTTGCCGAACATCATGAAGGCAAAGAAAAAGCCGCTCGAGACCGTCAAGCCGGAAGACCTGGGCGTCGATGTTGCGCCACGCCTGAAGACCCTGAAAGTCGTCGAGCCAGCCAAGCGCTCGGCCGGCATCAAGGTGCCGGACGTCGCCACCCTGGTCGCCAAGCTGCGTACCGAAGCCAAAGTCATCTAAGCGCGGCCTCGCCGTTTATCCAGAACAATTACAGGACACATCATGGTCGCATTAGTTATTGCTGAACACGACAACGCTACCTTAAAGGGCAGCACCCACCACACCGTGACCGCGGCTGCCCAGTGCGGCGGCGACGTGCACGTACTGGTCGCAGGTTCGAACGCCTCGGCTGCCGCCGCTGCCGCCGCGCAAATCGCCGGCGTGACGAAAGTCATCGTGGCCGACGCGCCATACTTTGCCGACGGCCTGGCCGAAAACGTGGCCGAGCAAGTGCTGGCCATCGCCGGCAACTACAGCCACATCCTGGCGCCAGCCACCGCCTACGGCAAGAACATCCTGCCGCGCGTGGCCGCCAAGCTTGACGTAGCGCAAATCTCGGAAATCACCAAGGTCGATTCCCCGGACACCTTCGAGCGCCCAATCTACGCCGGTAACGCCATTGCCACCGTGCAATCTGGCGACAAGGTCAAGGTCATCACCGTGCGCACCACCGGTTTCGACGCCGCTGCCGCCACCGGCGGTTCGGCTGCCACGGAAACCGTCGCTGCCGTTGGCGACAATGGCAAGTCCGCCTTCGTGGGCCGCGAACTGGCCAAGTCCGACCGTCCTGAACTGACCGCCGCGAAAATCATCGTGTCGGGCGGCCGTGGCATGGGTTCGGCCGAGAACTTCCACATCCTGGAACCGCTGGCCGACAAGCTGGGCGCCGCCATGGGTGCTTCGCGCGCCGCCGTCGACGCCGGCTTCGTGCCGAACGACTGGCAAGTGGGCCAGACGGGCAAGATCGTCGCGCCATCGCTGTACATCGCCGTCGGCATCTCGGGCGCGATCCAGCATCTGGCCGGCATGAAAGACTCGAAAACCATCGTCGCCATCAACAAGGATCCGGAAGCGCCGATCTTTGCCGTGGCCGACTACGGCATCGTGGGCGATCTGTTCGAGATCGTGCCGCAACTGGTCAAAGAACTGGGCTAAGTCTCGCCCGATCCGGTTTTGTGTAGAGCGTATTCCGGTAGGGAGCGTCTGCAGCAGATTGTTCATCGGAAGTGCGGACAAGGCGCGAGGAGGACGCATGGATATCCATGCTACGACGAGCAACGCCGTCCCCGCTTTCGAGGGGCTGTCTGCTGCTGATGTATTCCTCTACCGGGATACGCTCTTACTACAAAGCCACGCCGGCCCGCCCCACACGGCGAGCCGCGCGTGGCTTTTTTCTTGGAGAAATAGATGAGCTATCAAGCCCCGCTGAAAGACATGTTGTTCGTCATGAACGAACTGGCCGGCCTGGCCGAAATCCATACTTTGCCTGGCTGCGAAGACGCGACACCCGACACGGCCGAAGCCGTGCTGGAAGAAAACGCCAAGTTCTGCGGCGGCGTGGTGGCCCCCTTGAACGGCCCCAGCGACAAGGAACCGAGCTTCTGGCACGACGGCCAGGTCACGACCTCGAAAGGCTTCAAGGAAGCGTTCAAGGCCTACGGCGAAGCGGGCTGGCAGGGCGTGCAGCATCCGACGGAATTTGGCGGCCAGGGCTTGCCCAAGCTCTTGGCCACGCCCTGCATCGAAATGCTCAATTCGGCCAGCATCTCGTTCGCCCTGGTGGCCCTGCTGTCGGACGGCGCCATCGAAGCGCTGCTGACGGCCGGCAGTGACGAGCAGAAAGCCACCTACCTGGAAAACCTGGTCTCCGGCAAGTGGACGGGCACCATGAACCTGACGGAGCCGCAGGCGGGGTCCGACCTGGCCGCCGTGCGCACGCGCGCCGTGCCGCAGGACGATGGCACCTATAAAGTGTTCGGTACGAAGATTTTCATCACCTACGGCGAACACGACATGGCGGAAAACATCGTCCACCTGGTGCTGGCCCGCACGCCGGACGCACCGGCCGGCGTAAAAGGCATTTCGCTGTTCATCGTGCCGAAGTTCCTCGTCAATGCGGACGGCAGCCTCGGTGCGCGCAACGACGCGCACTGCGTGTCCATCGAGCACAAACTCGGCATCAAGGCCAGCCCCACGGCCGTGCTGCAGTTCGGCGACCATGGCGGCGCCATCGGCACCCTGGTGGGCGAGGAAAACCGCGGCCTCGAATACATGTTCATCATGATGAACGCGGCCCGCTTCGGCGTGGGCTTGCAGGGCATCGGCCTGGCCGAGCGCGCCTACCAGCAGGCCGTGGCATTCGCCAAGGACCGCGTGCAGTCGCGCGACCTGGCCGGCTCGCCCGGTCCGGTCTCCATCATCCACCACCCGGACGTGCGCCGCATGCTGATGTCCATGCGCTCGCAGACGGAGGCGGCGCGCGCGCTGGCCTACGTGGGCGCGGCCATCAGCGACGTGGCGCACCACCATCCGGACGCCGACGTGCGCGCGGAAAGCCTGGCGACGTACGAATACCTGGTGCCCGTGATCAAGGGCTGGGCCACGGAAATGTCGCAGGACGTCACGCGCGACGGCGTGCAAGTGCACGGCGGCATGGGTTTCATCGAAGAGACGGGAGCCGCCCAGCATTACCGTGACGCCAAGATCCTGACGATCTACGAAGGCACGACGGCCATCCAGGCCAACGACCTCGTGGGCCGCAAGACGGTGCGCGACGGCGGCGCCGTGGCAAAAGCCATCATCGCCCAGGTGCGCGCTACGGAAGCCCAGCTGGGCGAACTGACCGGCGCCGACTTCCAGGCCATGCAGCGCCACCTGGCCGAAGGTAGCGCCGCGCTGGAAGCGGTCGTGGAATATGTGGTGGCAAACATGAAGACGGACATCAAGGCCGTGTTTGCCGGCAACGTGCCGTATCTGAAACTGGCCGGCATCGTGCTGGGCGGCTGGCAAATGGCCCGCGCGGCCATCGTGGCGCAGCAAAAGCTGGGCGAGGGCAGCGGCGACGCTTCGTTCTACAAGGCAAAGATCGCCACGGCCCGCTTCTTTGCCGACCACATCCTGTCTCAGGCACCGGGCTTGCGCGCCACCATCATCGACGGCAGCGCCGGCGTGATGGCCTTGTTGGAAGAGCAGTTTTAACCGGGGTCAGACCCCCCTCGTCCGCTAACGCCGAGTTTGACGTTGGCATTGTTGAGGGTCAGACCCCAGCAGTGTGCTGAAGGCCCGCAGAGGCAAAAAAAGCGCTGGAGATCGCTCTCCAGCGCTTTTTTTAACCACAAAGACAAATGCCGGGGTCAGACCCGCCGGGGGAATGTGCGCCAATGGCGCGCATTCCGATCCCACAGGGACTGACCCCAGATTTACTCTGCATTCTTAACGGCGGGCGATGCCGTTGCCGGAATTGCGTACCAAGTCGCCAGCCGCCAAGCCAGGGTCCTGGTCAAACGCGAAATCGGCCTTGGCGCCCGTTTCGTATTGCACGGTGACGGTCCAGGTCTTGGCGTTCTTCATGTGGCCTTCGACTTGCTTGCCCGCGTAGGCGCCGCCAGCGGCGCCGGCCAGGGTGGCCAGGTCCTTGCCGCGTCCGCCGCCGACCTGGCGGCCCAGCAGGGCGCCGGCCACGCCGCCGCCGATCATGCCCAGTGCGCCGCCTTCACCGGCTTTTTCAGTGACGTTGACTGCCAGCACCTTGCCGCAATCGGCGCAAATCTGATGCTGCGGCTGCTTGGAGGGCTGGCTGGCGTAGGAGTTGCCCGCCTTTTGCGCGGCCTTGGCATTGATGATGGCCTGGTCGTATTCGCCCTTGGCGTCGCGCAGGCATTGCATGCGGGCTTTCGAGCTGCTTTCTTCTGCGCACAATTTCTTGTCGTCCGCATAGCGGGTGTTGGCTTGCTTCGTGTCGTACGCGTATTGCGCCTTCGGCGACAGGTTTTGCGCGAAGGCGGATGTGCTGAACAGGGCCGTGACGGCGACTGCGAGGATGAGTGGGCGACGAATCATGATCTTCTCCTAGGGGGTGTTAAATGAGCCAGTAATGTTGGCATTGTGAATGCAGTATAGAGGAAAATCATGATTGCTTACCAACACTTACATGTGCGTGCGGGGCGACGGATAGATGTCATTTCCATGCGGAAATTAACCGTAGGCGCCGCCTGTGTACAGCAAGTCGAACAGGCGCGCCATGGTGGCGATCAGCACGCCCGCGCCTAGCATCAAGGTAGCGACCAGCACCACGGCCAGGGGCCAGCCCGTGTCCGACAGGCGGCTTGATGCGGCATTGTAGCGGGCGTCCCACTTGTCGTCCGGCATCAAGCCCAGGACCAGCGCTTCCAGGAAGCCGCCCAGCGCGGACAGGGTCAGCGGCAATATCTGATAAAACCAGTCGGCCTCGGGAAACAGCTGATACAGCAGCGCGCTGGCGGGCAGGGCGGCCAGGTGTAGCCAGCCCCAGCGGTCTTTGGCGCCGTGCAGGTAGAAGCGGTGCGCGCCCAGCGTGCCCAGCAAAAAGGCCAGCAAGGTGGTGAATGCCTTGTTCTTGTGCGACTGTTGCAAAATGGTAGCGGTGGTCATGGGACTCCAGAGTTGCTCATCAGTAAAGATTGCCAGTATCGGTCATTGCCTCGCACAACGATAGCACTTTCCTGTGGCGTTTATGCAATGATTTCGCCTGAGTTCAAGCCATGGCCGGTACGATAGACGCAGACGCCTATTGCGTCTTCGGCCTTGACTGGTCATAATGTTTGATTAGCCCAAATTACACGCCCGTCATCATAACGCTTGCTGCCTGGCGGTAAAGCGCGCTATAATTTGCGGCTTTTTCCGCCTCAGCACACTTTTTGGAAATATTATGGTCGTTATTCGTTTAGCTCGTGGAGGCGCCAAGAAGCGCCCGTTCTTCAACATCGTCGCTACTGATTCGCGCAATCGCCGCGATGGTCGCTTCATTGAGCGTATCGGTTTTTACAACCCGATGGCGCAAGGTGGCGAAGTTCCACTGCGTATCACCGCAGACCGTCTGGCCTACTGGCAAGGCGTTGGCGCACAATTGTCGCCAACCGTTGCTCGCCTGGTAGCCAGCAACAACAAAGCAGCAGCTTAATTAGATCACTGGTTTGACGGTCAAGACTGCATCCGGGGTGAAAGTCCCCGATGACCTGGTACAGGTAGGCTATGTCTCCGGTGCTTATGGCATTGCTGGCGGGGTCAGGGTCACTCCTTTCTCCGACGATGCGGATGCATTATTAAGCGTCAAAACCTGGTGGTTTGATAAACCGACCTTGCATGATGTTCAAGTCAGGCAAGCGAAGTTACACGGCGGCGACGTCGTGGCCCAGCTGGTGGGTGTGGTCGGGCGGGATGCCGCAGAAGCGCTGAAAGGCGTGTCTGTGCAAATTCCGCGTAGCCATTTCCCGACGCTGTCGGCCGATGAGTTTTATTGGTCCGATCTGATCGGACTGACAGTCGAGAATTTGCAAGGCGAGTGCCTCGGCACAGTGCACGACATGATGAGCAATGGTCCGCAGTCGATCTTGCGCGTTACGCCCGTCGCCAGTGCCGATGAGACCGTTGAAAAGGCGCCTGAGCGCCTGATCCCGTTTGTTGGCCAGTTTGTCATTAACGTTGACAAGGCTGCCAGCAAGATCACGGTCGACTGGGGCCTCGATTATTAAACCGCCTGCGCATAACTTTGCGCCGGGCAAACGTTGCAGGATGGTGAACGATGCAATTTGATGTCGTGACCCTGTTCCCGGAAATGTTTGCCGCGCTGACGCAGTCGGGTGTGACCCGGCGCGCCTTCGAGCAGGGGAAATGTGGCTTGTCCTTGTGGAATCCCCGTGATTTCACGACCGACAATCACCGTACCGTGGATGACCGCCCGTATGGCGGCGGCCCCGGCATGGTGATGATGGCCCGTCCCCTCGAAGCGACAATTAATGCCGCCAAGCAACGTCAGGCCGAATTGGGACTGGCGGCGCCCCGCGTGGTGTTCATGTCGCCGCAAGGCCGTCCGCTGACGCACGCGCGCGTCACGCAGCTGAAAGCCGAGCCTGGCCTGGTGATCCTGTGTGGCCGCTATGAAGCCGTGGACCAGCGTTTGCTGGACCGTTGCGTCGACGAGGAAATCAGCGTCGGCGACTTCGTCCTGTCGGGCGGTGAATTGCCCGCCATGGCGCTGATGGATGCGGTGATCCGCCTGTTGCCCGGTGTCTTGAACACGGAGGCATCGGCCATCGAGGACAGCTTCGTCAATGGCTTGCTCGATTCGCCGCACTACACGCGGCCGGAAACATACGAAGGCATGGCCGTGCCGCCCGTCTTGATGGGTGGCAATCATGCCGAGATCGTCAAGTGGCGCCGCCAGCGCATGCTGGAAGCGACCGCGACAAAGCGGCCTGACCTGCTGGTCAGTGCACGCGCCGCCGGCTTGCTCAGCAAGACCGACGAAAAATTCTTGGCCAGCCTGTAAGCCGTCTCCGGACGGCCGGCAGGGTGGCCAGTAGTGCCGGGCATGTTGCCCATATTGTGTTACCCATCCTCTACCGGGCGGATACTTGCTATCCACAGTGCGCCGGCATGATGGTTTTCGGAGTTATAAAAATGGACTTGATTCAACAATTAGAGCAGGAAGAAATTGCTCGTCTGGGTAAAACCATTCCTGAATTCGCACCAGGCGATACCGTTATCGTCAGCGTCAACGTAGTCGAAGGCACGCGCAAGCGCGCCCAGGCTTACGAAGGCGTCGTTATCTCCCGTCGTAACCGTGGCCTGAACTCGAACTTCATCGTTCGCAAGATCTCGTCCGGCGAAGGCGTTGAGCGTACGTTCCAACTGTACTCGCCGCTGATCGCTTCGATCGAAGTGAAACGCCGTGGTGATGTTCGCCGCGCCAAGCTGTACTATCTGCGTGAGCGTTCGGGTAAATCGGCGCGTATCAAAGAAAAATTGCCAAACCGCCGCGTTGTGGCGAAAGCAAGCGCGTAATATCAGCGTCTGCGTTGGGAAAAGGGGTACCGTATTGGTGCCCCTTTTTTTATTCTGAATTGCTAATGGGACAAGCTGCCATGGCCACCATCGCATTTGATCCAAAACAACTCGCCATCGATTCGATCGCCGGCGAGGCGGCGCTGGACGCCGTGCGCCTGACGCCGGACTGGCTGCGCCAGCGCCTGGCCGAACAGCCTGACTGGCAGCCCGAGATCACCCAGGATTTCCTCTCCGCCCGCGCCGTTCCCGTGCGCGCCGCCGTCCTCATTCCCCTGGTGCAGCGGCCGCAGGGCTTGACCATTTTGCTGACCATGCGCACCGACCACCTGAGCAGCCATGCGGGCCAGGTCAGTTTTCCCGGCGGTCGCAGCGAACCGTTCGATGGCTCGCCCGTGGCCACGGCCTTGCGCGAAACGGAAGAAGAAGTGGGCCTGGCGCGCGAGCACATCGAAGTGCTGGGCTGCCTGCCCGACTACCTGACGGGCACGGGCTACCAGGTCAAGCCCGTGGTGGGCCTCGTGACGCCGCCGTTCGAACTGCGCGCCGACCCGTCCGAAGTGGCGGAAATCTTCGAAGTGCCGCTGGCTTTCCTCATGGATGGCATCAACCATCAGCGCCTGTCGGTGGAATTGCCGGGCGGACGGCGCTCGTTCTACGCCATGCCGTACGAGCGTTTCTACATTTGGGGCGCCACGGCCGGCATGCTGCGCAATCTGTTTCACCTGCTGCGCGCGTAAAATGGCGCCGCGCACGTAATAAGTTTGATTCCAGCACGGCACTGCGCTATCGTAGCGGGCATTGCGGTATTGCTGAAAAAGACAAAAAGGACGTTTGATGACATTTCTCTCCATACTTTGCGCATTGCTGATCGAGCAGCTCAAACCTTTGCGCGCGGATAATCCCATCTACGCCGAAATCAAGAGCCTGGCGATGCGCATGGAGACCTGGTTCAATGCCGGCCACGCCAGCCACGGCCGCATGGGCTGGTTCCTCATGATCGGCGCGCTGATGGTGCCGACGGCGGGCGTGTACTGGATCTTGCTCCACTACCAGCTGACCCTGCTGGCCTTTGCCTGGAACGTCCTCATCGTCTACCTGACCCTGGGCTTCCGTCATTACAGCCATTACTTCACCTCGATCCAGCTGGCCCTGAGCGCCGGCGACGAAGCGACCGCGCGCACCTTGCTGGCCGATTGGACCAAGCTCGACACGGTGGGCATGGAAGCGAGCGAGATCGCCCGCATCGCCGTGGAAAAAGCCCTGATCACCACGCACCGCAATGTGTTTGGCGTGTTCTTCTGGTTCCTCATGCCACTGGGTCCTGCCTGCGCCGTGATGTACCGCGTGGCCGAATACCTGGCGCGCGCCTGGAACGAGCCCGAGCACATGCGCAATGAAGCGTTCGGCCAGTTCGCCGCGCGCGCCTTTTACTGGATCGACTGGATCCCCGTGCGCCTGACGGCCGTGGCGTTTGCCGTGGTCGGCAATTTCGAGGACGCCATCTATGCCTGGCGCAATTTCGCCCAGCGCTGGCAGGACGAGTCCATCGGCATCATCCTGACGGCCGGCGGCGGCGCCATGGGCGTACGCCTGGGCACGCCAGCGGAAACGGCCGCGCGCGTGCTCGTCACGCCCGACATGGCCGTCGACGACAGCGACAGCGAAAGCGATATCCTGCCGGGCGAAGAGCCGGGCGCGCGCGCCTTGCAGAGCACGGTGGGCCTCGTGTGGCGCGCTTTGCTGCTGTGGATGCTGTTGCTGCTGTTGATGTCGGGCGCCGTTTTCCTCGGCTGACGCGGGCGCACATGCGCCATCCATGCGCCTTGCGCGTGGAACAAGGTTAAAATAGGGGCTGGCGCGCAAGCGTGCCGGCCCCTGTTTGCATCGTCAGGGCAGATCGAGGTAGAACCCAAGTCTTCTATAAGATATAATACTGGCTTACCGCAGCAAACGTAGTTGACTACCAGCCCGGCTTACCCGCCGGGGCCATTCACGCAATCCAGTCCCGACAAGCCACATGGCCGAGTTATCTCAAAAAACAGGGGAGCTCTCAGACGAGTTCTTCATCCTTGGTCTCACCAGCAATGGCAAGCAATTCCGACCCAGCGATTGGGCCGAGCGCCTTTGTGGAGTGATGTCCTGTTTCAATCCCGACGGTGGCGGGCGCAATGCGCACCTCCAGTATTCGCCCTACGTGCGCCCGACCGTCGTCAATGGCGTCAAGTCGGTGGTGGTCAACACCAAGCTGCGCGAGATCGAGCCGATGGCGTTTCACTTCGTGCGCGAATTTGCCAAGGATAACGACCTGCAGATCGTCGAAGCCTGCTTCCTGCCGCCCCCCGAAGAAAAATAAGACCGTTTCATTTGATTTAGCGCAAAGCCGGCCACGGAGGGCTGGCGTAGCGTTGGCACTCTGCCTCAAACGGAGTGGCGACATGCGCATCGGCGACATCTGCACCCTGCATACCATCCATTGCCAGCGCGACAGCAGCGTGCAGGACGCGGCGCTGCTGATGCGCCAGCACCACGTGGGCGACCTGATCGTGGCCGAACAGCCGAATGGCGAGCGCGTCCCCATCGGCATCCTCACCGACCGCGACATCGTCATTTCCGTCATCGCCCTCGGTCTCGACCCCGCCAGCCTGCTGGTGGGCGACATCATGAGTGCGCAGCTGCTCACGGCCAGCGAAGACGAAGACGTCTACGACATCATCGAACGCATGCGCGTCAACGGCATCCGCCGCCTGCCCGTGGTCAACAGCCTGGGCGCGCTTTCCGGCGTCGTCAGCATCGACGACTTGCTGGCCTTCCTGGCCCAGGAGATGGCCGAGCTGGCGCGCATCAGCAGCGGCCAGCTGGTCCACGAAAAGCGCACCAGAAAATAGGAACACCTGTCAAAACCTGCTGCGCGTCGCGCTTTGCGGCCGGCGATGCTCACCGCACTAAAGTACGGTTGCGCTTCTCAGCCACAAATCACTGCCGCTCGCTACGGTTTTGTCAGGTGTTCCGCTAGCCCGTATTGCGCAATTCCGGTCAAGCCACGGCTTGCTGAAAATGCTACAGTCGCTGCTCGTTCAACGGGAAGCGCTCATGCACTATCTGGCCAAGGCACTCTGGTATATCGAATCGCATTATGCGGACGATCTCTCGCTCGGCGATATCGCCCACGTGGGCGGCGCTTCGCCATGTCATTTGACGCGCGCGTTCGGCCTGGCCACGGGCCACTCCGTGATGCGCTATGTGCGGGCGCGCCGGCTCAGCGAGGCGGCACGCGCGCTGGCCCTGGGAGCGCAAGACATCCTCGCCGTTGCCCTGGAAGCGGGCTACAGTTCCCATGAAGCCTTTACGCGGGCCTTTCGCGAGCAGTTCCATGTCACGCCGGAAAAGGTGCGGGCCCAGCGCCACGTCGCCGACCTGGCGCTGGTGGAAGCCATTAAAATGGATGTGGCGCCTGGCGTGCCTTTGGCGCCGCCCCGTTTCGAGCAAGGGCCCGCCTTGCTGGTGGCGGGCCTCGTTGAGCGGTATTGCGCGGAATCGTCTGCCGGCATTCCCGCCCTGTGGCAGCGCTTCCTGCCCCATGTGGCGCCCGGCCAGCTCGTGTATGGCGTGTGCTGCAACAATGACGACGCGGGCAATTTCGATTACCTGTGCGCCATGCCGGTCAGCGATTTTTCACAGTCGCCCGATGGCTGGACGCGACTGCGCATCGCGCCGCGGCGCTATGCCGTGTTTCATCACCGCGGGCATATTTCCACCATCCGCGCCACCTGGCGCACGGTGTGGAACGAGTGGCTGCCCCAGTCGGGACTGGAAGTGGCCGACGCGCCCGACTTTGAACGCTACGACCGGCAATTCGATCCCGCCAGCGGCGTCGGCGGCGTGGAAATTTGGCTTCCCCTGAAAGCATGAGCATGCCCGATACCTTGTCTGCGCCGGCCCTGTTCGCCGGCACCACCGCGCTGCGCCGTCGCCTGTCGCAAATCGCCGCCGCGCTGGCGGCGGGCCTGCCCCTGTACTGGGTGCTGGGACCGCAGCCGCTGGGCCCGCTGGCCTGGTGCGCGCCGTTGCCCGTGCTGTGGCTGGCCCTGTGCTCGTCGCGCCGCGATGCGGCCTGGATGACCTTCCTGGCCACCGTGCTGGGTCTGTCATCCAACTTCAGTTATTTTCGCCTGCTCATGCCCTTGCCGGCCGTGCTGACCGTGATCACCGTCAAGGCACTGCTGTGGCTGCTGGTAGTGCTGGCCACGCGGCGCCTCGTGCTGCGTTACCGGGCGTCGTGGACGGTGCTGGCGTATCCCGTGCTGTGGGTGGCCATCGATACCCTGATGGCGGCCTTGCTGCCCGATGGTAACTGGGGCAGCCTTGCGTATTCGCAAGCGGACAATGTTGACATATTGCAGGTGGCGGCCCTGGCCGGCGTGCCTGGCCTGCTGTTTCTGCTGTGCCTGGCGCCGTCCGCGTTCGCCTTGCTGCTGGCCGGCGGGCGCGCGTATGCGCCAGCGGCGGGCGCGACGTTGCTGCTGCTGGCGGCTGCGTTTGGCGGTGGCGCCTGGCGCGTGCAGGGCGCACCGGCAGCAAGCGGGCCACTGGCGGGACTGGCGGCCATCGACGACTTTATCGGCCCGGCCACGCCGCCGGCACGCGCGCAAGCCGTCTGGGACCAGTACGTGCGCCACGTCGAACAGCTGGCCGGGCAGGGCGCCAGGCTGGTGCTGTTGCCGGAAAAGATAGCCGTGCTGGCGCCCGCGCAGGCGGAAGCCGTGCGGCAGCGCTTCCAGGCGCTGGCGCGCGGCACGGGCGCGTGGATTACCCTGGGCATCGGCGTGCAAGACGCTGCCGGCCGGCGCAACCTGGCCTGGCTGTTCGCGCCCGATGGCGCCGCGCCCGTCAGCTATCAAAAACATCACCTGGCGCCGCCCGAGCGTGATTTTCTTGCCGGCAGCGCGTATGCCGTGCAGCCGGTGGCGGGTCTGGCCATGGGCCTGGCCATCTGCAAGGACATGCATTTCGCGCCCCTGGGGCAGACGTATGGCGCGGCCGGGGTGCAGGCGATGCTGGTGCCGGCCTGGGATTTTCAGCTGGACGGCTGGATGGGCGCGCGCATGACGGTGGTGCGCGGCGTGGAAAACGGTTATGCCGTGCTGCGCGCGGCGCGCGAGGGGGTACTGACGGTCAGCGACGCGTATGGCCGCGTGCTGGCGGAACGGGCCAGCAGCGTCATGCCGGGCAGCACCTTGCTGGCGCCGTTGCCGGCGCACCCGTCCGTCGCCACCTGGGCTGGATGGCTGGGGCCGCTGTTCGGCTGGCTCTGCGTGGCGCTGGGCGTGATGCTGCTGTGCGCGGGACGCCGCACCATGCCTTCTTCCTGATGGGAAAAGTCAGATTTTGCTGCAACGCGCAAAAACGCATTGCGCAGCCCTTTTTATATTCTCCGTACGCAGGTCAGATAATCGCCGCCGATTCATTCGCCATGGCCGTGCATATAATAGGCGTGATGGCGGCATATATATTGCACTGCAATAAATGGTGTTATCTGGTATTCGTGAAATGCGGCGATTGGTATTAATTGGTACTTAATTCAGCCACGAAGTCATACATATCGCCGCGGAAGTAGGAGCGGCAAAATTCCACGGCGCGGCCATCGCGCAAAAAGCCCAGCCTTTCCACCGACAAGCCCGCGTCGCCTTCCTCCGCCTGCAGCAGGCTTGCCTGCTCGCCCGTCAGCAACAGCGCGCTGAGGCGCTGCAGGGCGCGCACGGGCCGGTTGCCCGCCTGTTCCAGCGCGTCGTACATCGACACGTCGACGGCGTCGAGCGCCGGCAGGCAACTAGCGACGATGGTCGCGTATTCCAGGCACATCGGTATTTCGTCCGCATAGCGGATGCGGTGGAAGCGGTACACGGGCGCACCCGGCGACAGCCGCAGGCGCAAGGCTTCTTCCGGCGTCACGGTGCCCTCTGCGCGCTTGAGCCACACGCTGCGCGGCGTGCGTCCGCGCGCCCGCATATCCTCGGAAAAAGAGGTCAGTTTTGCGAAGTTTTTCTCGATACGCGTATTGATGAAATTGCCCGAGCCGGGGCGGCGCACCAGCAAGCCTTCGTTGACGAGGCCATCGATGGCCTTGCGCACGGTAATGCGCGAGACGGCCAGGTCGCTGGCCAGCTGGCGCTCGGCCGGCAGGGCTTCGTCGGGGCCGAGGATGCGCTTGTCGATCGCTTCGCGCAGCGCGCGCTGCAGTTGCTGGTACAGGGGCAGGCTACTCGTCTGCCCCAGGCCTTGCATGATGTGAGCCAGGGTTGTCATACGCTGAAGGTCTCCGTTACGGCGCGTTGCAGACGCGCTCTGTATCTGTTTTATGTCGCTGGATAATACCAAAAAAGACCGTTATAAAACCAATTTGAATTATCAGGGCGGCAATTTATGCCTGCCCTCGCTGGTATTTACCCCGCTCACACGGGCTACAAATTGATTTCGCTGAAGTGGTCTGTGTGATTCAAACAACGTTATAAAAAAAAAGTTGCAACTGGTAGTGTTCTGGTATTGGATAGTAGTATATTGGCGTTGAATTGGTTTTGTAAGTGGTTGTGCCGAAGGGTCTGCAGCATGCCGCAGTAGTAGGCGGGCTGGAAAGAAGACCTACGTTAAAAATGAAAAGGTTCCAATCCTGGAGCCTAAATCAAGGGGGAGTACATGAAACGCAATTTGACACCTGCAGCTGCCGTCGTGAAATCCGGTTCGCGTAGCCGTACGCCGATCGCTGCGGCCGTTGCCGTGATGGTCGCCGGTCTGTCCTTTTCGGCGCAGGCGCAGGAAGCGCCTGCCGAAGACGTGGCCACCGTGGTGACGGTGACCGGCGTGCGTGCCTCGCTGGAAAAATCGCTGAAGCAAAAACGTAATGCGGATTCCGTGGTGGAAGTAGTCACCGCCGAAGATATCGGCAAGATGCCAGACCGTAACGTGGCTGACGCGATCCAGCGCCTGCCAGGTGTGAATACCCAATCGTCGGCCGGCGGCGAAGGCGGCTTCGGCGAAAACGACCGCGTCAGCCTGCGCGGCACCAGCCCCAGCTTGCAGCAAACCCTGTTCAACGGCCACGCCATCAGCACCGGCGACTGGTTCGTGCTGAACCAATTCGGCGGCAACGTGGGCCGCAGCAGCAGTTTTTCCTTGCTGCCATCCGAGCTGGTGAGCTCGGTAGTGGTGAGAAAGAGCGCCACCGCTGATCTGGTGGAAGGCGGCGTGTCCGGTGCGATCGACGTGATCACGCGCCGCCCGCTGGAGTTCAAGAACAAGTTGACGGCCGAAGGCTCGATTCAGGCCAACTACAATGACCTGTCGGAGAAAACCCAGCCCCAATTCTCCGGTATGGTGAACTGGAAAAACGACGACAATACGCTGGGGATCATGGTGCAGGGTTTCTCGCAAAAGTCGGAAGTGCGTCGTGATGGCCAGGAAATCCTCGGTTACACGGCGATTTCTGCCGACAAGGCTGCTGCGCAGGCGCATCCTGATCTGGTGGGCGTACTGGCCCCTACCTTCATAGGCGCGAGTTTCTTCCAGCAAAAGAAAACCCGTGAGGGTGGTGCGTTTGATATCGAGTTCAAGCCGAACAAGGATCTGACGCTGGATTTGAATGGATTCTATTCGCAATTGAAGGCGCCGCATTCGAATACCAACCACCTGGCCGCGCCGAGTGGCTCGATCAATGCGGGGATGGTGCCGACGTCCTACACGGTGCGCAATAATACGCTCGTGGCGGCGAACTTCACGAAGAATGCCGGCGAGGTCGACAATATTTATCGTCCGGACGCAGGCGGTGAAACGTACTATCTGGACTTCAACTTCAAGTACCGCGCCAGCAAGGACCTGACCTTCACCGGCAAGCTGGGCAAGACCCACGGCGTGGGCTACGACCGTGATGATGTGTACTACCAAAACAAGGTCGATGGCGGCATGAACTATGCGCTCAATGGCATGAGTCCGGCTACCGTTTCCTATCCGGGCGGCACGACCACGGCGCCATTGGGCACGGCGTGGATCGGTGGCGGGGAATCGCAGTCGGTCGACAAGGAACTGTATACCCAGATCGATGGCGAATTGCGCCTGTCGAGCGGCATTTGGGATTCCATCAAGTTTGGCGCGCGCTTCACCGACCATAAACGTACCGCCGAGCACCCATTTGAAACGGGGCCTGGCGCGACAGGTCTGGACAGTGCCGGCCCCATCTGGAACGGTACGCTGTATCCGGGTAATTTCGCTTCCAACCTGGGCGGCAATTTGCCTACCAACTATTTCCGCTATGACGGCGATGCCCTGGCAAAATGGGCGGCGATTCCGGGCAACCGCAATCCTGACCGCGTCGCTCGCCACAACTGGCGCGATGAATTCAAGCTGCAGGAAAAAACCCAGGCAGTCTACGGTATGGCTAATCTGACCGGCGATAACTGGAGCGGTAACTTCGGCGTGCGCGCCGTCCATACCAAGCAGTCCACGACGGTGAATGCCAGCGGCGGTCCGATCACAGGTTCCGCATTTGGCGCCTACTCGCAAAACACTTATGATCGCAGCTATAACGACTTCCTGCCTAGCGCCAACATCAAGTTTGATGTCCGCAACGATCTCGTTGTGCGCGCGGCATTGGCCAAGACCATTGCGCGCCCTGACTATAGCGCGTTGGGCGGCGCCGTATCGCTGAATGAGGATTCCCTGAGTGGTACCAAGGGCAATATCAACCTCAATCCTGTGCGTTCGAACAATGCCGAAGTCAGCGCCGAGTGGTATTTCGCGCCAAAATCGGCGGTCTCGGCCGGCATCTTCTACATGGATTTGAATTCGATCGTGGCGCAACGTAACGTCAACGCCACCTATTTCAATACCAAGGTTGGTGCTGACAGGGTGTTCCAGGTGACCGAGTCCTACAACACCAAGGGCAAGAACAAGGGCGTCGAGTTGAGCTATCAGCAACCGGTGTTCGGTGATTTCGGCGTACTGGCCAACTACACCTACGCCGACGGCAAGCTGAACGATGGCAGCGAATTGCTGAACGCGTCGAAAAACACCTATAACCTGACCGCTTTCTACGAAGCACACGGTTTTAGCGCGCGCCTGGCCTACAACTATCGCTCGGCCTACAAGGCCGGCGTGGACCGTGGCGCCAGCCAGCACGTCGACGACAGCAGCACGCTGGCAGGTTCGCTCAACTACAAGATCAACGAGCACTTCACGATCACGTTCGATGCGCTTAACCTGACCAACGAAACCATCAAGATGTACGCCGAAAACAAGGATCAGCCACGCGCGTTCTACAGCAATGGCCGTACCTTCTACCTGGGCCTGCGCGGCAAGCTGTAAGCAAGACGATCCGGCCTGATGCACCCGCGTCAGGCCCGGTCTTCCTCGGTCTTTCAAGGCAAGTTCCTGTTTCAGGGGCTTGCCTTTTTTTTCGGCGCTCCCGCCGGTCTTTGTCCCTTTCTGCTGCACCCCGTCGTTTGCCGTCTGTACTCATCCATAAAACCGTCCCGCCAGCGCGGCGGGCATCCATAACGAGGAGTCTATGAACAGCCGTTTGCATCCCGTATTACACCCCATCGCCGCCGCAGCCGCTTTGTTGTCCATCAATATGGCGGCACAGGCGCAGCAAGCCCAGTCCGCCTCGCCGGCGATGCAGGAAGTCGTCGTTACCGGTATCCGCGCTTCGCTGGAGCAGTCGCTGAGCCAGAAGCGAAACAGCGATTCCGTGATCGACGTCGTCAGTGCGGAAGACATCGGCAAGTTGCCCGACAAGAACGTGGCCGATGCCGTGCAGCGCGTGCCGGGCGTGAATATTTCCTCGTCGGCCGGCGGCGAGGGCGGCTTCTCGGAAAATGACCGGGTCAGCATCCGCGGCACCAGTCCCAGCCTGACGCAAACCCTGATCAACGGCCACGCCGTGGGTACGGGCGACTGGTTCGTCACCGACCAGGTGGGCACCGTGGGGCGCAGCGTCAGCTTTGCCTTGCTGCCGTCGGAAATCGTCAGCCGCGTCACCGTGCAAAAGAGCGCGCAGGCGGACCTGGTGGAAGGCGGCGTGGCTGGCTCCATCAATATCGAGACGCGCAAGCCCCTCAGTTTCAAGCAGCCGTTCACGGCCGAGCTGGCCGTGCAAGCCATCTACGCGGACTTGCCGGGCAAGACCGATCCGCAAATGAATGCCCTGTTCAACTGGAAGAACGAAGCGAAGACCATGGGCGTGCTGTTCCAGGTGTTTTCCGAGAAGCGCCACGAACGCCGCGACGGGCAGGAATTCTTCGGGTATGGCGCCATCGACGCCGACAGCCCGGCCGCGCAAAAGCATCCGGAACTGGCCGGCGTGCTGGCGCCGCTGGGCATCAACTCGGCCCTGTTCGAACAGGTACGCAAGCGCCAGGGCGGCAGCATCGATCTGCAATTCAAGCCGACGTCTGATTTGATGCTGGACGTCAACGGCTTCTATTCCAAGCTGGACGCAGCCAATTACAACCGCAGCTTTTATAACCAGCCGGGCGCCAACCTGAATGCCGTCGACAATGACGGCAAGCATGTGGGTGTGATTCCCAGCGCGTTTACGGTCAAGAACAATACCCTGGTGGCAGCCGATTTTCCCGCGTCGCAGTTTCCTGCCGCGAATGCCACCACGCCGTACAACGGTCAGCTGTATCCGGCCCTGGTGGACCAGATCTACCGCCCCGGCTCGAACTCGTCGACCGCCTACATCGACTTCAACGGTAGCTACCGCCCCAGCGAGCGCCTGCGCATCACGGGCAGCCTCGGCTACACGCGCGGCATCGGCGAAACACCCGTCGACCTCGGCTATGAGGCGGGCTTGACCGGTGTGGGCGTGTCGTACCAGCTGAACGGCCTGTCGCCGGCCAGGCTGAATTTCCCTGGTCTCGACATTTCCAGGTTATCGAATGCGGTAACGGCATCGGCCTGGGGTTCCCACGTGGAAACCCTGGACACGGAAAAATACGGCCAGGCCGAAGGCGAGCTGAGCATGGATTACGGCGTGCTGGAATCGCTGAAGTTCGGCGCGCGCTATACGGAACACCACCGCAATGTGGCGTGGCCGGAAAACCGCAGCTGCGCCGTGTGCGACGGCACCACGAATGCACCCTTGCCGAAGTGGAATGGCGGCACCTATCCCGGCGACTACGGCAAGGGCCTGGGCGGCAATGCACAGGGACGCTACTGGCAGCTCGATCCGGCCGACCTGGTGGCGTGGGCCAACAAATATGACAATACGGGCGGGCCGAACTCGCGCAACTGGCCGGCCGAACTGGACGTGAAGGAAAAGGATAGCGCGGCCTACATCATGGCCAACCTGGCAGGCAACAAATGGCGCGGCAACGTGGGCGTGCGCGTGGTGCGCACGCAGCAGACGACGGTGACGAACGTACCGGGCGGCGAGAACCCGATCGGTAAGGAAAACATTTTCGGCAGCTACACGCCCACCGTCGTCAAGCACAACTACACAGATGTGCTGCCGAGCGCGAACATCAAGTTTGACCTCAGCAAGGATCTGGTGGCCCGCGCGGCGGTGGCGAAAACCATGGCGCGCGCCGACTACAGCGCCCTGGTGGGCGCCGTCAACCTGAACGACCAGTTGCTGACGGGAACGGGCGGCAATCCGGACCTGAAACCGATACGCTCGACCAACTACGACGCTACGCTGGAATGGTATTTCGCTCCCAAGGCCATGCTGTCCGTGGGGGCCTTCTACATGGACATGAAATCGTACGTGACGTTTGGTACGACGCCCGTGAGCTACTACAATAATACCTTCAAGAAATTCAACACCTATGTGATCCAGTCGCCGACGAATATCGGCGCCAAGAACAAGGGTGTGGAACTCAGTTACCAGCAGGGCTTGTGGGGCGGTTTCGGCGTGGTGGGCAATTACACCTATACGAATGGCAAGGCCGACGATGGCGCCGCCGTGGTCGGCAGCTCGCGCGGCACCTACAACCTGGAAGGCTATTACGAGGACGAGCGGCTGAGCGCGCGCCTGGCCTATACCTACCGCTCCAGCTTCCTGGCCGGCCTGTTCAGCAGCTCGCCCCAGTATGTGCATGGCGTGGGCAACCTGGCCGCATCGCTCAACTACAAGATCGACGAGCGCTATTCGCTGACCTTCGATGTGCTGAACCTGAACAATCCGGTGCTCAAGTATTACGGCGCCAACCAGGACCAGCCGACGGCCCTGTATTCGAATGGCCGCCAGTTTTACTTTGGCCTGCGCGCCAAGTTGTAGTTTTTTTTACTGGCTTTCCGCCACAAGCGGGAAGCTGGTTTTTATCTTTTTGAATTGTTTGACCATGACTATTGCACCTCAACGCTACCTCGCCCTCGACGTCCTGCGCGGCCTGACCGTCGCCCTGATGATTGTCGTCAATACGCCTGGCGACTGGGGCGCCGTGTATGCGCCTTTCCTGCATGCCGAATGGCATGGATTTACCCTCACGGACCTGGTCTTTCCCAGCTTTTTGTTTGTCGTCGGCAATGCGCTGGCCTTTGCACTGGGCAAGTATGAACACCTGGGACACGGCGCCGTGCTGGCCCGGCTGTGCAAGCGCAGCGCGCTGATCTTTCTATTGGGCTTTTTGCTGTACTGGTTTCCCTTCTTCAAGATCGACGACGCGGGCCAGTTCGCCTGGTCGCCGCTGTCGCACACGCGCATTCCCGGCGTGCTGCAGCGTATCGCCGTGTGCTATCTGGCCGCCGCCCTTATCCTGCATTACGGGAAGACGCGCGGCGCGCTCGTCTTCAGCGCCTGCGCCTTGCTCGGCTACTGGGCCATCCTGGCCTGTTTTGGCGACTACAGCCTGCACGGCAATGCGCCGGCCAAGCTCGACCTATTCCTGTTGGGCGACAGCCATTTGTACCACGGCGAAGGCATCGCCTTCGACCCGGAGGGCGTGCTGGGCACCTTGCCGTCCATCGTCAATGTGATTGCTGGCTACCTGGCGGGCAGCTTCGTGCGCCAGGCGGCGCCGGCGCAATTGCGTTCCAGCCTGGTTCGGCTGGCCGTGGCCGGCGTCATCTGCGTGGCCGTGGCCCTGTGCTGGAACGAAGTTTTTCCGATCATCAAGAAGCTGTGGACCAGCTCTTATGTGATGCTGGGCATCGGCCTGGACTTGCTGCTGCTGGCGCTGCTGATGTTCATCATTGACGTGCGTCAAATGACGTGCTGGACCTACTTCTTTGAAGTCTTCGGCAAGAACACCCTGTTCATCTACCTGGTGTCGGAAGTGCTGGTGATCATCGCGTTTACCGTGCGCATCGGCGGCGGCAACCTGTATCAGTGGCTGTACCAGCACTGGTTCACGGGCTGGGCGCCGGCGCGCATGGCTTCCTTACTGTTTGCCGTCAGCTTCATGCTGCTGTGCTGGCTGATCGCCTACGCAATGGACAAGCGCAAGATCTACATCAAGGTCTAAAATTTCAATTTCAGCCCGTAACGCGTGGCCAGGGCAGTGAAAAACAGCATCAGGGCGGTGACGGCGGCCGCGTTCCACAGTCCGGCCGCGCCGCCCGTTGCCAGATACGGCCACCAGAAGGGCGGCAGGTGCAGCACGGCCGCCAGCTGCTGCCACAGGTCGGGCACGATGTAGGCGAACAGGGCATTGGTGCCGGCCGGCAAGAGCACCACGGCCCAGGCGCGCCAGCGCCACACGTCGATGACGATGTAAAACACGAGGAACAAGGCCAGGATGAGGGCGCTGCACACGAGCGTGTAGGACTCCGTCGCCGCGATCTTGTTGATGTGGTGATACGGCCGCAGCAGCATGCCGGCCGCGAACATGCCCAGCGCGAACCACGCCATGAAGCGGACGCGCTGCCCATGGCTCAGGGCGGCGCCGCGCAGGAACAGCTGGCCCACCACGGTGCCGGCCAGTACATTGGCTGCCGTCGAACCGAGCACCTGCGGCACGTTGACGAAGGCGTTGACGCCTGCCGGCAGGAAATCGAGGCTGCCCGCCATGCCGCCCATATACAGCATGAGCAGCAGGGCGAACATGCCCATCAGGGCCGTGCCGCTGCCCCGGCACGCCAGGTACAGCAGGCTGCACAGCAGGTAGGACCAGCCTATCATGCCGAGGATGCCCCACCAGGACGGCTGCAGCCAGGTGCTGGAAAATTCGCTGTTCAGCTCTCCGCGGAACGTCGCCAGCAGGAACAGCATCAGCGCGCCGCCCACGGCCAGCTCCAGCTTGCCCGCGCCCTGGCGCCACAGCAGGATCATGGCCACGTAAAACAGCAGGAAGTAGACGGCGTGCGGCAGCGGCGCTGCCTGCGCATCGTAGCGGTAGGCATTCGCCAGCACCACGCCGGCCAGCATCAGGCTGGCGGAGCGCCACAGCAGGCGTCCCAGCAGGGCGGGCGTGACGTGGCCGCAATGGCGCTGCGAGGCCAGCGGTATGGCCATGCCGACCATGAACAGGAAGCCGGGAAAGACCAGGTCGGGCAAGGTGATGCCGTCGGCGCGGGGCCCCGCGTGTTCGAGCCACCAGGCGATGCCGGGCATGCCGGCCAGATAGTTGACCCAGATCATGACGACGATCACGCAGCCGCGGAAGGCATCCAGGCTGGTCAATCGTTCAGGTACAGGTGCGGAGGCGGTGGCTGGCGGCATGGGGGAGTGAAAAAGGTCGAAAAAAAAGCAGCCCCGGCGTGAGCCGGGAACTGCCTTGCGCATGCTGGCGGGAACAGGAATTACTGTGCCGCTGCTGCCGGTGCCGCCGCTGCCGTGGCAGGACGGTTCAGCCACAGGATCCAGTAGCGGGCCAGGTCGCCCACGCCGTCGCCGCCCTTGACCGTTTCCAGGACCTTGATGGCGTCATCTTTCTTGCCAGCCATGGCGTAGGAATAACCGAGGCGCAGCTTGGCGTCTTCAGGACGCTTCAGGCCGCCCTTGGCGATGCCTTTCTGGATCAGGTCGATACCTTTGTCGAACTGGTCCATCGTCACGAAGGCGTAGCCGAGGTTGATCAAGCCCGTGCCATCCTTGCTCTTCATGGCCGACGCTTCGCCGCTGGCGATGTTCTTCGCATCGTCGGCGGCAGCCTTGTTGGCCTGGTCGCGCAGTTTCTTGTGCTTGGCGGCATTTGCTCCCGTGCCCAGTACGCCTTTGGCAAAGCCGGCGTCCAGCACTTTTTTCGCTTCCGTCGGGAAGGCGTTTTGCAGGGCGATTTCAGCCATGTCGCTGTAATCTTGCGGCGGCATGGTGCCCACGGCCTTGAATTGCAGGCGCAGCACGTCGAGCGCGAAGCGGTCGGAATAGCCGGCCTTGCCTTGCGTGCGGCTCAGCAGATCGCTCCAGTAGTCATCCGACGGGTAGTAGCGCACCAGGTTTTCCATGGCGACCAGGTAGGTGGCCGGGTCCTTGCTTTTCGAACCCGTGTTGGCCAGCAATTGCAATTCTTCGATGGTCGGCGTCTTGCCCGCTTGCTGCTTGGCCGTCAGGTCGGCCATCAGTTCCTGTTTCGCGCGCGCGAAATCATTGCTGAAGTAGTAGGCGCGGATGATGTACGGGCGCATGGTGGTCACGTCGCCTGTTTCCGTTTGGTAACGGGTGAACCACTTGATGGCGTTCGGATAATCCTTGGCGTTGTAGTGGTAGCTGGCCAGCGCCTGGATGAAGTCGCCCTGGGCTTTCTTGTCCAGCTTGCCTGATTCGATGACCGCTTCCAGCGCCGTCATGGCCATCGGTGCATTGTTGGTGGTCGACGCCAGCGCCACGCGCAGGCGGTTCAGCACGAACGTTTCATACGGCGTCAGGGCGGGAATGGCGGCAGCCTGGTCGATGCGGCTTTGTACGTCGGCGTAGTTTTTCGCATCCATCGATGCCTTCACGGCAACCGGATCGAGCAGCTTGAACACTTCAGGACGTACCGAATCGGCCGGCGCGGCGACAGGCGCACCGGCGGCTGCGGCCGGCTTGGCATCCTGCGCGTGCGACAGGGCTGGCAGGACATTGAGGCCGATGGCGGCCAGGAGCAAGCTAAGACGGGCAAGACGGAATTGGGACATGGGTTATCCTTCAATCAATAACAAAAATACGCTCCGGTACTGGCTGCCGCAACAGGGTGCGGCGGCATTTGCCGGGGGCAGGGAATCTAAAAAAACACGTATTCTGCCATCCTGACCGCACAAGTCAAAGGGCGGCAGCATGGTAAACAACGGCTATTGTCACATAAACGGCTGGGCTGGAGCGCCAAACGTGCGCGCCAGGGCTTGCCCTTTGGCATCGAACAGCAGGCAGCGCTGCGGCGGCAGATGCAGGCGCATGGCGTCGCCCGCCTGGCGCAAGCCCTCCTCGGCCGGCAGCTTGACGGCCAGCATCTCGGTCACGCCCCGCATGCTGGCGTAAACGATGGCCACGTCGCCCAGGTATTCGACGTGGCTGACAGTGGCGTCGACGACGTTGTTGTTCGTCGTCGCCCCGTCCTGCAGGCTGACATGCTCGGCCCGCACGCCCAGGGTCAGCTGGTTGCCCGGCGCCACAGCGTCACCTTGCGCCTCGATGTCGATCACGGCGCCGCCAGGCAGGCGCACGGCCACCGAGCCGGGGCCGCAGGCCACGGCCTCGCAGGCGATGAAGTTCATCTTCGGCGCGCCGAGGAAGCCGGCGACGAACAGGTTGCCGGGATTGTTATACAACTCGTGCGGACTGCCCACCTGCTCGATGCGCCCGCCGTTGAAGACGACTATGCGCTCGCCCAGGGTCATGGCTTCGACCTGGTCGTGCGTGACGTAGATCATGGTCGTCTTCAACTCCTGGTGCAGGCGCGAAATTTCCACGCGCATCTGTACGCGCAGCGAAGCATCGAGGTTCGACAGCGGTTCGTCAAACAGGAAGACCTTGGGCTTGCGCACGATGGCGCGGCCGATGGCCACGCGCTGGCGCTGGCCGCCCGACAGGTCCTTCGGCTTGCGTTTCAACAGTGGCGTGATCTGCAGGATGTCGGCCGCGCGCTCGACGGCGGTGCGCACCTCGGCCTTTTTATGTCCGGCCAGGGAGAGGGCGAAGGCCATGTTCTCGTACACCGTCATGTGCGGATACAGGGCGTAGCTCTGGAAGACCATGGCCAGGCCCCGCTCGGCCGGCGCGATATCGTTGGCCAGCTGGCCGCCGATATGCAGCTCGCCGTCCGTGATGTCTTCCAGCCCGGCGATCATGCGCAGCAGGGTCGATTTGCCGCAGCCGGACGGCCCCACGAAGACGACGAATTCGCCGTCGCGGATATCGAGGTCGATGCCGTGGATGACGGGGTGCTTGTCGTCGTACAGCTTGACGATGTTCTTTAAAACGATGTGTGCCATGGGTTGTGCGATTCCTAGCTGGCGCTGGCCGGCGCGGACGTGGCGCCGGCGTCAGACGGGTCGGAGGTATCCTTCGGGCCGATGCGCATGAAGCGCGACAGGATCAATACGGGCACGGCCGACACCAGCACCCACAGGAAAAAGGTCTTGTAGCCGAGCGCCGTCTGGATGTCGCCGCTGATCATCTTGAACAGCACGAAGCCCAGCTGCATCACGCCGGTGGCGAACGCATAGTGGGCCGTCTGGTACTTGCCGACAGAAACCACCTGCATCATGAACAGGATCAGGCCGACGAAGCCGAAGCCATAGCCGAACATTTCCACACTGAGCGCGGCCGTGATCAGGGTCAGGTCGGTCGGCATGCTGTGGCTCAGGTAGTAGAACACCAGGTTCGGCAAGTTCATGGCCAGGATCAGGAAGAACATGGCGCGCTTGAGGCCCAGCCACGACGTGAAGTAGCCGCCGCCTATGCTGCCCAGCAAAAAGGCCACGGTGCCGGCCGTGCCGTACACGGCGCCCACTTCCGTCGTCGACAGGCCGAGTCCCCCCAGTTCGCGCGCTTCGCGCAGGAACAGCGGGCCGATGGTCTGCACTTGCGCCTCGCCCGCGCGGAACAGGATGATGAAGGCGATCATGCCCCAGATGCCGGGTTTTTTCAGGAAGTCCACCAGCACGTCCCACAGGGTGCGGCTGATGCCGGCCACGCTCTTGTCGGCCACGGCCGCATTGCGCACCTGCGGCAGCGCCCACAGGTGGTACGCGGCCAGCGACAGCATCATGGCGCCGATGATCAGGAAGATCACCGACCAGGCGGGCTGGATGCCGATTTTTTTCTCCAGGTAGCCGGCCAGGATCACCAGGCCGCCCAGCGAGATGAACTTGCCCGCGTTGAAGAAGGCGCCTTGCCAGCCGGCGTAGGCCGCCTGCTGCTTGTCCGACAGACTGGCGATATACAGGCCGTCGCAGACGATGTCGTGCGTCGACGAGGCCAGCGCGGCGACGAACAGCACGGCGATGCAGGCTGCAAACCACAGCGGCGTTTGCAGCGCCAGCGCGATCAGGCCCAGGCTCAGGCCACCGGCGAACTGGAACAGCACCACCATGGTCTTCTTGCTCGACGCCAGTTCCAGGAAGGGACTCCACAGCGACTTGAAGACCCAGGCAAAGCCGATCAGGCCCGTCCAGCGGGCGATCTGGTCGTTCGGCACGCCCATGCTCTTGAACATCAGGCCGGCCACCAGGGCCACGGCGTAGAACGGCAAGCCCTGGGCGAAGTACAAGGTCGGCACCCAGGAAATCGGGCTGCGTTTGCCAATGTTGGTGCGCTTGTCGTGCATGGAGGCTTCCTTATCGAGAGATGTTTTCATTTGACTGCGCCGTCCATGCCGCGCATGAAGAAGCGTTGGGTAAACAGGAAGGCGAGCAGGGTCGGCACGATGGTGATCAAGGTGCCGGCCGCGATCACGCGCGTGCTGCTGCCGAAGGTGCCGCGCAAGTACAGCACGCCCACCGACAGCGGGAATTCATCGGGCTTGCTCATGACGATCGACGGCCAGATGTACTCATTCCACGATTCGACGGCCGTCAGGATGCCGACGGTGGCCAGCCATGGCGTAATCAGCGGCAGCATGATGCGGCTGAAGATGACCCATTCGGACGCGCCATCGACCCTGGCCGCGTCGATCAGGTCCTGCGGCACTTCCTCGAACGCCTGCTTGAGCAGCAAGATGGCCACGGCCGTCACCACGTTGGGCAGGATCACGCCCGTGTAGGTGTCGACCAGGCTCATTTGCGTGATGGTGATGAAGTTGACGAGAAAGTTCACCTCCGACGGCAGCACCAGGGTGGCGAGGATCAGGCCGAACACCAGCTTGCGGCCACGGAATTTCAGGCGCGCCAGCGGATACGCGGCCAGGGAACACAGCAGCAGTTTCCAGAACACGGTCAACACGGCGATCAGCACGGAGTTCTTGAAGAACGACCAGATGGGAATCGCGTTGAACACTTCGATGAAGTTCTCGAAGGACGGCGCCTGCGGCCAGAAGGTGGGCGGGAAGGCGAAGATATTGCCTTGCGTGGAAATGGCCGTCACGAGGGTCCACCAGAACGGGAAGACGCAGACGAGGGCGATCGCGCACAGCACGGCATAGTGGCCCAGTATGTGCAGACGGGTTTTCAGGGGACGGGAACGTTTTTGCATGGTCTTGTCCCGGTCAGCGGTGCTTGGGTTTGAGGTAGCGCAGGCACAGCAGGGCGATACCGATGCAGAATAGGGACACGACGAAGCTGGCGGCCAGCGCGCGCGGCAGTTTCAAGTGCTTCAAGCCCTGGTCATACGCGTAGTACAGCGCCGTGAAGGTGGAATTCATCGGGCCGCCCTGTGTCAGCACGTCGACTTCCTGGTACGCCTTCAGGGCCGCCAGCACGGACAGGATGGAGCACAGCATGATGGTCGGGCGCAGCATCGGTACGGTGATCTTCCAGAAGCGCTGCCAGCGGTTGGCGCCGTCGAGCATGGCCGCTTCCTGCATGTCCGACGGGATCGATTGCAGCGCTGCCAGGTACATCACCATGTACCAGCCCAGGCCGCGCCACAGGGTGACGAACATCACGGCAAACAGGGCCTGGCTGTCGTTCGACAGCCAGCCCAGGGGCGCGTTCACCAGTTTTAACGTCATCATCACGTAGTTCAGCGCGCCCTGTTCGTGGAACATGAAGCCCCACATGATGCCGACCACGGACACGGTCGTCACCACGGGCACGTAGAAGGCGGCGCGGAACAAACGGATGCCGGGCAGGCGGTTGTTCACCAGCACGGCCAGCGTGATGGCGCCCACCTGCACGAAGGGCACCATCAGCAAAAACATCAGCGAGTTTTTCAGGCCCGAGACGAACATCTCGTTGTTGAAGATGTAGCGGAAGTTATCGAGGCCGACGAAGCGCGTCTCGCGTATCAGGCTGTAGTCGGTGAAGGCCAGCACGGAGCCGTAGCCGACGGGCCAGAAGGAAAAGGCGGCCAGCAGCAGCAGGGCCGGGGCGAGGAACAACCAGGCTTGCACGGTATGGCGGTGGGCGAGTTTCATGGTGTCCTTAGTGGCGCGGCAGGGTGGCCAGCTTGCGGTTCCAGATGGCGACGGCCTGGTCGAGCGCCTGCTTCACGTCCTGCTTGCCCGTCACGCCCGCCTCGACGGCCTTTACCAGCGAGCGGCGCAGTTCGTCGTAGTCGTCGATGCCGGCCACGTACAGCGTGCGCGAGTGGCCCATCGACAGGGCGCCGGCGGCCACGGCCTTTTCGGCCGCGCCCGCATTTTTCGGCGTGGACAGAAAAAACGGGTCGGCCGCCGCTTTCACGGTGGTGGGGAAGACGCTGGCCTGGCGCGCGAAGGCCAGCTGGTTTTCGTCGTTCGTCAGGAAGCGCGCGAACTTGCCCACCGAGGGCAGCTGGCGCGCCGGCACGCCTTTCGGGATGGCGAAGTGCACGAGCCAGCCGCCGTCGGCGATGCCAGTGGGGCCCAGCGGCGCAGGCGCCACGTCGGTGATGGCGTAGATGTCTTTCGCATCGCCGCGGATGCGCTGCATGGCCGTGGGCGGCGCCAGCAGCATGCCCAGGCGGCCGCCCTTGTAGGCGTCGATCACGGCCGGGAAATTGTCTTCGGCGAACAGGCTTTCCTTCAACAGGCCGCCGACCTTGTAGGTGTCGGCCAGTTTCTGCACCAGCGCCACGTGCTGCGGCGAATTGAAGACGGCGCGGTTGTCGGTGATGACGGCCAGGCCCTGCTGCATGAACAGGCCGTCGATTTTCGAGAGGGCGGGGGCGATGCCGGCCTTGCCCGTGCGCTGCGCGATCTGGCGCGCGAACGCCAGTTGTTCATCGAGGCTGGCGGGGCCGCGCGTGAGCCCGGCCTGTTTGAAAATGGCGGTATTGAAGGCGATCACCGCGACATTGCTGTACATGGGAAAACCGTAGGTGCGGCCCTTGAAGCGCAAGTCCTCCAGGGCGCTGGGAATGTAGCTGGCGCGCGCTTCCTTGATCAGGCCATCGACGGGTGTGAGCAAGCCGTCGCGTGCAAATTCGTCGGCCCAGGGCACGTTCAGGCTGACCAGCGCGGGCGGCGTGCCGGCCACGATGCGCGTGACCAGCTTGGTCTGGATGACGTCCCACGGGAAGTCGATCCATTCGATTTTGACACCGGGATTCTGCGCCTCATAGCGCGCCACCACCGCATGGAAATACGGCGTGAACTTGGGCTTCATGCTGAAGGTCCAGAATTCGATTTTCTCGGCAGCCCATGCCTGCGGCGCGAGCAGGCCCGCGCAGGCAAACACTGCCAACAGTCTCTTGATCATTATTATTATCCTGGCGACTGACCCCGCAAGTGCCGGGGCCGGACCCTCAGGTCCGACCCCCGTCTCTGCCTTTGGGGGGGCGTAAGTTACTACTTGTTGCTTAGTTTGTTTTTGTTACTTTGCTCAAGTGACGCGGCGCATCCGGGTCCATGCCGCGCGCGGCCGACAGTTTTGCCGCCATCACATAGAAGGACTGGATGGCGACGATCGGGTCGAGATCCGGCGTGGCCGCCACGGGCAGGGTCAGGTCGCGTTCGGCCACGTCGGCGGGTGCCGCCAGCAAGACCTTGGCGCCGCGGCCGCGCATTTCCGTGGCCAGTTGCAGCAGGCCGGCCTGGGTCGGGCCGCGCGTGGCGAAAATCAGCAGCGGGTAGCCGTCTTCGATCAGGGCCATCGGGCCGTGCTTGATTTCGGCGCCGCTGAAGGCTTCCGCCTGCAGGGCCGAGGTTTCCTTGAATTTCAGGGCCGATTCCAGCGCCACGGGGAAGCTGATGCCGCGTCCGACGACCATGATGTTGCGGGCCGGCGCCAGCACGTCGATGGCGGGCGACCAGTCGACGCGGGTCGCTTCGAGCAGCGCTTCGGGCAGCGCTTCCAGCCCTCCCAGCAGCTCGGGATCGTTCTGCCACTGGGCCACCATGCGCGCACCGGCGACCAGGCTGGTGATGAAGCTTTTGGTGGCGGCGACGCTCTGTTCCTTGCCGGCGCGCAGGGGCATGGCCCATTCGGCGGCGTGCGCCAGCGGCGAATCGATGTCGTTGACGAGGGCCACGGTGGTGGCGCCGCCATCGCGGAAGTAGCGGATCGGTTCAACCACGTCCGGGCTCTGGCCCGATTGCGAGATCGAGATGGCCAGGGTATCGCGCGTCACCAGCGGCGATTTGTTCAGCGTGACCAGCGACATCGGCAGGGATGCCACGACACGGCCCAGGCGCGCCATGATCAGGTAGGCGACGTAGTTGCAGGCGTGGTCGGAGCTGCCGCGCGCGATGGTCAGCGCGGTTGAGAACGAGGTGCTCCTCAATTTGCGGCCCAGTTCCGCGTAGCGTTCCGTGTCGCTGGCCAGTTGCAGGGCGACGCATTCGGCGGCGGAAACGGCTTCTTTAAGCATCATTGAGGTCACAGATTTCTCCTTCTATATACACAGCTTTGAGTTTGAGATCGCGATCGAGTACCACCAGATCGGCGTAAGTGCCGGGGGCCAGCCGGCCGCGTTCTTCCAGGCCCAGGTAATCGGCGGCGTTGGTCGACACGCGCTTGGATGCGTCGGCCAGGTCCAGTCCCAGTCCCACCAGGTTGCGCAGCGCCTGGTCCAGGGTCAGGGTGCTGCCCGCCAGCGTGCCGTCGGGCAGGCGCACGCCGCCCATGCATTTCTGCACGGCGTGGCGGCCCAGCATGTATTCGCCGTCCGGCATGCCGGTGGCGGCGGTCGAATCGGTGACGCAATACAGGCGCGGGATGGCGCGCAGGGCCACCTTGATGGCGCCCGGATGCACGTGCAGCAGGTCGGGGATCAGTTCCGCGTATTCGGCGTGCGCCAGGGCGGCGCCGACCATGCCCGGCTCGCGGTGATGCAAGCCGCTCATGGCGTTGAACAGGTGCGTAAAACCCATGGCGCCGTGTTCCAGCGCGGCCACGCCGTCTTCATAGGAGCCCAGCGTGTGGCCGATCTGCACGCGCACGCCGGCGTCGGCCAGGGCGCGCACCAGCTCCAGGTGGCCGGCGATTTCCGGCGCCACGGTGATGACGCGCAGCTTGGCCAGGGTTTGCAGGCGCTCGATTTCCGCCAGCGTGGCGGCGCGCGCGTAGTTCGGCTGCGCCCCGAGCTTGCCGGAATTGATGTACGGGCCTTCCAGGTGGGCGCCCAGCACGCGCGCCGTGTTCGGGCGGCGGTGCCTGGCGGCGATGCCGATGGCCGTCAAGGCCATGTCGATGTCTTCCGGCGGCGCCGTCATGGTGGTGGCCAGCAGGCTGGTGGTGCCGTGGCGCGCATGGATGGCCGCGATGGTGTAGACGGCTTCGCCGCCTTCCATGATGTCCTTGCCGGCGCCGCCGTGCACGTGCAGGTCGATGAAGCCGGGCAGAATATAGTCGTCGCTGTTGCCCGACGGGTGGACGGAATCGCCCGTGATGCTGTCGACTTTTTCGCCGAAGGCGATGGCGCCGTGGATCCAGCCGCCGGGGGTAAGGATATTGCCTTTGATAGTGCTGCTCATCTGCGCGACTCCGCTACGAATTCATAATAATCACTGCGGCAATACGAGTGGGTCAGTTCCACCGCTGCGCCGTTGTCGAGATAACTGACACGGGTGATGTGCAGCATGGCTTCACCCGTCTTGATATTGGCCAGCTTGGCCTGTTCTGCCGTGGCGTTGACGGCGCGGATATGCTGCAGCGCGCGCATCGGGATGGTGCCGCGCGACTCCAGGTAGCCGTACAGCGAATCGGTCACCTGCTGCGGGTCCGGCATGTACAGGGCGGGGATGGTGGTCGTCTCGATCGCCATCACCACTTCGTCGGCCGTGCGCAGGCGGCGCAGGCGCGCCACCGGCATGTGCGGCGACAGTCCCAGCGACAGCAGTTCCAGCGGCGCGGCCGAGCCGATGTCGCGCTGCAGCCAGCGCGAGCCGGCCGTGAAGCCCCGCTGGCGCAATTCTTCCGAAAAACTCGTCAGGCGCGACAGCGGCTGTTCCAGCTTGGGCGTGATGTAGGTGCCCGAGCCGCGCTTGCGCGTCAGCATGCCCCGGTCGCACAGCATGTCGATGGCCTTGCGCGCCGTGACGCGCGAAATTTCGAGGATCTCCGACAGCACGCGCTCGGAAGGCAAGGCCTGGTTGGCGCGCCAGTCGCCGCTGGCGATGCCGTCCGACAGCATGTTCGCCAGCTGCATATAGAGCGGCGTGTCGCTGGCGGGATTCGGTTTGAAGGCGGACAGTTTGGCCAGCATGGTCATTGCTCCTGCAAGTGCTTGCGTATCAGGCGCAGACCGCCTGCGGCCGAGTCGCCCTGTGCCGGCACGACCAGTTGCAACAGTTCCGCCGGCAGGTAGCTCGACAAGGGCGCCGCCAGGCCGCCGCACAGTGCCACGGGCAAGGCGCCGGCCGGGTCGAGTGCCCTGGCGATGAGGGCGATCTGCTGGCCCGCGTCGGTCAGGATGGTGCGCGCCACGGCATTGCTGGCCGCGTGTTCGAGCACCAGGCGCGCCAGTTGCGCGAAATTGGTCTGGCTGGCGGCCGCCAGCCATACTTGCATGGCGTCGCGCTGGCCGCCGCAGGCGTCGATGACGGCCGTGGCGAAGGCGCTGCCGGGCACGCGGCCGTCGACCACTTGCTGCGCATGGTTGATGGCGCGCATGCCGATCCAGGCGCCGCCGGCTTCGTCGCCGGAAGGGAAGCCCCAGCCGCCCACTTCATGGCGGCTGCCGTCCGCGTGCAGCACTTCGCCCACGCTGCCGGTGCCGATGGCAACGATGGCGCCCGGCTGGCCGGCATGCGCGCCCAGCAGTGTGGTCAGGGCATCCGATTCGAGTGCGACTGCGGCATAGCCGGGATTGTGTTCGACGAAGCTGGCGGCCCACTGCTTGTTGTGCACGCCGGCCAGGCCCAGGCCGATGGCCATGCGCTGCAAGGAGGGTTGTTCCAGGCCGGCCGTGCGGAAGGCCAGGGTGACGGCATGCGCCACGGAGGTCCACGCCCGTTCGATGCCCAGTCCCAGGCCGGATGGGCCGCTTTGACCCTGTGCCAGTTCCTGGCCGTCGAGGCGCGCCAGGCGTACGCGGGTACCGCTTCCCCCGCCGTCGACGCCGATTATGTATTCGATCATGTTGTGCAGTCCCGCATTTGGTTGAGTGCGCCTGTCTCGCTTATTTTATTTGTCGGGCGGCGAAAAAGCTGAAGGCACTATATTGTTGCCCCGATGGCTAGTCAAGAGGTATTTAAGTGGTATTGTAAAATATTCTTGCGCCTGATGGCGTTCGCCTCGATATTTTGTTGCAAGTCATTGTTAATAAAGGATTTTTCGTGGGTGAGGAATGGTATTGAAATTGGCCTTGTTTAATGCCAATTTTTTCCAACTGGTCTGTTGTTGGCGATGCGGTATTGCTTGCATGCATGCTTGGCAAGGGGCGCCATGAAGAGTAAAGTCCGGCTTTTACACCTGAGTTGGAAGAGCATGATGAACGACAAGGCAGCAAAGAGCGAGTACTGGGACGACTGGCAGCAAGAGGCGCTGGCCGCCGGTGTGTCGGCGCCGCTGGCCGCGCTGGGCATGGAAATGATGCGCACGCACCGCAAGAACCGCTGGCCGAAGGATTTCCTGGGCCGCGAAAGCGATGGCCCGGTCATGATCGAAATGTGCCTGGAAGATGAGGCGGAAACGGAATTGTTCTTTATCGAGAACCTGTATCCCTACGATGCGGCGCTGATCGAAAAGACGCGCCGCCGTCTGTGCCTGCACTGATCGTGCGCTGACGTGTGACTGGAACGGCCGCCTTGCGCGGCCGTTTTCACGTCAGTTACTGAATTTTTCGCTGCTGGTGGTGGCTCTGGCGCGCATGCGCAGGCTCAGCAGCACGATGGTAACCAGCAGCAGCGAATGTGTGCCCGGTTCATGCGAAGCGGGGGCGCGCAGGCTGGCGTCTTGCGACTGGAAACTGGCCAGGCGCGTGGCCAGGGTGGCGGGTGCCGCCTGGTAGCTGGCCTTCTGAACCGGCGCCGTGCCCGCCGCATGCGTGCTTCCAGCGGCCCAGAGCGACAGGGCCGCGCCCAGCAAGATCATTGTTCTCATCATATTCTTTATTTCCGCCGAGGGCTGTCAATCGATTACACATGGTCCCGCCGTATGCCGGCCCATGTCCTGTCCCCAGTTTGTATGCTTTCCGGCGTTGCTTATAGTGCACCGGAATGATAGCTATTTATAAATTTCGTGTATTAAAACATAATAAAACAAAAATGCAAACGTCTTTTTGCAAATAAGTACATGCGCTGCCTGTGCTTGCCGGGTGCGGTCTGTCTATTGCATGGGGGAAATGACGTGGCATTTTCATGGGGGAGTGTCATAATGGCCCAGGCATTTCCGCCCAGGCATGGAGTAGATGATGAGCAAGGCACAGGACAGCAAGAAAGAAGCCAAGAAAGAACCGGCCAAGACCATGAAGGAAAAGAAGGAAGCCAAGAAGGTCAAGAAAGAAGAGCGCAAGCGCTGATCATGTGCGTGCGCCGTTCATTGACGCGCCCCTGGCGTGCGCCGGCCCTGCTGGCGGCGTTCGCCCTGCTGGCCGTTGGTGTGCCCGTGTCCGGCGTGCTGGCGCAGCAAAAGCCGGCGCCGTCCACGTTCGGGCAGGTGGTGGGCAATGCCGTGCTGTGCATCGACCAGATCGACAACAAGGCTTTTTATGCGTATTTGCTGACGGCCTTCGGCCCCGCCTACAAGCATGAAGGGGGCGCCTACTGGTTCCGCACGGACGCCACCTTGTGGGGCGCGCCGATCACCGACGTGATCGTCAGCGACGACACCAGTCCCCTCGTCTTCATGGGCGTGGTGGCGGACGCGGCGCCGGAAAAGCTGGAGCCGGCCATCCGCGGCGCCTCGGGCCTGCGCTTCAATAAACTCGACAATTCTGCCTTTCCTGTCCGTGGTTCAATGCCTGGCAGTAAAATCGTCTACTTCCGTAGCAAGGCGAAAGTCTATTGCGCCAAATACAAGCCGTTGCCGCCCGCCCGCACCCGCTGAGGGTCTCGGCTTGCCGCCGCGCATTTTGATCGTTTCATCCGCAGGGTCTCCATGTACACGCATTATTTCCAGCTCAAGCAATCGCCGTTTTCGATCGCCCCCGATCCGCGCTACCTGTTCATGAGCGAACGCCACCGCGAAGCGCTGGCGCACTTGCTGTATGGCGTGGGCAGCGGCGGCGGCTTCGTGCTGCTGACGGGCGAAATCGGCGCCGGCAAGACCACCGTGTGCCGCTGCTTCATGGAACAGATTCCGGAAAACTGCCAGCTCGCGTATATCTTCAATCCGAAACTGTCCGTCGAGGAATTGCTGCTGTCGATCTGTGAGGAATTCCGCATCGCCGTGGCGCCCGGCGTGGCCAGCGTGAAAGGCTATGTCGACGCCATCAATGCGCACCTGCTGGCCAGCCATGCGCAGGGCAAGAACAATGTGCTGATCATCGATGAAGCGCAAAACCTGTCCGCCGCCGTGCTCGAACAATTGCGTTTGCTGACGAACCTGGAGACGAGCGAGCGCAAGCTGCTGCAGATCATCCTGATCGGGCAGCCGGAATTGCGCGCCATGCTGGCCCGGCCCGAGCTGGAGCAGCTGGCGCAGCGCGTGATCGCCCGTTATCACCTCGGTTCGCTGACGGAGGACGAGACGGCCAGCTATGTCCGCCACCGCCTGGCCGTGGCGGGCAGTACGGCGCAGACGCCGTTCGCGCCCCGTTTGATGGCGACCATCCATGCCTTGAGCAAGGGAGTGCCGCGCCGCATCAATCTGCTGTGCGACCGCGCGCTGTTGGGCGCTTACGTGGAAAACCAGCCGCAGGTGACGCGCCAGATATTGCGCCGTGCCGCCGAGGAAGTCTTTGCGGAAGAGGGCAAGCCGGCTGCCGGACGGGGCTTGCGCTGGCCGCACGTGGCCGCTGGCGTGCTGGCTGGTGCGCTGGTCACGGCCGCGCTGGCCTGGCATTTCATGCCACGCACGCCTGCCACAGTGGCCGTGGCGAAAGTGCCCGTCGTGGTGGCGTCGGCGGCGCCCGCTGCGACACCTGTCCCTGCGTCCGCGCCCGTCAGCGTGCCTGACCGCAACGCCGTGCTGCGCCAGCTGGCCAGCCTGTGGGGCGAGCAGTTGCCGGCCGGCGACGCTTGCCAGGCGGGCGCCCGCGCCGGCCTGCGCTGCCTGCACAGCCGGGGCGGCATCGCCGAGCTGCGCGTGCTGGACCGTCCCGCCATGCTGGCCTTGCGCGATGCGGGTGGGACGGAACAGCCGGCGCTGTTGACGCGTCTGCAGGATGATACCGCCACCTTGATGCTTGATGGCAAACAGCAAAGCCTGCCGCTGGCTCAGCTCGCGCAGCGCAGCGATGGCAGTTTCACGACCTTCTGGCGCGCTCCGCGCAGCTGGCGCGACGAAGTCCCGCTGGGCGCGCGCGGCGCCGACGTGGATTGGCTGGCGCAGCGGCTGGCGCAACAGCGGGGCTTGCCGGCGCCGGCCGCCAATCTGCCGCTCGATGCCGAGATGCAAGGCCAGCTGCGCGCTTTCCAGCAAAGCCAGGGCCTGCGGGCCGATGGCCTGGCGGGCCCGAAAACATATATACGCCTGATGCAGCTGGGTGACAATGCGGAGCCGCGCCTGAGCAGCGCGGCTCCTGCCGTGGCGGCGCCCGCTGCGACGGCGATGGTGGCGGGGAAATAAGATGTCCTACATACTTGAAGCACTGAAAAAATCGCAGGCCGAGCGCCAACTGGGCGAGTTGCCCTCGATCCACGCACCGCAAGTGCAGCTGCACGATGCGGCCGCGTCCGGCGCTGGGCGGCGCGCGCCCGTCTGGCTGGCGCTGGGCGGCGTGACGGTGGCCGTGGCAGCCGTCCTGCTGTTCTGGCAGCCCTGGCAGGCAGGCACGGCTGCACCTGCGGCCGCTCCTGCCGTGCTGGCCCAGGCTGTGCCCGCTCCGCTGCCGGCAATCGTCCCGCCGGCAGTCCCTGTCCCTGTACCTGTATCCGCGCCGGCCCCCGTCACGCAAGTCGCGCCCGTGCCGCCTGCGGCCACGGCCGCGCCCGTGCACCATGCCAGGCCTGTGGCGGAACCGAAGCAGGAAACGCCAGGCCAGGCGCTTCCCGTCGTCCCGGCTCCGGCTCCGGCCGTGCCCCCGCCCGCAGCCGAAGATGCCGTGCCCGGCATGCGTGACCTGCCCGAGCCGATACAGCGGCAAATCCCCCCGGTCGCCATCGGCGGCTATATCTACTCGAAAAATCCGGCCGATCGTTTATTGTTGATCGACAAGGTCCTGCGCCACGAAGGCGAGGAACTGGCGCCCGGCCTGGTGCTGGAAAAATTGCAGCCGAAAGCGGCCATCTTCAGTTTCAAGGGCTACCGCTACCGCGTGCCGTATTGAGTTGTTGTGCATCAAGGCCGGACCCACATAGCTGAACCATACTGGCCTGGCCTGGTCGAACCAGGGTCGCTGCGACCGTGTGCGCGGCCGGGGGGAGGTCGCATGATTGCTGCTGCCGGTGAGGGTGTGCTTGATGCGGATGCGCCGGGAAACCTGGCGCGCATCGACCATATCGTCGTGCTGATGATGGAAAACCGTTCGTTCGACCACATGCTCGGCTACCTGAGCCTGGAAGGCGGGCGCGCCGACATCGACGGCTTGCAGGCCAGCCATGCCAACGTGCATGCGGGCGTGCGCTATCCCGTGCACCATTTGCGGCGCACGGCCTTCGGCCCGCAGCAAGACCCGTCGCATACGGGCACGTCGGTGGCGCAGCAATTGCAAAACAATAATGGCGGCTTTGTCGACGACTATGCGCAAACGCATCCGGGCGACCCCGACATCGACCTGGTAATGGGCTATTACAATGGGGCCGACCTGCCCATGTACGATTTCCTGGCACAGCAGTTCTGCGTCTGCGACCGCTGCTACAGCTCCGTTCCTGGCGCCACCTGGCCCAACCGCCTGTATGCGATCAGCGGCAAGGCGGCCGGCAGCCGCGACAGCAAGCGCGTGCCCCTGTACACGAACAAATCCTTCGTGCGCCACCTCGACCGCGCCCAGGTCAGCTGGAAATTTTATTCCGCCTGGAAGCCCTGGAGCCTGGCGCTGACGGACGACCATTACCGTTCGTCCGAGCTGTACGAACCGTTCGGATCGAGCGCGCGCCGCTATGGTTTCATCGGCGATGCGCTGGCGGGCGCCTTGCCCTCGGTCAGCTGGATCGATCCGCATTTCTTTGAAAACGACGACCACCCGCCGGCCGACATCCGCGCCGGCCAGGCGCTGGTGGCGCAGGTCTACCAGGCCCTGTCGCGCGGCCCCGCCTGGGCGCGCACCTTGCTGATCCTCAGTTATGACGAGCACGGCGGCTTTTTCGACCATGTGCCGCCTGGCCCCGCCATCGACGACGACCCTGCGTTTCGTCAGTACGGCGTACGCGTGCCCATGCTGCTGGTGTCGCCGCTGATCGCGCCGGGCAGCGTCAGCCACGAGGTATACGATCACACGTCGATCATCAAAACCATCCTGCAGCGCTTTGGCCGCGCCGCCGATGGCAGCTTGCCCCAGATGGGCGCGCGCGTGGCGGCCGCCAGCGGCCTGGGCGCCGTGCTGACCCTGGCGCAAGCCCGTGCTGCGCCCGCCGTGCCCGCCGCCTTAGTGGCGCAGCGCGCCGCCTGGGAGGCCGATGTGCGGGCGCAGGATTTCGCCCCGCCGCCGCCCGCTTGCCAGCCTGATGGCGAGCTGGCCGCCGCTGTCGCCGTCCCCTTCCAGTCCGATGCCGAGGCGGGCGCGATCGCCGCCCACCGGCAATTGGCGCGCACGGCCAGGAATGCACATGCGCTAAATGGCAAAGCAGCGGGCAAACCAGCGGGCAAACCAGCGGGTAAAACGGCGGGCGCGGCAGCGCCGAAGTCGTCGGGCCGGCGCCGTCGGCGGGGCGGCAAGCCGGCGCCTCTTGCCGCCGGGAATGGCGAAAAACCTGGAGTCGCGTGACTTGGGTGAAGAGCTGGACGATGCGCCGGGTCTGCGTCGGCGGTCGCGCCCGTGGGGCTGCGTATAATCATTCCTTCTCAATCAAGGAGTGACCATGCACGATGCGATGCCCCCACACCCGGTACTCGGTGTGATCGGCCGTTCCGGCAGCGGCAAGACGACCCTGCTGGAATTTGTGGTGAAGGAACTGGCGGCGCGCGGCTTGCGCGTCAACCTGGTCAAGCACAGCCACCATGACCTGGCGCTGGAACCGCCGCAAAAAGACAGCGCCCGCCTGCGCATGGCGGGGGCGGCGGAGGTGCTGGTGGCGTCGCCGTATCGTTTTGCCATCGTGCATGAGCTGCGCGGGGCTCCCGAGCCGAGCCTGGCGCAGCAATTGGCCCGCATGGGGCCGGCAGACCTGACCCTGGTCGAGGGTTTCAAGACGGACCCGATTCCCAAGCTGGAAGTGTTCCGTCCGGAAGTAGGGCAGGCGCCCCTGTATCCGCATGACCCGCATGTGATCGCCGTCGCCTCCGACAGTCCGGCGCCGGCCGACTTGCGCGAGGGCGTGCAATGGCTGGACTTGAATGCCCGCGAGCACGTGCTGGTCTGGTTGCTGCACAGGCTGGAAAAATAAGCTAAAGGTTTGCCGGCGGCATCCGTTAACAAGAGTAGAACCTCATTGGAGAAACGTATGGACGTCGGAAGCATTGCTCAACTGTCAACCACGATGGCGGAGACAGGCACGCGGCAAGCCGTTGGCTTGACTGTCCTGAAAAAAGCCCAGGATATCCAAAGCTCGACCGCCACCGCCTTGCTGGCAGCGTTGCCACCGGTACAGTCGGCGCCGAGTCTGCCGGCTCATCTCGGTAACCGCATCAACACGACAGCCTGAGCGCGGTCCCGCGGCGCCAGTCCGGCGCTCGCCATAGATACGCCCACACCACCGTCATCGACGGTGGCGCGTGGGCGTTTTTGTCTGTCGTTTCGCCGTCCTTTTCGCCTTCCTCCCGTCTCCGTTCGCCATGATCCGGCCGATTCAGTAGAATGACGTCCATCACTTCGTGCTGCTCATGGCGCAGCCCGGGGCGTGCCCACTTTACTTTGACCCATGCAAGAGGAATCCCCATGAACAAACGTCAAGCTCTCATCGCCGCCGCCCTCGCGGGCCTCTGTGCCGGTACTTCCGTCAATGCGGCCGCCCACGATGGCCCCGCCCCCGGCGATAAGGAAAAATGCTATGGCGTGGCCAAGGCGGGGCAGAACGATTGCGCTTCGTCCGACGGTGCGCATTCCTGCGCGGGCCAGGCGGAGGCGGACAACCTGCCCACGGAATGGGCGTATGTCGCCAAGGGGACGTGCGAACAGGCGGGCGGTTCCGTCAAGCCCATCAAGGCCGGCAAGGCGGCAAAACCGGCCACGCAGCCGTAAACGTCCGCCGCCTGCCCATGCCGCCGCCCATTCAGGCGCTTGCCGGCGTCGGCCTGCGCGCCGCGCACTACCGCGACTTTCTGGCGCGCCGGCCCAAGGTCGGCTGGCTGGAAGTGCACACTGAAAATTATCTGCAGCCGTCGGGCTGGGATAACCATGTGCTGCAGACTCTGCGCCAGGATTACCCCATCAGCCTGCATGGGGTGGGCCTCGGCCTGGGATCCGCGCGCGGCTTTTCCGAGAGTCATTTGCAGCGCGTGCGCAGCGTGGTCGAGCGTATCGAACCTTCCCTCGTGTCGGAGCACCTGAGCTGGGGCGCCGTGGCGCAGCAGCAACTCAACGATCTGTTGCCGCTGGCCTTGAATGGCGCCGCCCTCGATTTACTGTGTGCAAGAGTGGGGAGGGTGCAGGATATGCTGAAAAGGCCGATCTTGCTGGAGAATGTCTCCACTTGCCTGCGTTTTGCCGACGATGCCATGAGCGAGGCGCAATTCCTGGCGGAACTGGCGCGCCGCAGCGGTTGCGGGCTGCTGCTCGATATCAATAACCTGTATGTGAACCAGTGCAACCACGGCGAGGACGCCATGCTTGCGATGCAAGCCATCGCGCCGGGCAGCGTGGGCGAACTGCACCTGGGCGGCCATCTGCTGACGCCGCACGCCGTGATCGACCACCATGGCGCCGCCGTGGCCGATCCCGTCTGGGAGCTATATGCGGCCGCCTTGCAGCGCTTTGGCGCCATTCCCACCCTCGTCGAATGGGACACGGATTTGCCGCCGCTCGATATCCTGCTGGGCGAAGCGGACAAGGCGCAAGCCATGCTGGCGCGCCATGCGCCGCAAACCCCATCATGGCATGCAGCGTCGCCGCCATCCGCGCCGCTACCCGCGTCGCTTGACGCGCTGGCCGCTGGCCAGCAGGCATTTGCCATAGCCTTGCTCGATACCGGGGCAACATTGCCATCGTTCGCGGGCGAGGCGGTGCCGCAGCGTTTCGCGCTGTACCGCGGCAACTTGAGCGCCACCTGGCGCCGTACCCTGGGCCACGCCTATCCCGTCGTGCTGGCGCTGGTGGGCGAGGATTTCTTTGGCGGCCTGGCGCGCGCGTATGGCCGGCAGATGCCATCCGATAGCGCCGATTTGAACTACTTTGGCGCCCGTTTCGCCGATTTTCTGGCGGCTTTTCCACCCGTGGCCGCATTGCCCTACCTGCCGGACATGGCGCGCCTGGAATGGGCCTTGCACCTGGCCCATTACGCGGCCGATGCGCAGGCACTGGCGCCCGAGTCGCTGGCCGCCCTGCATCCCGATCAACTGGAAGCGCGGCGTTTTACCTTGCATCCCGCTTGCACCTTGCTCGCGTCCGACTGGCGGGTGGCGGCCTTGTGGCAGGCGCATCAGGAGGAGGACGGTTCGGGGATGTTTCCGCAAGATATGCAGGTGGCGAGCTGGGCACTGGTCTGCCGGCCGCGCTGGAAAGCGCAGTTGCTGGTGCTCGATGCGGCTGCGCATGCCGCCTTGCAAGCCTTGCAGCAGGGGCAAACGTTCGGCGCCGCGCTCGATGCGGCGTTCGAGCTGGACCCGGCCTTCGACCTGGCTGCGCACCTGCGCCAGTGGCTGGCGCATGCGGTGCTGGCAGCGTGACGGTTTATTCGAAGGCCCGCAGCAGTCGCGCTTCGCCCGTCTGATCGCGGTACAGGGCATTCGCGGCCAGGGTGGCGTCCATCATGCGCGTGACTTGCTCTTCTTCAAAGCGGGCCAGTTCGGCCGTGGCCGCGACGAGGGCCAGTTGCAGCCTAGCGCGCGCGCTCTGGTACAGGCTGCTGGTGTATTTGTCTGTGTTACGCAGTAATTCTTCCGCGTTTTCTATTACCTGGCGCAAGTCGCCGATCAGGCGTTCCTGGCTGCGCGTACCTTGTTCGGGATGGTCCATGGCGCTTCCCTTCTGCAATCGATATTTATCTGACAATAACGACGTGTCGCAGCTTGACTTGGGCAGCCGGGCTGGCAGGAGTGCTGGCTGGACGCATGGGGCCGCTTTCGCGCCCCATGCCGGCATCAAACGGGAGCGACGACCGTGATACGGATATCGCCCACGCTGACGACCTGGCCGGCGCGGATCTTGGCGGTCTTGCGCAATTCCTTCTTGCCATCGACCTTCACCACGCCGCTATCGACCATGACCTTGCCTGCACCACCGCTGTCGCACAAGCCGACCAGCTTGAGCAGCTGGTTCAGCTCGATGAACTCGGATGTTAAATCAAAGCTTACTTTTTGCATTGTATCCCTTATTGCAATGATGTGTTTTCAACACTTGATGACGACCTCAACTAATCCATAGTTTACCTGAAGCCGCCAGCAATGCAGGGTGTAAGTCAGCTTTTGTTGGGCCGCGTCATCTCCAGCGGCACGATCCATGCGCCGAATTGCTCTTCCGTCACAAAGCCCAGGGCCAGCGCCGCTTCCTTCAAGGTCGTGCCTTCGTGCTGGGCTTGCTTGGCGATTTGCGCCGCCTTGTCATAGCCGATGTGCGGCGCCAGCGCCGTGACCAGCATCAAGGAGCGTTCCATCAGTTCGGCGATGCGTGCGCGGTTCGGCGCGATGCCGTGGGCGCAATGCTCGTCGAAGCTGCGCATGCCGTCGCCGAGCAGGCGCGCGCTTTGCAGGAAGTTGTGTGCAATCAAGGGCTTGAAGACGTTCAACTCGAAATTGCCCGAGGCGCCGCCCACCGTGATGGCCACATCGTTGCCGAAGACCTGGCAGCACAGCATGGTCAGCGCTTCGCACTGGGTGGGATTGACCTTGCCCGGCATGATGGAGCTGCCCGGCTCGTTTTCGGGGATCGTGATTTCGCCGAGGCCGGAACGGGGGCCGGACGCCATCCAGCGCACGTCGTTGGCGATTTTCATCAAGGCCGTGGCCAGGGTTTTGAGGGCGCCATGGGCGGCCACCAGCGCGTCGTGGGCGGCCAGCGCGGCAAACTTGTTGCTGGCCGTTTCGAATGGCTGGCCCGTCAGGCGCGCCAGTTCGGCGGCGATGCGGCCGGCAAATTCCACGTGGGCATTCAAGCCCGTGCCCACGGCCGTGCCGCCGGCGGCCAGCTGCAGCAGCGGCGGCAACGCTGCCGTAATGATGTGCTCGGCAAAGTCCAGCTGCGCCACGTAGCCGGAAAATTCCTGGCCCAGGGTCAGCGGGGTCGCGTCCTGCAAATGCGTGCGGCCGATCTTGACGATGTCGGCAAATTCCGTGGCTTTCGCATCCAGGGTGGCGCGCAGCTGGCGCAGCGGCGGCAAGACCGTGTTGGCGACGGCCAGCGCGGCGGCCACGTGGATGGCGGTGGGGAAAATGTCGTTCGAGGACTGGCCCAGGTTGACGTCGTCGTTCGGGTGCAGCAGGCGCTCGGCGCCGCGCAAGCCGCCGATCAGCTCGGAACCGCGGTTGGCCAGCACTTCGTTCATGTTCATATTGCTTTGCGTGCCGGACCCTGTTTGCCAGACGGCCAGCGGGAATTCTGCGTCGTGCTTGCCAGCCAGCACTTCGTCGGCCGCCTGCGTGATGGCGATGGCTTTCTTGCCATCCAGTAATCCCAGGTCCAGGTTGACGTGGGCGGCCGCGCGCTTGACGGTGGCCAGGGCGGCGATCAGTTCGGGCGGCATCTTTTCCGTGGAGATATGGAAATGCTCGAGCGAGCGCTGCGTTTGCGCTCCCCACAGCCGGTCGGCGGGTACGTCGATCGGGCCGAAACTGTCGCGTTCGATTCTGCTACTCATGGCATCCCTTTCATCGATGGAGGTGGATCGAGTGTACTCCAGACGTCAAAAAGGCACAGGATGATGCTGTATTGCATCATTTTTGCCCTGGCCCATCTATATTTTTGCGATTTCCTGCCGTTAAAGACAGGCGAGTCCCTATTATTTATCCTGTTATCAAAGCGATCAGTCCATGCAGAGCAGCATCCTTCCCCGTTGGTCTTTGATCGCGTGCGCCGCCGCCAGCCTGGCCTTGCCGCCCGTCATGGCGGCCGAACTGGGCGACATGGCGGTGCTGTCGCACGTGGGCCAGCCCCTGCTGGCCGAGCTCGAACTGACGGCCCTGGCGCCCGAGGAGGCCAATGGCGTGACCGTGCGCCTGGCTTCGCCCGATGTGTACCGCGGTGGCGGCATCGGCATGGATCCTGCCCTGCAAACCTTGACGATCGGCCCGTTTGAGCGCGGTGGACGCCATTATGTGCGCGTGGCCACGCGGCAAGCGATCCAGGCGGGGCATGTGCACCTGTATTTATTGCTGGGCAATGGCAGTGGCGCCGTCGTGCGCCTGGGTACCTTGTGGCTGACGCCGGCGCCGCCCGCCGCCGTACCCGTCAGTGCGCCAGCCAGGCCAGCTATTCCGTTGCCCGCGCCGGTCTCCACGCCTGTGCCGTTGCCACGCGCCGTACCCGTCGCGCCGTCGCCCGACGCCGCCGCGCTGGCGGCCCGCGCGCGGGCCGAGGGCCTCGTGCGTCCGGCGCGCGTGTTCGTGCCGCCGCCCGCCGCACCCAAACTGGCCGCTCCCGCGCTGCCGCGCCGCGCCGCAGCGCCCGTGGCCGCCTGCGCGCCGCAGGCGGAGACGGGGCAGGCGGCAGCGTGCGTGGGGCTGGACGAGAAAAACACGGCCCTGACTGAAAAGCTGGGCGAACTGGAAGGCAAGATCGGCGTCTTGCAAAAGGCGCTGGCCCTGCCTGCAGCCGCCGTGCCGCCCGCCGCCGCGCCGGCCGTGGCGGAAGCGCCCCATGCGAAACCGAAGCCCCTGCACGCGGCGCCGGCAGTCGACAAGGAAAAAAAATCGGGCGGCATGCTGTGGCTCGGTATCGGCACCCTGGTCTTCCTGCTGCTGACGGCGCTCATCGTGTACATCGTGCGCAAGCGCAGGCAAGCGGCGGGGCCGGGCGCGCCGTCGAAATACTGGGTCTTGCTGCGCAAGCCGTTCGGCCGCAGGAAGAAGGATGTGCCCGTCTTGACTGAGGCGGTGGAAGAAGGGGCGGCGGCCGAACCGGAAGTGGAGCCGGAGCCGTTCTCGCGTTAATGCTGCCGCAAGGCGCTGCCGCAAGGCCGCCCACAATTTGATATAAAAAAAGATATTGAAAAAATACATGGAAACGCTTGCCAAGCACGTTGCCTGTTTCTTAAAGATGGTGCTATGATGAATTCAGTGGACTTGCTCTACGACAAAACAGCCCCAGCCTGGCGCAGTCACCAACGATAGTGTGGCGCGGCAAACCAGGTGTAGCGTTGCATAAACGCCTGGGTCTGGAAGCGGTTCGCGATGCCGACGATGTGCTCGCGAACGCCGGATGCAACCGGCAGCGAGGCGACGCCAGGAGATACCTGGGGCTCGCCTTCCAAATTCCCCCCGCCTTGCCTTTTTTGAGCGCCGCAGATGGCGCTCCCTCGCATGGCGGCAGACGTAAAAAAAGCACCCGCGGGTGCTTTTGTCGTTTCTGGCGCGGCAAGCTTCTTACATGCGGGCGCGCGAACCTGGCATGGCGTTCGACAGCTGGGTCATCCACGGTTCCGTGATGGCGCGGATTTCGCGGTCATTGGCCAGGATTTGCTTGAGCAAGTCGATCTTGCGCAGGCGCGAGGCGCCGGCCAGGGCAGGCGCCTTGCCCGTCATGGTCGCGCTGGCGGCGCTGGCGCACTGGTTTTCCAGGGTATCCAAGCCATCCCAGTCGCTCGAACGTGCGGCCACGACCATTTGATTGGTCATTCCTGCAATATTTTCATACATCGAGAGAACGTCGTTGGAGGTCATGAGCACACCCGTAACTAGTGAATGGATTACCGCTTGTCTAGATTAACGGCGGGTCCAACGGGAACTTGAGGGGGTTTTTGAAAAAAAAGTGGAAATAATTTGGATGTTTTTTTGCGGGCAGCCGGCATGCCCGCAAACCCGCATGCCTGCTCGGTTGGCGATGCGGGCAACGGCCAGCTTACTTGACGAGTTCTTCCAGGCCCGCGCTCAGTTCGGCAAGCGGCGGCATCCTGTCGACCAGCACGGAGGGCGGCAAACCGAGCGCTTCGGCTACCGCGTTGGGATAGCAGGCGATGATTTCTTCATTGCTCAGCTGGTTTTCATCGATGCGCGCGCGCCAGGCGGCCAGGTGGATGATGGCGGCCAGGCGGTTCAACGGTGGCTTGGCCAGCGGAGCGGGGAAGGCGGCGATGGCCTCGGCAAAGGCGGGTGGAAACTTCCAGCGGCGCGCCAGTTCGGCGCCCACCTGCGCATAATCGTAGCCCAGCGACACCCGCTCCGCGTCGAGCCGGCGCGCGTCGAGCGGCGGGGCGATCTTGTCGAGCTGCATGGCTTGCTCGGGCATGGCGGCATGGATCACCAGTTGTCCGATCGCATGCATCATGCCGATGGTGAAAGCCTGGTCCTGGTTGTCGCCCGTCTGCTTCGCGATCCAGCGGGCAGATACGGCGCTGTGCAGGCTGTAGCGCCAGAATTGCGGCAAATTCAGGCCCGGCACGGCCTTGAAACCGCTGACGAGGCCCGAGCTGATGACGAGGGTGCGCACGGTCACAAAACCCAGCATCAGCACGGCGTCTTCCACCGTGCCGATGCTGCGCGACACATGGTAATAGGCTGAGTTGGCCAGCCGCAGCAGCTTGGCGCTCAAGGCCGGGTCCGCTCCCAGCTTGCGCGCGATGTCTTCGGTGGCGATGGCGGGGTTGTCGAAACTGCGCACCAGTTCATCGACGATCTTCGGGGCGGCAGGCAGGGCGTGGGGATGCTGGAACAGCGCTTCCAGTTGCATGGCAATCTCCTTGGCGTTCGTGCGGTGCGGGATGCGGTCGTACCACTATATGCTGATTTTTTGTCCGCATGCAAAAAAGTTAGGGGATGCTTTTTCGCCCCAAAAAGGCAGGATTTTCAGGTTATGATTTTGGCTATTACATCGAAAGGATCGCCATGCACGGTTTGCGTTTTTCCTGGTCCCGGACGCCAGTCCAGGCCGCCATCATCCTCGCCCTGGCCGGCGTTTCGCTGACCGGTTTGCCTGCCCGGGCGCATGACCAGCAAGGGGCCGCCAGCGCCGCCGCCCCCGCTGTCGCGCAGGCCTTGCCCGGTGACGATTTCTACGATTACGTGAATGGCGACTGGCTGCGCGCCACGGAAATTCCCACCGACCGCAGCAGCTGGGGCTCGTTCGCCATGCTGGCCAACGCCACCAACGAGCGCATCATCGGCCTCGTCGAAGGTCTGGCGGCGGCGCCGCAGGCGGATGCATCGGCGCGCCAGGTCAGCGATTTTTACCGTTCCTGGATGGATGAAGCGGCTATCGAAGCGAAAGGCTGGGCGCCGATCAAGCCGCTGCTCAAGAAGATCGACGGCATACGCGACCAGGCAGGGCTGGCCCGCGCGCTGGGCAAGAGCCTGCGCGCCGACGTCGACCCGCTCAACGCCACCAATTTTTATACGGAAAACCTGTTCGGCCTGTGGGTCGCGCAAGACTTGAACGACACCACGCGCAATGTGGCCTACCTGCTGCAGGGCGGACTGGGCTTGCCCGACCGCGCGTTCTACCAAAGCGACAGCGCGCGCATGCAGGGCTTGCGCGCGGGCTACCAGGCGCATATCGCCGCCATGCTCAAGCAGGCCGGCTACCGCGATGCGCCGGCCCGCGCCGCGCGCGTGTTTGCGCTGGAACAGCAAATTGCGGCAAGTCACGCCAGCCGCGAGGATTCGGCCGATGTCGCCAAGGGCAATAATGCCTGGCGCGCCGCCGACTTCGCCAGCAAGGCGCCTGGCCTGGACTGGAAAGCCTTCTTCGAAGCGGCAGGGCTGGGCCGGCAGAACGATTTCATCGTCTGGCATCCGACGGCCATGACGGGCAGCGCCGCGCTGGTGGCGAGCGTGCCGCTGGCCACGTGGAAAGATTTCCTCGCCTTCCACGCGGTCAACCATTTCAGCACGATCTTGCCGAAGGCGGCCGCCGACCAGCGCTTCGCCTTCTATGGCAGCGCCCTGAGCGGCACGCCGCAGCAGTCGCTGCGCAGCAAGCGGGCGCTGGCCGCGACGAATGCGGCCCTGAGCGACGCCGTCGGCAAGCTGTACGTGGAACGCTATTTTCCGCCGGAATCGAAAGCCCGCGTGCAAGATATGGTGACGAATATCGTCGCCGCCTTCTCGCGCCGCATCGACAAGCTGGACTGGATGGCGCCGGCCACCAAGGCGCAGGCGCAAGAAAAACTCAAGACTCTGTACGTGGGCGTGGGCTACCCCGAACAGTGGGAAAGCTATGCGGGCTTGCGCGTGGTGCGCGGCGATGCGCTGGGCAATGTGCAGCGGGCGGAGCAGTTCCATTACCGGCAGGAGCTGGCCAAGCTGGGCCAGTCGCCCGACCGCAAGGCCTGGGCCATGCCGGCGCAGCTGGTCAATGCCGTCAACTTGCCGCTGCAAAATGCGCTGAACTTTCCGGCCGCCATCCTGCAGCCGCCGTTCTTCGACCCGCAAGCATCCGATGCGGCCAACTATGGTGGCATCGGCGCGACCATCGGCCACGAAATCAGCCACAGCTTCGACGATCAGGGCGCGCAGTTCGACGCCCAGGGCAAGCTGCGCGACTGGTGGACGCCGGCCGACCTGGCGCATTTCCAGGCGGCATCCAAGCAATTGGTGGAACAGTTCGCGGCCTACAAACTGTTCCCCGACCTGGCCGTGAATGGCCAGCTGACCCTGAGCGAAAACCTGGCCGACCTGGCCGGCGTGGCGGCCGCCTATGACGCGTTCACCCTGTCGCAGCAGGGCAAGCCGGCGCAGCCGGGGGCGGACCGCGAGTTCTTCGTCGGCTACGGCGTCAGCTGGCGCAGCAAGGCGCGCGAAGCGGCGGCGCGCCAGCAAATCCTCACGGATGGCCATGCGCCGGCGCAATACCGCGCCGCCACCGTGCGCAACCTCGACGCCTGGTATCCGGCCTTCGACGTCAAGCCGGGGCAGCAGCTATACCTGGTGCCGGAACAGCGCGTGCGCGTCTGGTAGTCATCAGCGGTGCCGGACGCGCAGCGCGCCGGCACCGTAAAATGGCGTAATTACTGATTGGAGCGCCATGAAGCCGACCCCACCGCAAGATCCCATCCATGCCATCACGGGCCGTACCCTGGCCCACTACGACGCCAGCGCCGAGCAGTTTTTCGAAGGCACGCGCGATCACGACGTCAGCCAGAACATCGCCGCGCTGCTGAACGCCATCGGCAAGCCGGCACCTTTGGCGATTCTCGACCTCGGTTGCGGCCCCGGCCGCGATCTGAAGGCGTTTACGGCCCTGGGGCACCACGCGACGGGCGTCGACGGCTGCCCCCGTTTCGTCGGGATGGCGCGCGCCTACAGCGGATGCACCGTGTGGCAGCAGGATTTCGTCGACCTCGACCTGCCTGCCGCACACTTCGACGGCGTGTTCGCCAATGCCGTACTGTTCCACGTGCCCAGCGCCGCCTTGCCCGGCGTGCTGCGCGCTTTGTACGCGTGCCTGAAACCGGGCGGCGTGCTGTTCAGCTCGAACCCGCGCGGGCAGAACGAGGAAGGCTGGAATGGCGCGCGCTACGGCAGTTACCACGACGAAGCGACGTGGGCCGCCTACGTGCAGGCGGCCGGTTTTACCCTGGTCGAGCAATACTACCGTCCGCCCGGCTTGCCACGCGAGCAGCAGCCGTGGCTGGCCACCGTCTGGCGCAAGGATTTGGCGGCCTGATCGACGATGTTGGCACTGTGTTAGGAACCGTACAGAGCCTTTGATCCCCACTGCGTACTATGGACACATCGACACGCAACAAGCAGCGTGTGAGCCGCAGTACCGGCCCTTGTCGGGCTGGACAACAGATGTACCAACTACAGTGAGGATCCATCATGAACAAAGATCAAGTCGAAGGTAAACTGAAAGAAGTCGGCGGTAAAATCCAGGAAGCCGCTGGCAAAGTCGTCGGCAGCGAAGAACAGCAAGCCAAGGGCCTGGCAAACCAGGTCGAAGGCAAAGTGCAGAAGAAAGTTGGCGACGTCAAGGATGCAGTCGAAACTGTGACCCGCAAGCCATAATTTCTGCTCCAGCATAAAAAAAACCGCCGCCTGTCGCAAGACAGGCGGCGGTTTTTTATTTGATGCAGCGCAAACTTATTGTGCTGGCTGCATCAGGTTCTGCTTGAAGAACAGCTCGATTTTCTTGTACACGTGGCGCTGGCCCGCGCGCGACGAGATGCCGTGCTTGGCACCTGGATACGTCATCAGGTCGAACTGCACGCCGCGGTTGACCAGCGCGTCGATCAGGCGCGTGCTGTTGCTGAACAAGACGTTGTCGTCGGCCATGCCATGCACCAGCAGCAGCGGCGACTTCAGGCCGTCGAGGTGGGCGAACACGGTGCTGGCCTTGTAGCCGTCCACGTTTTCCTTCGGCATGCCGAGGAATTGTTCCGTGTAATGGGTGTCGTACAGCGACCAGTCGGTCACGGGCGCAACCGACACGCCCATGGCGATCTTGTCGGATGCGGCCGACAGCAGGCGCAGGGTCATGAAGCCGCCATAGCTCCAGCCGAACACGCCGATGCGTTTCGCATCGACGAAGCTTTGCTTGCCCAGCCAGTCGATGCCCACCAGCTGGTCCGCCACTTCGGCCGCGCCCAGGTTGTGATAGATGGCGTCCGTGAATGCGCGTTCGCGACGCGACGAGCCCCGGTTATCGAGGCGGAAGACGACGAAACCCTGCTGCGCCATGTACTGGTCGAAGTTGTTGCCCCAGCGGCGCGCCACGTGCTGCGAGTGCGGGCCGCCATACGTTGACAGGTAGACGGGGTAGCGTTTGCCCGCATCGAAGTTCGATGGCTTGACGATCGAATAGTGCAGGGTCTGGCCATCGTTGGCCTTCAGGGTGCCGTACTCCGTCGGCAGGTGGTCGGCCTTGTACTGGAAGTACGGGTGGCTGGCGTTGAGCGCGTTTTCTTCCAGCCAGCCCACCATGGCGCCGTCCGGGCGGCGGATGCTCACCTGCGGCGGCGTGGCCGGGTCGGAATACGTGTCGACGAAGACTTCGCCATTGCGCGAGAACGTCGTGTCGTGCCAGCCGTCCGCTTTCGTCACGCGCTGCGGCTTGTCGGCCGTGCTGCCGTCGAGGGCCAGGGCGTAGGTCTGCTTGTCGATCACGGCGTCGCGGTTCGACGACACGAACACTTTACCGGTTTTCTGGTTCACGGCCAGCACGCTGTCGATGCCCCACTCGCCGGAAGTGACGGGGTGCAGCAGCTTGCCGCTCATGTCGTACAGGTACAGATGGTTGCGGCCCGTGCGCTCGGACGACCACAGGAAGGTGCCGTTCGACAGGAAGCGCAGGTCGTCATGGATGCTGACCCAGGTTGTCGATGTTTCCGTCAGCAGGGTGCGCTGCGCCAGGGTAGCCGCGTCGACGGCGACCAGGTCCAGCGTCTTCTGGTCGCGCGACTGGCGCTGGTAGACGAGCGATTTGCCGTCCGCGCTCCAGTCGGCGCGCACCAGGTAGATGTCCGGGTTCGTGCCCAGGTCCACCTGGCGCTGCACGCCCGTTTCCGGCGAGACGATCAGCAGCTGCACCAGCACGTTCGGGTCGCCCGCGGCAGGGTAGCGCTGCTCGACGACGTCGGTGCGGTCGGCGAAGATTTCGAAACGGCGCACGACGGGCACGGGCGCCTCGTCATAGCGCTTATACGCGATGGCGGAATCGTCGGGCGCCCAGTAGTAGCCGGTGCGCTGGCCCATTTCTTCCTGCGCCACGAATTCGGCTTCGCCGTTGCGGATCGTGCCCTTGCCGTCGGTCGTCAGCTGGCGTTCCTGGCCCGACTTCAGGTCGATCACATGGATGTTCTGGTCGCGCACGAACGACACGTAGCGGCCTTTCGGCGAGATTTTCGGATCGAGCACATTGCCCTTGGCGACCAGGCGCGCCTTGTCCGGATGGGCCGCGTCGACCAGATACAGATTGCCGCCCAGCGGCACCAGCAGCTGCTTGCCGTCCGGCGACCAGCTGTAGCTGAGAATACCGTTCAGGCTGGCCGTGCGCTCGCGTTCGCGGCGCGCCTGCTCTTCGGGCGAAATCGTTTCATTCGGCACCAGTGCCTTCGAGTCGACCAGGCGGTGCGTGCTCTTGTCCTTGAGCTTGAATTCCCACAGGTCGAGCTGGAACTGGTTGTCGGCGCGGCCGCGCAGGAAGGTGACGCGCTCGCCGTCGGGCGAGACTTTCAGGTTGCGCACGCCGGGGCCGGCCAGCGCCGGATCGGCGTGGATGCGTTCCAGGGTCAGCTTTTCAGCCGATGCGGGAACGCTGGCCATCGCGGCCAGAAAACAAAGAATAAAACGCATGGATGTCTCGGTAGTTGGAAGAAGAAGGGGACTGCATGTACAGGCGAGCTTGAGCGTTGCCTAAGCGTAAGACGATACCAGAGCGTGCCTGTTTATGCGATAGCGCCAGCCACGGAATAAACCGTTGCTGGCCGTATTTCCTTCGTCAAAAATGTCCAGCAGCCGCCCATTCCATGGCGCTTTGCCCCGTTCAGGCCAATATTGCACCTTCGATTACGGTCAGGCATGCGCCGCCTATCCAGGCGTGACCAGCGCGGAAACTGATGGACACGCGGCCGTCGCGCTGCAGGCAGGTGCCCTGGCGGACCGTGTAGTCGCTGCCCGCCAGCAGCTGCGCGATACAGGCGTTGGCGCTGCCCGTGACGGGGTCTTCCACCAGCGCGCCGTGTTCGCTGAGCAGCGCGCGCACTTCGTAGTCGGCCGGCTCGCCGGCGTCGTGCGGGCCATACAGCGCCAGGCCGTCGGCGCCGGCGGCGGCCAGCAATGGCGTCAGCGCGGCGATGTCGGCGCGCACGGCCAGGCAGGCGGCGGCGCTGGCCAGCGGCACGCACAGCCAGCAGATGCCCATGTCCACAATAGTGGCGCCGGCGGCCAGTTCTCCGCCCAGCGCTGTTTGCAGCAGCGGCAGCAGCGCGGGATCGAGCGCGCGCGTGCTGCAGGACGGCGCCTGGAACGCCAGCACGCCGCCGGCGGCCCGTTCTATCTGTACCAGGCCGACGCCGCATTCCTGCACGATGCGCGCACCCCTGGGCCGCATGCCCGCATCGAGCAGGGCGTGCGCCGTGCCCAGGGTCGGGTGGCCGGCAAACGGGAATTCCATCTCGGGCGAAAAAATCCGCACGCGGTAATCGGCCGCCGGGTCGCGCGGCGCCAGCACGAAGGTGGTTTCCGACAAGCCCGTCCAGCGCGCGATGGCCTGCATCTGCGCCGTATCGAGGCCATTCGCGTCGAGCACCACGGCCAGCGGATTGCCCGAGAAGGGAACCGTGCTAAAGACATCGACTTGCCTGAAGGGGCGTTGTTGCGGCATGGGGTGCTCCTTGTCTCAGGCTGCGCGCAGGCGCTGCAGCGACAGGCGGTTCAGATACCAGGTCAGCAGCACGGCGGCCACCGTCAAGCCCGTGACCAGACCGATCCAGAAGCCGGCGGCGGCCATCGGTTCGGCCGGCGACCAGATGAAGCCTTGCGGCGCCAGGCCCAGCACATAGCCGATCGGCAGCGAGAAGCCCCAGAAGGCCAGCAGCTGGATCAGCATCGGCTGGCGCGTTACCTTGTAGCCGCGGATGGCGCAGGAAGTGGCCACCTGCGTCGCGTCGGACAGCTGGAACAGGGCGGCGAACAGCAGCAGCTGCGCGCACAGTTCCTGCACTTGCGGATCGGACGTGTAGGCTTGCGCGATCTGGTGACGGAAGACGGTGATCAGGGTGGCCGAGACGATGGCCGCCGTCAGCGACATGGCCACGCCCACCCACGAGATGAAGCGCGCGCGGCGCAGATTGGCTTCGCCCACGGCGTGGCCCACGCGCGTGACCAGCGCGATGCCGAAGGTGAGCGGCACCATGAAGACGACGGACGAGAAGTTGAGGGCGATCTGGTGCGCCGACACCTGGATCACGCCGAAGCGCGCCACCAGCAGGCTGATGACGCCGAAGGCGCTCACTTCGGCAAAATACGTGACGCCGATGGGCAGGCCCAGGCGCAGCATGGGGCCGATCGACGACAGCTGCGGCCATTCCCAGTGCGTGAACGGATACGTGGCGTGGTAGGCGGGCGCGATCCTGATCCAGGCCAGCATGGCCAGCAGCATCATCCACACGCAGCAGGTGGTGGCCACGGCGCAGCCCACGCCGCCCAGTTTCGGCATGCCCCAGTGGCCGTAGATCAGCAGGTAGTTGACGAAAATATTCAGCGCCAGCGCGGCCAGCGCGATGACCATCACGGGCTTGGTCTGGTTGATGCTGGTGCTGTAGCCGTACAGCGCGCGGTAGGCGGCGAACGGCGGCAGCGCGCAGCTGATGATGTGCACGAACAGCTTGGCCTTGGACGCCACGTTTGGCTCCAGCATCAGGTGGTCGAACACCAGCGCCGCCATGTTCGTCAGCAGGCATGCGACCAGCCCGACCAGCAGCGCCTTCCACAGCGATTGGCGCACGATGTGCGGCACGCGGTCGTGGCGCGCCGCGCCGATTTCATGCGCCACGAGGGTATTGATCGCCATCATGATGCCGCTCACCGTCACCAGTACGATGGACCAGATGGCCGCGCCCAGCGACACGGCCGCCAGTTCCTCGGGATTCGTATGCCCCGTCATCGCCACGTCGGCCGCGCCCATGCCGACGGTGGCCAGCTGGCCGATCAGGATGGGCCAGGCCAGCTTCCACAGCGACGAGACTTCAGTGCGGATGGCGGGCAGGGTGAACGAGGTAGTGTGTGGCATGGTCTGCAAGCTTGACTAAACACAAGATTCTACCGGCATTCGCCGTGCTTGTCCGCCGCGGCGCCCCGGGGGTCGGCCCGGCACGGTAATCATTTGTTACAGCTAAGTGGGCCAGTCGCGGATAGACTGCGCGCTCTATTTGGCAAAATGACCAAATAGTCACACCGCAATATCCTGACTATGGAGCAAGACCATGCTGAAACACACCCTGAACTGCGCCCTGTTGCTGGGCGCTGCCATGACGGCCGAACTGGCCGGCGCCGGCGAACTGACCCTGTATTCGCGCGACGATTATCACGGCCGCTCGCAAACCGTGCGCGAGGCCGTCGCCGACCTTGAAGAGCTGCGTTTCAACGACACGACGCAAAGCATCCGCGTGCGCTCGGGCCGCTGGGAAGCGTGCGAGGACGCTGATTTCCGCGGCGCCTGCTTCCTGCTCGAGACGGGCGAGTATCCGTCGCTGGACGGCCAGGCCAACAAGATCACGTCGCTGCGCGAAGTGCGCGGCGGCTGGGACGGCCATCGGGGCCGCGACCGTGACGGTGACCGCGACCGGGGACGCGACTGGGACGACCGCCGTGACCGCGAGCGCGGCCATTTGCCGGGGCGCTCGCTGGGCGGCGAGCTGACCTTCTATACGCGCGACGATTTCGCCGGCCGCAGCTTGAGCGTGAGCAATGCTTCGGCCGACTTGCGCGAGCGCGACTTCAACGACACGGTGCAAAGCGTGCGCGTGCGCTCCGGCTATTGGGAAGTGTGCGAAGACGTGGGCTTCCGTGGCCGCTGCCGCACCTTGGCGCCGGGCGAGTACGCGAGCCTGGAACGCATGAGCAACCGCATCTCGTCGGTGCGCGAAGTGCGCTGACGCGGGGCAGGCGGTACGCGAAGTGGCAATAACAGGCTCCCGCAGGGGCCTGTTATTGCTTTTGGTAACAATTTATTGTGCTTTTCCCATACTTTGTTACACCGTTTTTTCTGTGGATGGCTACACTGACATCAGTTGTCATGTCGATCACTTACCTTTGCCGCCACCGGAGACCGCCCCATGAATCGCCCGTTCGCCTTTGCTCTGCTGTGTGCCAGTTCGCTGTTTGTCCACCTCGCGGCGCAGGCCGGCGAGATCCGCCTGTACACCGATGACAATTTCAAGGGGCGCGTAGTCGTCTTGCGTGATACGACGGACGACTTGTCGCGCGTTAATTTCAATGACACCGTCTCGAGCATCCAGGTCGATTCGGGCAGCTGGGAAGTGTGCACGCATGCCGATTTCAAGGGCGATTGCAAGACGCTGGAACGGGGCGACTACCGCTCGATGCCGGGCATGAACGATAAAATCTCGTCTGTGCGGGAAACCGGCGCCGGGCAGGGCAGCGGCAGCGGCGGTGGACGCCGCGCGGCGCTGGAGTTGTTCGCCGACGGCGGCCAGCGCGGCGCGTCGGCCGGCGTGAACTCGGACCGCGACGACCTGGTCGACATCAGCTTCAACGACCGCGCCAGCAGCGCGCGCGTCGAATATGGCTACTGGCAGTTGTGCAGCGATTCCAACTACCGTGGCAGCTGCCGCGTGTTCGGGCCTGGCGGCCATGATGACCTGGGCAGCCTGAATGGACGCGTGTCGTCGGCGCGCCTGGTCGATCCGCGCGAAGAGAATCGTCCGCAAAATGACGAGGGCCTGGTGGTGCTGTATGGCCGCGCTTTCCTGAAGGGATCAGGGCTGCAGGTGAACCGCGACGTCAGCGACCTGGTGCGCCTGAACTTCAACGACCAGGCCGCATCCCTCGCCATCAACGAGGGTACTTGGGAAGTCTGCACGGACTCGCAGTTCAACGGCAGCTGCGAGCGCATGGGGCCGGGCAAGTATGAAGTGCTGAACACGACGCTCGACAAGCGTATTTCCTCGCTGCGCCGGCTGTACTGAACGCATGACCGGGCCTTCCGCATGGCCTTGTATTTGTTACACTAGCATCCTGGCGCAACCGCCAGGCAAATCATCACCAAAGAATGAAGAATGGAGTTAATCATGACGGGCCCTTTCAAACACACGCTGGCATGCGCGGCGACCTTGCTGCTCTCGCTGGGGGCCCATGCGGCCGCCCATGCGGGCGATATCACCTTGTTCGAAGACGTTGATCTGCGTGGCCGCGCAGTGAACCTGCGCGAGACGACGGACGATTTGTCGCGCTTTGGGTTCAACGACAAGGTGTCGAGCATCCTGGTGCGTTCGGGCACGTGGGATGTGTGTACCGATGCCGGTTTTCGCGGCAATTGCCGTACCCTGGGACCGGGCGAATACCGTTCGATGCCGGGCATGAACGACGCCATCAGTTCGGTGCGCGAGTCGGGGCGCGGTGATGGCAACAATCCGGGACGTCCGGGACGCGATCCCGACCGGGGCCATGGCGGCTATGGCCGTGGCGGCACCCTGGAAGTGTATTCGGGCGCGGGCCAGAATGGCGGCTCGGCGCGCCTGAACCGCGACACGGACGATTTCGTCAATATCGGTTTCAACGACCGCACCACCAGCATCGTCGTCTATAACGGTTACTGGCAGCTGTGCAGCGATTCGAACTACAACGGCGTGTGCCGCATCTTCGGCCCTGGCCGCCACGACGACCTGGGACGCGGCCTCGATGGGCGCGTCTCGTCGGCGCGCATGGTCGACGAGCGCGAGGCGCGCCGCCAGCAGCAGTACGATAATCAGTACCAGCGGCCGCAGTACGACCAGCCCCAGTATCCGCAATACCAGCAGCCGCAATACCAGCAGCGCGGCGCCGTCCTGCTGTTCCCCGAAGCGGGCATGCGCGGCGAACCGCTGGCGCTGGACCGCAATGCGGAAGACCTGGTGCGCTACAACTTCAACGACCGCGCCTCGTCCATCGTCGTCAACGAGGGCCAGTGGGAAGTGTGCAGCGATTCGAACTTCCATGGCCGCTGCGAAGTGATCGGGCCGGGCGAATATGGCCGCCTGAACAGCATGGAAAACCAGATTTCCTCGCTGCGCCGCGTACGCTGATCCCGTCCTGACGTCGTGCTGACAGACCGCCTGCCGGGTTGATCCCGCCAGGCGGTTTTTACATTCGCTGCCGTGCGCTGACATTTGCTTGCCCTTTGTTACACTCGCCGCCTGCCGCCTGGTCTACACTGGCGAAAATGTCATCAGTATTGGAGTTGTCATGGTTCGATCTTTCCGGCCAGCGCTGTTGTGCGCCGCCACCTTCCTCGCCCCCCTTGCCGCATCCGCGGGCGAAATCACCCTGTTCGAAGATGCCGGTTTCCGCGGCCGCCCCGTGACCCTGCGTTCCGACACGGGCGACCTGTCGCGCATGGGCTTTAACGACAAGACCTCGAGCATCATCGTGCGCTCGGGCACCTGGGAAGTGTGCAAGGACGCCAATTACCGTGGCAACTGCCGTACCTTCGGACCTGGCCGCTACGGCAGCATGCCGGGCATGAACGACGCCGTTTCCTCCGTGCGCGAAGTGGGCCGTCCGGGCCATGGCGGCGGCGACCACCGGCCTTACCCGCCGCGTCCGGAGCCCGAGCGTCCGCATCCCGGGTATCCCGGCCACGGCGGCGGCCACCGTCCCGACATGAATGGCGCCGTGCTGCTGTTCCCTGACGCCGGCATGCGCGGGCGGCCCGTGCGCCTGGACCGCGAAGTGCGCGACTTGAGCCGCTATGGCTTCAATGACCGTGCCGAATCGGTCGTCGTCAATTACGGCCGCTGGGAATTCTGCGTCGATGCCAACTTCCGCGGCCGCTGCGTGGTGATGGGGCCAGGCAGCTATGGCCGCCTGCACGGTGGCCTCGACCGTCGCATTTCCTCGGTGCGCCGCGTGCGCTGATCCCGCTGCCGGGCGGCGTTGTATCGTGCACACGCTGCCCAGCGACCAATTCGTGTACTCTTCCCATAGGCAGTTCAACCATGGGGAGCAGGCACGGTGGAATACAAGGATTATTACAAGGAGCTTGGCGTCGAAAAGACGGCGTCCGAGGCCGAGATCAAGAAAGCGTACCGCAAGCTGGTGCGCAAATACCATCCCGACGTGAGCAAGGAACCGGACGCCGACAAGCGCACCAAGGCCCTCAACGAGGCCTACGGCGTGCTGGGCGACGCGGAAAAGCGCGCCGCCTACGATGAACTGGGCCGCAACCCGGGCGCGCAGGGCCAGCCCTTCCGGCCGCCGCCGGACTGGGGCTCGGGCTACGAATCATCGGGCGCCGACGACAGCGACTTCTTTGCCGACCTGTTCGCCCACGTGGGCGGGCGCCGCCGCGCCGGCGGCAGTTTCCAGATGCAGGGCGAGGACAGCCACGCCGCCATCACCATCGACCTGCAGGACAGCTACCAGGGCGCCAAGCGCCACATCGTCATGCGCGTGCCCGAAGCGGATGCGCAGGGCCACGTGGTGACGCGCGAGCGCACGCTGGAAGTGACGATACCGAAAGGCGTCACGGAAGGGCAGCAGCTGCGCATGAAGGGGCAGGGCAATCCCGGCAGCGGCGGCGCGCCCGCCGGCGACTTGTACCTGGAAATCCGCTTCCGGCCCGACGCGCGCTACAAGGTGGAAGGGCGCGACGTGTTCGAGACGGTGCCCGTCACGCCGTGGGAAGCGGCGCTGGGCGGCGAGATCGACGTGCCCACGCCATCGGGCACCGTGACCGTCACCGTGCCGCCCAATTCGCAGACGGGGCGCAAGCTGCGCCTGAAGGGGCGCGGCATTCCCGCCGCCCAGCCGGGCGACCTGTATCTGCTGCTGGAAGTGGTGCTGCCGCCGGCGAACGATGACAAGGCGCGCGAACTGTATGCAACCATGGCGCGCGAGATGGCTTTCAATCCGCGCCAGAAGCTGGGAGGATAAATCATGACAAACAAGGTAATTGGCGAATTGCTGGAAGACCGTGCCCTGAGCCTGGAAGAACTGGCGCGCGCCTGCGCGGTGGAACCGGATTGGGTGGTGCAGCATGTGCAGACCGGCGTGCTGCTGCAGGATGGCCCGCCGGCGGGCCAGCTGACGGCATGGCGCTTCACCAGCCTTGACCTGGTGCGCGCGCGCCGCCTGCACGAAATCGAATCCGTGTTCGACGCGAACGCGGACCTGGCCGCGCTGGTGGTCGATTTATCGGAAGAAGTGGCGCGCCTGCGCCGCCGCCTGCACGTGCTGGGCGTCGAGTAGCTTTTATTTACTCAGGCTCGCCGTGGCGTGCCACGGTGAGCCTGGCAATATAAAACTGCCCATCGACGACGACCCGGTGCGGGATGCCGGCCACGTCGAAGCCGGGACCGCCGTCTTCCATCCACTCCTGCGCCAGCGAGTCGAACTGCTGCGGCGTCATGCGCAGCATCTGCGCCGTGATGACGAAGCGCGCGCCTGGTTTTTGCTTGTTGACGAAGTCGTCGATGCCGGCCATGTGAATCCTTGTAATTAAAAGTTAACTCCAGGTTGACCCCGGGTTGACCCCGTTAACGGCCGGGGTCAGACCCCCGGACACGTTGGCACTGAGCCTTGCGTTGGCGGTGTTGAGGGTCTGACCCCAGATTCCCGCTGCGGGCCACTATCATACCTTCGCGCTCACTTATCTAGAACCCCGCTTCTGGTAGCAGCGGCAACTGCTCCGCAAACCGCTCCGTCAGCCACTTGCCCGCCTGGCCCGGCGGCGTGTCGGCGCGCTGGATCAGGTAAATCGGATAATTCTCGCCATTGTCGACGGCCAGCGGCAGGTGCACCAGCCGTCCCTCCGTCAAATCCTCGCGCACCATCGCTTCGGGCATGTTGCCCCAGCCCAGGCCCGCGCGCAGCAGCGCGTGTTTTGACCCCAGGTCGCCCAGGCGCCAGTTGCGCAATCCCAGCACGCCGAAATCCTGGCCCTCCGTCAGCACGCTGCGGTCGCTGAGCACCAGCTGCACGTGTTCGCGCGCCACGCTGGAAGGAATCGGGCCGGCCAGCTGCGCCAGCGCGTGGCTGGGCGCGGCCACGGGAATCAGGCGCACGTGGCCGACGGCCAGGCGCTCGAAGACGCTGGCCGTGGCCGTCATCCAGCCGCCGAGGCCGATGTGGCAGCTGCCATCCATCACCAGCTGCGCCACGGCGCCCATGGCTTCGATGCGCAGGCGCAGGGCGACGGTGGGAAACTGCGCCTGGAACGCCTCGAGCACGCGCACTAGCACGCAGGTGGGGAACATCACGTCGACCACCACCGACACTTCCGCCTCCAGCCCGCCGGCCAGCGCCTTGGCGCGCGCGCGCATGCCGTCGACCTTCAGGGCCACGGCGCGCGCGTCGGCCAGCAGGGCCTTGCCCGCGTCCGTCAGCGTGGGCTTGCGCTTGCCGCGGTCGAGCAGCACCACATTCAGTTGTTCTTCCAGGTTGGCGATGGTGTAGCTGATCACCGACTGTGTGCGGTGCAGCTGGCGCGCCGCGTGGGCGAAGCCGCCCGCGTCGATGACGGCGACGAACACGCGCAACTGGTCGAGCGAAGGCTGGCCTGGTTCTCTCATGATGATTCCTTATCTAAAAATTCGATGCTAATCATTTATATTTACATGGTTTTCTCGATGGTAGACCTGAACTATGCTGTATGCAAGGGCTGCGATACGGCCCATCCCGTCACCCGTTTTCCCAGGAGCACTTCATGAGCAAGGTCTTGTACATCAATAGCAGCGTGCGCAACAGCGGTTCCCTGTCGCGTCAATTGTCCGGCGAATTCGTCGCGAAACTGGCCGCGCAAGGCGCCAGCGTGGTCGAGCGCGACCTGTCCGCGCAACCGGTGCCGCACCTGACGGAAGAGGTGATGGGCGCCTTCTTCACGCCGGCTGAGCAGCGCAGCGCCCAGGCGGCAGCGGCGGTGCAATTGTCCGATACCCTGGTCGATGAATTGCTGGCCGCCGACGTGCTGGTGCTGGCCGCCCCCATGTACAATTTCTCCGTGCCGTCGACCCTGAAGGCGTGGATCGACCACGTGGCGCGCGCAGGCCGCACTTTCCAGTACACGGCAACGGGCCCCGTCGGCCTGGCCACGGGCAAGAAAGCATATATTTTTACGGCCAGCGGCGGTGTCTACAGCGAAGGCCCGGGCGCCGCGTATGACTACCTGAGCACCTATCTGCGCACGGCGCTGGGCTTCATCGGCATCACCGACATCGAGTTCGTGCAAGCGGAAGGCGTGGCCATGGGCGAGGATGCCGTCGCCAGCGCGATCGCCAAGGGCCGCGCCTCGATCGCAGCGCTGGCTGCCTGAGTCTACTCCGCCGTAGTTCCAAAGAGGGATTGCCAATCTGCCATGGTTGACATAAGCTTGCCGGCGGCACGCCCCGTGCCAGGCCGGCGAGCCGTTCGCCATGAAAGTCCCTCATGCACAAGTTGGCAAGCGCAATACTGTTCGGCTGTTCGCTGTTTTTGGCAGGCATGGCGCTGGCGCAGACCGCGCCCGCTGCACCGCCTGCGCCGCCCCACGTGGGCCGCCACGCCTCCACGCACGAGGATCTCCGCGCCATCGAGCAAGTCGTCGCCGACTTCCAGGCGGCCCTGATCGCCAAGGATGTCAAGCTGCTGTCGTCGCTGATGCTGCACACGAATATCTTGTTCGCCTCGCCGGCCGACGATGCTTTCATCAAGAACATGCGCGTCACGACGGACGTCCACTTCGACGGCGTCGGGGCGGGTGGCTACGCCGCTTTCGCCAACTTCATCACGCGCGAACCGCAGCGCACGGAAGAAAAATTCTACAACGTCAAGATCATCCAGGACCGCCATGTGGCGTGGGTCAACTTCGACTACGAATTCCTCGTCGGCGGCAAATTGTCGAACTATGGCGTGGAAGCGTGGCAGATGGTCAAGCGCGACGGCGACTGGAAAATCCTCAGCGTCGTCTGGTCCATGCATCCCGCCGCCGAGGCAGGAAAATAGCCGCCCGCCATGCCGCGTCAGTCGCGCGGCAGCGCGCGGATTTCCACCGTGCCCCCCGCGTTCAGTACGGGGTTTCCGATCAACAATTTTTTTGCATCGTCTATACTTTCAGCTTGCACACGTAGATAGCCTGACAAGTGTGGCGTGACCGCTCTGGCCTGGCCTGAGCGGTGCACGCAGATGCCGGGCCCGATGGAGCTGCCACCGCAGAAGCGGCCACTGGCCCTGAGCATGGCGAAGTAGTCTTCCCAGGCGGACGTGGTGACGTCCATCGGTGTTTCCGTGTCGTCATGCATGAAGATGATGTAGTCATTCATCCTTTTTCTCCTGTGCCGCGTGATAAAAAGAGAGCTGAATTGAGTATCCTGAGCAATCGCGAGCGCATGGTTTTACCCTCACCGCGTCAGTCCGTAGAGACAAGCTGTCCGGCCATGTCATTTTTGGAGCGCACATCGTGCCGATAAAGTATGTTGATTTTTATGAGGTGAATTACACGGCAGAGCGCTTGCGGGGCTGCAAGCTATGGGGCGCGTACGTCGCCATCTATGCCCCTTCGCCCAACCCCATGCACCGGGTGAACCTGGTGAAAAAGCGCCGGGTGTCGGCCGACCATCAGTTTACAACGGAAGCCGATGCCATGGCGGAAGCGGGCGAGGCGGCCGTCAAACTGGTCGAGCGGCGCCAGCGCCGCTATGTCTTCCACCCCTGATGCCACTGCGCGGTATCCTGCAGCGCGCGCCAGGGCAGGATGTGCACGCGGCCCGAATGCACGGCTTCCAGTTCCACGTGCGTGGCCGGTTCATCCGGCGTGGCCGGGGCGCACAGCTTGATGACGAGAAAATGCCTTTCCTTGTTGACGGGCGTGACGGCGGTCCATTTGCTGTTGAGTAACTTGTTCGGACGCAAGTTATTGCGATTGACAAGGTGCATGGCGGTCTCCGGATTGGCGTGATGGCGATGTTGCCATTATCATGCAACTTCCTGCCACGCACGAGGACCGCCATGAAACGCCAGCTGCACTTGCTCGTCATCGACCCGCAAAACGATTTTTGCGACTTGCCTGCCACCTGGCTGCCGCCCGATGCGGCGCCTGCGCTGGCCGTGCCCGGCGCCCACGCCAACATGCTGCGCGTGGCGCAGCTGATCCGCGAAGGGGGGAGCGGCTTGACGCAGATCAGCGTAACGCTTGACGCCCACCACCGCTACGACATCGCCCACCCCGCCTTCTGGCGCACGGGCGATGGCGGCGCCGTGCCGCCGTTTACGCAGATCAGCGCCCAGCAGGTGCGCGACCGCCTGTTCCTGCCCGCCGCCAGCGGCGCCTTGCCGCGCGCGCTGGCTTACCTTGACGCCTTGCAGCAGGCGGGACGCTACCAGCTGATGGTGTGGCCCGTGCACTGCGAGATCGGCAGCTGGGGCCAGAATATCCACGCGGCCGTGCGCGCCGCCTACAACGCCTGGGAAGTGGCCAACTTGCAAGTGGTGGCCAAGCTGAGCAAGGGTTCCAATCCGTGGACCGAGCACTACTCGGCCGTCATGGCGGAAGTGCCCGATGCGCAGGATGCGGCCACCCAGCTCAACCGCGCATTCCTCGACACCTTGCTGCCGGCACAGCAACTCTACATCTGCGGCGAAGCGGGCAGCCATTGCGTCAAAGCCAGCACCGAGCACATCGCCGATTACCTGGAAGCGCAGCAGGGCAAGGCGGCTCTGTCGCGCCTGGTCTTGCTGACGGACTGCATGAGCCCCGTCACGGGCTTTGCAGCGCAGCAGCGCGACTTCCTTGCCGCCATGCATGAGCGCGGCGCGCGGTTGGCCACATCCACCGAGGTCGTGCCTGAATTGCTGGCCAACGCAGGCGATTGATGCTTTCCTGCAAGCGAACCCTGCTGAAATGCTTGCGGTGGCGTACTATTCTGGCTTCAGGAAGTTGGAGAAAACACACATGACCCCGATAGTGCGCAGTTTGCTGGAAACCGATCTGTATAAATTTACAATGTGGCAAGCCTTGCTGCACGGTCATCCGAATACCCATACCGAATACGAATTTGTCTGCCGCAACGCCACCGCCTTTCCCCTGGCCGAACTGAAGGGCGAGCTGGAAGAACAGCTCGACCACCTGTGTTCGATGTCGTTTGCCGACGACGAGCTGGCCTATCTGCGCACGCTGCGCTTCATGAAGAGCGATTTCGTCGATTTTTTGACGGTGTTCCGCTTCCAGCGCAAGTTTATCGACGTCAGCACGGACGGCGACACCCTGATCGTGCATGCGGCCGGGCCGCAGGTGCACGTGATGGGTTTCGAGATTTTCGTGCTGTACATCATCAACGAACTGTATTTCCGCCGCTTCGACCTCGATGCGGCCATGCGCGAAGGGCGCCACCGTCTGGGCTTGAAAGTGGCGGCCGTCAAGGAATTCGGCAAGCTGCCGCGGCGCAAGCATCCGTTCGAATTTTCCGATTTCGGCGTGCGCCGGCGTTTTTCCGGTGCCTGGCATGACGAGGTGGTGCAACGGCTGGCGCGCGAAGTGCCCGAATACTTCAAGGGCACGTCGAATGTTTACCTGGCGAAAAAGCTCGGCATCGTGCCGATCGGCACCATGGCGCATGAATACATGCAGTCGTTCCAGTCCTTCGGCGTGCGCCTGCGCGACTTTCAAAAGGCGGCCTTGGAAGACTGGGTGCAGGAATACCGCGGCGACCTGGGCATCGCCCTGACGGACGTGGTCGGCATGGATGCCTTCCTGGCCGACTTCGACCTGTATTTCGCCAAGCTGTTTGACGGCTTGCGCCACGATTCGGGCGACCCCGTCGAGTGGGGCGAGAAGGCGCTGGCCCACTATGCGGCCCTGCGCATCGACGCCAACACCAAGCGCCTCGTGTTTTCCGACGGCCTGGACCTGGACAAGGCGTTTGCCCTGTACCAGCACTTCGCCGACCGCATCATGACGGGCTTTGGCATCGGCACCAATCTCACCAACGACGTCGGTTTGACGCCGCTCAACATCGTCATGAAACTGGTGCGCTGCAATGGCCAGTCCGTGGCGAAATTGTCGGATTCACCGGGCAAGACCCTGTGCAAGGATGAAACCTTCCTCGCGTATCTGCGGCAGGTGTTCCATCATCCTGCCGTCTAAGCTGCGCCCAGGCGCCTATGCGTGGCGTAGGTCGGATTAGCGGGGCCGCCGAGGCGCGGCAAAGCCGCGCGTAATCGGACAACTTCGCGGACAACTGCGCGGACAACTTCGCGGCCAAGTCCGCCGACAAACTCGCGGACTAGCTTGGCGGGCAGACGATGTGCCGTGTGCAACCCCCGGCTTAAAACCCCGTCACCACCGTGTTCATGTGTTCCACCTGGGGCGGGGCGGCAAAGAATTCGCCCACCAGGCCGCGCCAGGCCTGGAAGTCGTCGCTGCCGCGGAAATGCACGGTATGGTCTTCCAGGGTCGTCCAGCCGACCACCAGGCGGTAGGCGTCGCCGTTTTCGATCGAGCGCTCCAGGCGCATCGATTCGCAGCCGCGCGCGCGCTGGAACAGGGGGACGGCTTTCGCTACAGCCGCTTCGAAGGCTTCATGCGTGGCCGATTTGATCTGGATGTGGGCAATTTCAAAAATCATGGCAATTTCCGCTGTGAAATGAAGGAACGGTGATCTTGCCATAATTTCGCCGTGCAGGGGAGGGCGTCAGCCCGCCAGCGCCGGTGTGCCTGCATCGGCGCGCCGGCTGCCCGCGTGGCTGGCCGTGCGCTGTTCGATGTCGCAACCATTGCATGCCTGCACGATGGCGTGCGCCCGTTCCTGCTCCTGCGGATCGCTGACGGCGACAATGAGGCGTACCATGCCGCGAAACGCCGTCTTGCCGTAGTTACGCCGGTACATATGGTTGTCGCCGCCGAACAAGGCGTTGATCGCGCGTTCCAGCCGGCTGGTCATGGTGTCGCGGTTGCCGATCGTAAAATTGCCCTGCACGGGGCCGGCCTCGTCGTCGCCCGCGTCCAGTTGCACGGCGTGAGGAGGAAAACCTTCGGCCAGCAAGCGGATGCGGGCGCGCTCCGCATCGGGGAAATGGTCGAAGATACGTATCAGCGTGCTGCCGCCGCTGTTTGTGCTGCTGTCCATGGCCCGGCCTTTCAAGGAGGTGTACCTGATTTGACCGGCGAGCCTGTAAAAAATTCTGCCTCAGCCTGTAAAATCCTCGATCAAGGCGCAAAAGTTTGATAAATATCCAGTATGGTTGCCAAGTCGCGCTAAGATACGCCTTGCGGTGTGTCCTGCAGGCAAGGATATGGGATCAATCTTTCATAGGAGAACTAAATGGCAGCGAAGAAAATTCTGTTTTTGACCGGCGATTTTGCAGAAGATTATGAAACGATGGTGCCGTTCCAGGCCCTGCTGATGCTCGGCCATGCCGTGCACGCCGTCTGTCCCGGCAAGAAGAGCGGCGAGACGATCAAGACGGCCATCCACGATTTCGAGGGCGACCAGACCTACACGGAAAAGCCGGGCCACCTGTTCACCTTGAACGCCAGCTTCGACGAGATCGACCCGGCCGACTATGACGCCGTGATGATCGCCGGCGGCCGCGCGCCCGAATACCTGCGCCTGAACGACAAAGTCATCGCCGCCGTGCGCCATTTCGCCGAGGCGGGCAAGCCTGTCGCGGCCGTCTGCCACGGCGCGCAATTGCTGGCTGCCGCCGACGTTATCCGCGGCAAGCGCATTTCCGCCTATCCCGCCTGCGCGCCGGAAGTCAAACTGGCGGGCGGCACGTATGCCGACATCGCCGTCACGGACGCCGTCACCGATGGCCAGTTCGTCACCGCGCCCGCCTGGCCCGCGCATCCGGCGTGGCTGGCGCAGTTCGTCAAGCTGCTCGGTACCGAGATCCGTTTGTAACCTTTACCTGCCCGGCAGGCCGCAGCGTTCGCCGGGCGCACCACTTTTCAGATTCGAGTTCTTCATGCATGCGCCGCGCAGTCAACCTTCCCGCAAACAACTTCCAGCGTCGCGCTGGCGCCAGCGCCGCCTGGCGCAAGCCGCATCGGGCCTGAGCGCCGCGCAGGAGCGCCAGCTGGCCACCCTGCATGACATTTCCACCTTGCTGGCGGGACAGCACGCCATCGATGCGCTGTGCCGCGGCTTCCTGCGCCACGTGATGCAGTTCGCGCAAGCCGAAGGCGGTACCGTGCGCATCCTCGATCCGCAGCACGATACCGTGCACATCATCGTGCACGAAGGCATTTCCGACGCGATGGTGGAAGAGGAACACTGTATCCGCAACAACGATTGCCTGTGCGGCGCGGCCGTGGCGCAGGGCGTGATCCAGATCCGCGATTTCCGCCAGGTCGAAGCGCTGCAGCGCTACCGTTGCCAGGACGAAGGCTTTATCGCCATCGCCGTCTTTCCCATCCTCGCGCGCGACCAGGTGGTGGGCAGCTTTTCGCTGCACTTTGCGCAGCCGCAAGCCGTGCAGGCGCAGCAGCAGGGCTGGCTGGAGACGCTGGGCCAGAGCCTGGGCATCGCCATCGAGAACCAGCGCCTGATCGCGCGCGAAAAGGAATTTGCCGTGGCGCGCGAACGCAGCCTGCTGGCCGAGGGCTTGCACGACAGCATCGCGCAAAGCCTGAACTTCATCAGCCTGCAAGTGCAGATGCTCGACGATTCCGTGCGCCGGGGCCAGCTCGACGAGGCGGCCGAAGTGTTGCCGCTGATGCGCATGGGCGTCGAGCAAAGCTACCAGGACGTGCGCGAATTGCTCGTCAATTTCCGCACGCGCTGGCATGGCAGCGACCTCGAAAGCAAACTCAGCGAAGTGCTGGCCAAGTTCGAGCTGCAGACGGGTGTCGCAGGCACCCTGGAGATGAGCGGCAATGGCGCGCCGCTGGCGCCCGAGCAGCAGTTGCAGATCCTGTTCATCGTGCAGGAAGCGCTGTCGAATATCCGCAAGCATGCGCAGGCGAGCAATGTGGCGCTGCGCGTGGAAAACGGGCGCGATTTTGCGCTGCAGGTGCGCGACGATGGCGAAGGCTTTGCCGCCAACCTGCGCGACAAGAAAACGGAATTGCAGATCGGCTTGCGTATCATGCAGGAGCGGGCCGAGCGGCTCGGTGCGCAATTTGCCATCGACAGCACGCCCGGCGGCGGCACGACGATCTCGCTGGCCTTGCCGGCGGCGCGGCGCCAGGCCGCGTAACAGATGATTCCGAATCTATTCCCGCTATTTATCAGGCTAAAGAAACAAACATAGTGAACGCACCAATCAAAATCCTGCTGGTCGACGACCACACCTTGCTGCGCAGCGGCGTCAAGCTGCTGCTGCAGCGCAATCCTCAATTCCAGGTGGTGGGCGAGGCATCGAACGGCCTCGACGGCGTGCGCCTGACGGCCGAACTGCAGCCCGACGTGGTGCTGATGGACTTGAACATGCCCGGCGTAACGGGCGTCGAGGCGCTGCAGCTGATCTTGCAGGACATGCCGCAGATGGTGGTGCTGATGCTGACCGTGTCGGAAAACGCGGCCGACCTGGGCGCGGCCCTGCGCGCGGGCGCACGCGGCTATTTACTGAAAAACATAGAAGCCGAGCAGCTGGGCCAGGCCATTTGCCGCGCCGCCGCCGGCGAATCCGTGATTGCCGACGCCATGACGGCCAAGCTCGTGTCGCAGTTCCGCGCGGGGCAGAACGCGCCGCAGGAAGACTACGACAAACTGACGCCGCGCGAACGCGAAGCCATGGCCTGCCTGGCGCAAGGACTGAGCAACAAGGAAATCGCGCGCCAGCTGGACGTGGCCGAAAGCACGGTGAAAATCCACGTGCAAAACATCCTCAAAAAGCTTAAGCTCAGCAGCCGCGTGCAGATCGCCGTGTATGCGGTCGAGCGCGAACTCGGTAAATAAAGATCAAGCAAAGCGTAAATACAGTGCCAAAAAGCCACAAGGAATGCGCGATTGTTTGATCTGCATGGCGTTCCGGCCTAGACAACCCTAGTTCCTTTGACGTATGGCCTTGACCGTGCCTGCGCATTACACTCTTAGTCATTCGCTAATCTAATAAGAGAGTGTCATGCATAAGGTCAACGTCGATGGCTTGCTATCGAGCCAGGCTCTGTTCCGCCATATTTCCCCTTCGCAATTAGAGCAATTGCGCCAGGATGTCGTGCGTGTCGAAGTGGAAAAAGGCAAAGTGTTGTTCCGCAAGGGCGAAGTGGCGGAAGGCGCCTACGTGGTGGTCTTCGGCCTCGTCAAGCTCAGCGTGTTTTCCATGGAAGGGACCGACAAGGTCCTGGAATTGATCCGCCCGGGCCAGAGCTTCGGCGAAGCCATGATTTTCCTCGATGAACCATACCCGTTCTGCGCCGAAGCGCTTGAGCACTGCCTGCTGCTGCGCATCCCGCCGCACGCACTGCTGCGCCTGCTGGACCAGTCGCCCCGCATCGCGCGCCAGATGATGAACAGCCTGTCGCACCACCTGATGGGTTTCATACGCAACGTGGAGCGCTGCTCCGTGCAGAATGCCACCCAGCGCGTGGTCGAGTATCTGCTGCAGGCATCGGACCAGCAGCGCTCGAACGAGGTCAAGCTGGACCTAAAGAAAAGTCTGTTGGCCTCGTTCCTGAACCTGGCGCCCGCCACCTTGTCGCGCGTGCTGCACCAGCTGACGGACTTGCACCTGATTAAAGTCAGCGGTTCGCTGATCCAGATCCAGTCCGATGCGCTGAAGACGTACCGCCATGGTTCCGCCGCCACGGCCATGCTGAACTAAGCTTTTTCAGCAGGCAAGGTCAGCCGCCAGAACAGCAGGGCGAGCAAGCTGACCGCCGCGCCCAGCGCGCATACCCCATGCCAGCCCGCCAGCGCATACACGCTGGTGGCGGCAATCGCACCGAGTCCGCTTCCCACCGCATAAAACAGCATATAGCACGCCACCAGGCGGCTGTGCGCGTCGCTGTCCTGCTTGAAAATCAGGCTCTGGTTCGTCACGTGGATGGCCTGGCCCGCCAGGTCCAGCGCGATGATGCCGATGACCAGGGGCCACAGGGCCGCGCCGGCAAAGCTGAGCGGCAGCCATGCGGCCAGCAGCAGCAACAGGGCCGCGCCCGTCGTCCACTGCGCGCGGCCCTTGTCTGCCATGGCGCCCGCACGTGCCGCGCCCAGCGCACCGATCACGCCCACTAACCCGAATGCGCCGATGGCCGCATGGCCATAGCCTTGCGCCGTCAATGGCAGCACGAGCGCGCTCCAGAAAATATTGAAGACGGCAAACATCAGCAGGGCCAAGGTGCCGCGCACGCGCAGCACCTTGTTGTGCAGCAGCATGTCCAGCATGGAAGCGAGCAGGGCGCCGTAGGCCAGCTTTTGATCGGATGGCTGCGCCAGCGGCAGCTTGCGCCACAGCAGCAACAGCAGGGCGCAGGCGATGGCTGCGGAAACAAAATACACGGCGCGCCAGTCGGCCAGGTCCGCCACCACGCCGGACAGGGTGCGCGCCAGCAGCAAGCCGATCACCACGCCGCCCTGCGCCATGCCAACGACCCTGCCCCGCTCATGGCTGGCCGCCGCGCTGGCGGCATAGGCGATCAAGCCCTGCGTCATGGCCGTGCCCAGCAAGCCCACCAGCAGCATGCCGCCCAGCAAGGCGGCCGTGGAACGGGCGCAGCCCAGCGCCGCCAGGGAAATGGCAAGCAAGCCTAGCTGGAACAGGGTCAGCCGGCGCCGGTTCAGCATGTCGCCCAGGGGCACGAGCAGCAGCAGGGCCAGCGCGCAGCCGAGCTGCGTGGCCGTGATGACCATGCCGCTGGCGGCTTCCGTCATGCCGAACTCCTGCGCCAGGGTGGCGAGTAAAGGCTGGGCGTAATACACATTGGCCACGCTGAGGCCGGCCGCGCAGGCAAACAGCCAGACGAGAGGGGAAGGAAGTGCTGCTGTGATGGGGGTGGTTGTGTCGCGCATGGGCTTGCCTATAAGTAGTTTTAAATTAAAACCAGTTGGAGTCTACGGTGATTAGTTTTAAAATGCAACTACTCAATCCTGGAGCATGCCGATGGCCAAGCGCAAGAGCCTGAAAACCGATCCCTGTCCCGTGGCGCGGGCGCTCGACGCGATCGGCGAGCGCTGGTCGCTCTTGATCGTGCGCGACGCCTTCGACGGCATGCGCCGGTTCGGGGAATTCCAGAAAAGCCTGGGCGTGGCGAAGAACATCCTGGCCGACCGCCTGCACACCTTGGTGGAAGAGGGTATTTTTACCATTGCGCCCGCTTCGGACGGCACGGCCTACCAGGAATACGTGCTCACGCCCAAGGGCCTGGCCCTGTTTCCCGTCGTCGTCGGCTTGCGCCAGTGGAGCGAGGAGCAATTGTTCGACCCTGGCGAGGCCCATTCGACCCTGCTGCAGCGCGGTTCAGGTTTGCCCGTGCGCAGGCTGGACGTGCTGGCCGAGGATGGCCGCGTGCTGCAGGCGGGCGATACCGTCGTGCACAAGGTAGGGGCGCCATGAGCCGCACGGTGGCCGTCATCGGCGGTGGCATCACGGGCGTCACCACGGCGTACGCGCTGGCGAAACGGGGCGTCGCTGTCACCTTGATCGAGCGCCACCGCTATGCCGCTATGGAAACGTCGTATGCGAATGGCGGGCAATTGTCGGCCTCGCACGCGGAAGTGTGGAACCACAAGGCGACGATCTGGAACGCGCTGAAATGGATGACGCGGCGCGATGCCCCGCTGCTGCTCAATCCGACTCCCGGCTGGCACAAGCTGAGCTGGTTTGCCGAGTTTCTCGCCGCCATGCCGGATTACGAGCGCAACACCATCGCCACGGCGCGCATGGCGATTGCCGCGCGCGCACATCTGTTTGCGTGGGCAGAGCAAGAGAATATAGCTTTCGATCACCGCCGCGCCGGCATCCTGCACGTTTACCGCGACCGGCGCGGCTTCGAGCGGGCGGCCGGCGTGTCGCGCCTGCTGGCGCAGGCAGGGCTGGAGCGGCGCGCCGTCACGCGGCAGGAAATGCGCGCCATCGAACCGGCCCTGCACGGTGACTTTTACGGCGGCTACTACACGGACAGCGATTCCACGGGCGACATCCACAAATTCACCAGCGGCCTGGCCGACGCCTGCGTGCGCCTGGGCGTGGCCTGCCGCTATGGTGCACAGGTCACCGCGCTGGCGCGCGAGCACGGCAAAGTGCGTGTCTCCATGGGCGAGGACAGCACCGTGTTCGACGCCGTCGTCATCTGCGCGGGCACGGCCAGCCGCGCCATGGCGGCCATGCTGGGCGACCACGTGAATGTGTATCCCGTGAAAGGCTATTCGATTACCGTGCAGCTCGATGACGGCGCCAGCCGCGCCGCGGCGCCGTGCGTCAGCCTGCTCGACGATGCGACCAAGCTGGTCAGCAGCCGCCTGGGCGAAGACCGGCTCAGAGTGGCGGGTACGGCGGAATTCAATGGCGTCAATCACGACATCCGCGCCGACCGCATCCGCCCGCTGCTGCAGTGGGTCGAGCAGTGTTTTCCTGGTGTGAATACCCGCAAGGTCGTGCCGTGGGCGGGCTTGCGCCCCATGCTGCCGGCCATGCTGCCGAAAGTGGGGCCAGGCAAGGCACCGGGCGTGTATTACAACACGGGCCACGGCCACCTGGGCTGGACCCTGGCGGCCGCGACGGCGGAGATGGTGGCAGAGGCGGTCGCGCCTAGTTCTTCGGCAGCAGATCGCTGAGCGCGGCGCGGCCCTTGACGGTGAGGAAGGGGCCGACCTTGCTGTAGGGCAGTAAAAAATCGTTTTCGCAGCCGCTGCCGTTCGAGTCTTCCCAGAACGATACGCCTTCCGGCTTCAGGGACAGGTGGAAGCGGCCGCGGCCGTCGTAATCCGTGCCCTTGCATTCGGCGTCGATCTTGACATCTTTGAAGAGGGCCTGGCGCAGACGGTCCGGCAATTCGGCCTTGTCGTCGCCATCGCTGGCGCTGGCGCCAAACCAGTTCCACACGTCCGTCTCCTGGCCCGTTTTGACGTCCCAGGTACGGAAGCGGATGGAAATGCCGCTGGCGCCATAGCCGGCCGCCCAGCGGTAGAACTTGATCGTCACCCAGCGCGGCGACCAGTAGGTGGGCTCCGCATACACTTCGTCTTCCGTCGTGAAACCGTTGCGGCCCAGGTATTCGCGGCGCGTGGCATAACAGTCTTCCAGGTCTTTCTTGTTCTTCGCCAGCACGGCGCGCAGCTGCGCATTGATTTTTGCGATGCCGTCGCCGGGCGCCATCAATTCCACGGTGATGGTGTCGCCCACTTGCAGGTTGCGGTATTGCTTGCCTTCGAAGGTAACGGATTTGCTGACCTTGGTGTTGGGAAAGTCTTCCAGCGCCAGGTTGTAGGCGTCGCTGGCGCAGGACGGGTGTTCGCGGTCGCCCGCCGCTTCCAGCAAGGTCAAGGCCAGCGGCAGGGTCTTGCCGCTTTTCGGCTCCGTCCAGGTGCCGGTGAGCTTGCCGCCTTGCGGCGCACCCAGGCGCCACGTGCCCGTGGTGTCACCCTTGGCGTCGGACTCGCTCCAGTCGCTCTTGCCGTTCGCCATGGACAGCATGATCGGTGTCTTGTAGCGCGTGTAGTAATAATTGCCGCTGCGGTCAGATCCTTGCGTGGGGCTGGGCTGGTTGAAGCAGGCGACGATATTGGCCTTGCCCAGAGTGCCCTGCCACACCCCTTGCACGGGCGGCTCGGCCGCCATGGCGGAATTCAGGGCGGGCAGGGTCAGACATATAAGCAAAAAGCGGCGCATCGGATTTTCCTGTGATTGGCGATGGCCGATTCTACATGGCCACCGCCTGGAAATGCCGCACGCCAACTTTTACGCTTGTTTTTCCTGCGCCACCACGGCCATTGCCGCGCCCAGGTATTGCAACATGGCCCCGTCGACGAAGCTGCCTTCCATCAGACGCGGTTCCTGCTGGTGCGCCTGGCGGAATTTCAGCTGCGTGGCCGGGTCTGTGCCCGCATACGAACGGAACAGATCCAGCCACTGCCGCGCCAGCTGCAGCACGGCCGGGTCGGTGGGCGGCGTGCGCGCATCGATGGCGGCGCGCACGGCGGCGATCAGGGCCGGCCACTCGCCCGATCGCTTGCCGTAGTTGGCGAGTAAATACGCATACTCCTGCTCGTCGAGGAAAGGCTTGTACAGCGCCATGCGCGAGGCGTTGAAGGCGGCGAGGATGAACTGCATCAGTTCCGCATCGATGCTGGTGGTCGTCTGCATCGATGGTTCCTGCTCGTGCATGTCGTTCAGGCGCGCGAACAGGCCCGGGTGGGCGCCCGTGTCGCGCACCAGCTTGACCATCCATTCCGTGGCCAGCGCCTGCGCTGGCGCGTCGCCGGGGCCGGCGCCCGTCGCCTGCAGGGCGCGCACTCTGGCCACCAGCGCCTTCCATTCCTGTTCCACCGCCGTATCGGAGAGCAGCGGCAATTGCTGCAGTTCTTCTTGGGTAAAGTATTTGTCGTACATGGTCATCAACTCCATAGTGGTAAGCCACTCGGCCAGTTCCGGTGCCTGTCCCTGCGCCAGTTGCGCCTGCAGGGTGCGCAGGCGCTCGCGCAGGGTGGAAGCCTGCGCGATCTGGCGCTCCAGCATGGCGATTTGCCGCGCCACGATGGAATGCAAAGGCAGGTCCGGGCCGGCGAGGGCATTGGCGATATCGGCCAGCGACAGCCCGAACTTGCGCAGCGCCATGATCCGGTGCAGCCGGTCCATGTCGCTGTGCTGGTACAGGCGGTAGCCGGCTTGCGTGCGCGCCGAAGGCGAGAGCAGGCCGATGCTGTCGTAGTGGTGCAAGGTGCGGATGGTCAGGCCCGTGAGCCTGGCCAGTTCACCGATTTTCAGCAGCATCGTCTTCTCCTTGTCTTCAGTGCGTGCTACTACGATGGTGCTTGACGTTACGTCAGGGTCAAGCAGGAATGTAGCAGAGGGCCCGAAAAAATCGGAAAAAGAATCCGTTGACCTTCATTTTTTTGTACGGTATATTTATAAAACCGAATGACGGTAGCAGCAAAACAAACAGGTTCGGGCCAGGCGGCATAACGGCATGATCGTTGTGCGGCGCAGCAAGACGCGCCACTGGCAGGGCTGGAAAGACAATCCGTGCAGACGGATTTTTTTCACAGTTGGTTTGTACGTTAAATATAATATGCCGCCGGCAAGATCCGGACGGCGAGAGAGACGACCATGATGAAAAGCATCGTTTGCGATACGCCCGGCAGTTTGCGCATGGAGCAGCGCCCCGTGCCCGTGCCCGCCGAGGGCGAAGTGCTGCTGCGCATACGCCGCGTCGGCATCTGCGGCACCGACATGCACATCTTCCGCGGCACCCAGCCTTTCCTCAGCTATCCGCGCGTGATGGGCCATGAATTGTCCGGCCATATCCACGGCGCGCCGGCCGGCTCGCGCCTGGCCGTGGGCGACCAGGTCTACGTGATGCCCTACCTGTCCTGCGGTACTTGCGTGGCCTGCCGCCAGGGCAAGACCAACTGCTGCACCCGCATCGAAGTGCTGGGCGTGCACCGCGACGGCGGCATGACCGAATACCTGGCGCTGCCCGAGCGCTTCGTCTTCAAGACGGAAGGCATCTCGCTCGATGACGCGGCCATGATCGAATTTCTCGCCATCGGCGCGCATGCCGTCAAGCGCGGCGCGGTCGATGCGGCCAAGCGCGTGCTGGTGGTGGGCGCCGGCCCGATCGGCATGGCCGTGATGCTGTTCGCATCGTTGAAGGGCGCCGACGTGACGGTGCTCGACGGCCGCGCCGACCGCCTGCGGTTTTGCCGCGACGCGCTGGGCATCGCCCGCACGGTGCAGCTGGGCGACGGCGACAAGGAGCTGCTGTCGGACGCCACAGGCGGCGAATTCTTCGACGTGGTGTTTGACGCCACCGGCAATATCGCCGCCATGGAGCGGGGCCTCGATTTCGTCGCCCACGGCGGCTCCTATGTGCTGGTATCGATCGTGCGCGACCGCCTGTCCTTTTCCGACCCTGAATTCCACAAGCGCGAAACGACCTTGCTGGGCAGCCGCAATGCCACCGTCGACGATTTCGAGGACGTGGTGGCGGCCATGCAGGCGGGACTCGTGCCAACGGCACTGCTCAATACCCACCGCACCACGCTCGACGAATTTACGGGCGTGCTCGATCGCTGGATGCAGCCCGAGGCGGGCGTCATCAAGGCCATCGTCGAGGTCTGAGATGAGCGATCTCAACCCCATACTTCAATTTGGCACCAGCCGCTTCCTGCAGGCGCACGCCGACCTGTTCGTCAGCGAAGCGGCCAGCCTGGGCGAGGCGCTGGGCCATATCACCATCGTGCAAACGACCGGCAGCGCGCAGGGCGCGGCGAGGGTGGCGGCGTTTCGCCGGCCCGGCGGCTATCCCGTGCGCATCCGCGGCTGGCAGGGCGGCGCCCAAGTCGATGAAGAGCGCCGCGCCCACGCCGTCACGCAGGCGTGGCAAGCGGGCAGCGACTGGCGGCAGGTGCGCGATGCGGCCGTGGCCGCGCGCGTGATCTTGTCGAATACGGGCGATACGGGCTACCAGCTCGATGACGGCGACCACGCCGGCATGCTCGACGGCGATACCGTCCCCGCCAGCTTTCCCGCCAAGCTGCTGGTGCTGCTGCACGGGCGCTTCCTGGCCGGCGCTGCGCCCCTCTCGATTTTTCCGTGCGAACTGGTGGCCGACAACGGTCATGTACTGCGCCAGGTGATCGTGACATTGGCGCGGCAGTGGCGCTGCGATGCCGCGTTCATCGGCTACCTGGAAACGGGCTGCCTGTGGATCAATTCCCTGGTCGACCGCATCGTTTCGGAATCGATCGAACCGGTAGGCGCCGTGGCCGAGCCCTATGCGCTGTGGGCCATCGAGGCGCAGGAAGGCATGCTGCTGCCGTGCCGCCACCGGCAAGTGGTGCTCACAAACAGCCTGCGCGAGTATGAACAGCGCAAGCTGTTTTTGCTCAACCTCGGTCACACCTACCTGGCGCAACTGTGGATGGAGCGGGGCAGCCCGGCCGGCATGACGGTGCGCGAAGCGATGGACGATGGCGCCATGCGCGCCGGGCTGGAAGCCCTGTGGCAGGAGGAAGTGCTGCCCGTATTTGCCGCCATGGGGGCGCCGCACGGCGACGCCGCGCTGGCCTACGTGGCGCAGGTCAGGGAACGCTTTTGCAATCCCTTCCTCGCGCACCGCCTGGCCGACATCGCCCAGCACCACGCCGGCAAGATCGCGCGCCGCGTGGCGCCCGTGGCGGCGCTGGCGCGGCAGCTCTGTCCCGCGCTGGGGCAGCCGCGCCTGCGCGCCATGCTGGCGCCGGGAGCGCAGCCATGAACGCCCCCGCCACCGCAGTTGTTTCTTTTTCGGCATGCCGATCCAATCCGATATCGACTAAAATGGCCCACTCATCCACTTTCCCTTTCGCTGGCATAGCGCGTTCATTCATCCATGTCCAAACCCGCCACCGTCTTCAAGCGCAGTACCAATCTGCTGTTGCAATTTCTCGCCGAGAATGTCGCAGTGGGCGAGATGCTGCCGACGGAGCAGTTCCTGACCACCATCTGCCAGGGCAGCCGCACGGCGGTCCGCAGCGCGATCGCCTACCTGTCGACGCGGCGGCTGATCGCCAGCCCGGCGGACCGGCGCCTGCTGCGCAAACCCATACCGGGCGACTACTTCGACATCTCCGAATTGCAGTCGGGGGCCGAGCGCATCCAGCAAGTGCTGATGGAGCGCGTGTACCAGCGCGACATGCCGCCCGGCGCGGAATTTTCGGAAGCGGAACTGGCGCGCGAAGCGGGCGCCAGTACCGTCAGCGTGCGCGAATTTCTGATCGGCTTTTCGCGCTTCGGCCTGATCGAAAAGAAGCCGCGCGGCGGCTGGCGCCTGTGCGCGTTCGACCGCTCGTTCGCCACCGAACTGGCGGACATGCGGCGCATGTTCGAGATGGCGGCCGTGGAGCAGTTTGCGCACTTGCCGCATGGCGACCCGGCGTATGCGGAACTGGCGCGGCTGATCAAACAGCACGAGAAGCTGGCGGCCAGAATAGACACGCGCCACAATGCCTTTCCGGCGCTGGACCGCGAGTTCCACACCTTTTTGATTGGCCTCTTGAACAACCGCTTCGCGCAGGGCTTCTACGATATCGTCTCGTTTGTCTTCCACTATCACTACCAGTGGGACAAGGGCGAGGAAAAGGGCCGCAACCAGTACGCGGTGCAGGAGCACCTGGCGATCCTGCATGCGCTGGCGGAGCACGACATACCGAAGGCGCTCGAGTGCATGCGTTCGCACCTCGATTCCTCGCGCCGCACCATGCTGTCCTCGATAGGCACGCGCGAAAAACTGAGCCAGCCAGGCGCCTAGCCGCCTTTGCCGGGGAGGGTGCGCCATGAGCCTCGCTTCCCGGCCTGCCAGCCTGCTCCTGATGTCGTCCGAGGATAACTGCCTGATCGCCAGGACAGCATTGGCCTGCGGCGACGTCGTCGCCATCGATGGACTGCCCGTCACTCTGGCGCAAGACATCCAGATCGGCCACAAGGTGGCGCGCCGCGCGCTGGCCGTGGGCGACAAGGTGCTGCGCTACGGCGCCCTGATCGGCAGCATCACGGCTCCCGTCGCCATCGGCGAACATATCCACACGCACAACCTGGCAAGCGACTACATCCCCACGTTTACCCTGGGCCAGGACGGCCACCATTTCCTGAACAAGGACGACCAAGCATGAACGCTCCCGCAACGACACACGCCCTGTCGGGCTACCTGCGCGCCGATGGCCGCAAGGGCATCCGCAATATCGTGGTGGTGGCCTATATGGTCGAATGCGCGCACCACGTGGCGCGCCTGATGGTCAACGCCTTTCCCGGCCAGCCCGTGCACCTGATCGGCTTTACGGGCTGCTTCCCCAACGAATACGCGGACCAGGTGATGCGCCGCCTGCTGACGCACCCGAACGTGGGCGCCGTGCTGCTGGTCTCCCTGGGCTGCGAAGGCTTCAATAAATATGGCCTCTCCAGCGCCGTGGCCGACAGCGACCGTCCCGTGCACACGATCACCATCCAGGAAAACAGCGGCACGCGCCCCAGCGTGAGCAGCGGCGTCGAATGGATAGGCTGGGCTCTCGATCACCTGGCGCGGCAGGAGCGCGTGCCGATGGGGATCGAGGAACTGGTCGTCGCCACCATCTGCGGCGGCTCCGACAGCACCAGCGGCATCAGCGCCAACCCGGCCGTCGGCGTGGCCTTTGACACGCTGATCGCGGCCGGCAGCCCCTGCATCTTCGAGGAGACGGGCGAACTGGTGGGCTGCGAATACCACATGCAGCGGCGCGCCGTCAGCCCGGAGCTGGGCAACGCCATCGTCGACACCGTGGCCAAGGCCGCGCGCTACTACACCATCATGGGCCATGGCAGCTTCTCGCCGGGGAACGCCGATGGCGGCCTGACCACGCAGGAAGAAAAGTCGCTGGGCGCCTACGCCAAGAGCGGGTCCTCGCCCATCGTCGGCATTCTGAAGCCGGGCGACCAGCCGGCCGGCGGCGGCCTGTACCTGCTCGACGTGGTACCGGATGGCGAGCCGCGCTTCGGTTTCCCGAACGTGTCGGACAACGCGGAAATCGTCGAGCTTATTTCCTGCGGCGCCCACATCACCTTGTTCACGACCGGACGCGGCTCCGTGGTGGGCTCGGCGATTTCGCCCGTCATCAAGGTGTGCGCCAATCCGCAAACCTTCGAGCGCCTGGCCGACGACATGGATATCAACGCCGGCAAGATCCTCACGGGCGCAGCCACCTTGGAAGAGGTGGGCGCCGAGATCGTCGCCGCCGTGCTGAACGTGGCCAACGGAGAACTGAGCCGCTCGGAAGACCTGGGCCACCAGGAGTTCGTGCTGACCTATAAACAATTCGACGCGGTGGGGCCAGGCTGCTTCCCCTTGCGCGCTGCTTGAGGACCGGGTTCATGGATGTCACACAATTGCGCAGCTTGCCGCGTGGCGGCCTGTCGCTGCCCTGCATCGGCATGGGCTGCGCGCCGCTCGGCGGCCTGTACCAGCCGGTCAGCGACGCGCAGGCGCGCGCCACCCTCGATGGCGCGTGGGACGCCGGCGTGCGCTTCTTCGACACGGCGCCGTTCTATGGCTATACCCAGTCCGAACACCGTCTCGGCGCGGCGCTGCGCGAGCGGCCCCGCAACGAGTTCGTGATCAGCACCAAGGCAGGACGGCTGATGCGGCCCGACCCCTGCGTGCGCCCCGGCGACGACGGCTTTGCCGCGCCGCTGCCGTTCCGCCCCCATTACGACTACACGTATGACGGCGTGCTGCGTTCGCACGACGACAGCCTGCAGCGATTGGGGCTCGAGCGCATCGATATCCTGTTCGTGCACGATATCGGCAAGGCCACGCATGGCGAACGCGAGCAGCAATACTGGCGCCAGCTGACTGGCGGCGGCTTTCGCGCGCTGGACCAGCTGCGCGCCAGCGGCCAGGTGAAGGCCGTGGGCCTCGGCGTCAACGAATGCGAGATCGTGCTGCGGGCGATGGCGGAATTCGACCTCGACTGCACCCTGCTGGCCGGCCGCTATACCTTGCTGGAACAGGCTTCGCTGTCGCCATTGCTGGACCTGTGCGTGGAACGCGGCAACGCCATCGTGATCGGCGGCCCGTTCAACTCGGGCGTGCTGGCCGGGAACGGCAAATTCAATTACGCCGATGCGCCGGCCGCGATACTCCAGCGCGTGGCGCGCCTGGACGCCATCTGCCGCGCATTCAACGTGCCGCTGCAGGCCGCCGCCCTGCAGTTTCCGCTCGCCCATCCGGCCGTCGTTTCCTGCATCCCGGGCGGCCAGGACCTGGCGCAGCTGCGGCAAAATCTCGACTGGTTCGCCACGCCCTTGCCGGACGCCTTGTGGACGGCATTGCAGGAAGCTGGCCTGATCGATGCGCGCGCACCGGTGCCCAAGGGAGCCGCATGATGCGCATCGACGCCCACCAGCACTTCTGGCAACTGGCCGCGCGCGGCGGCAGCTGGCCGCCGCCATCCTTGGCCGCCATCCACCGCGATTTCGCGCCCGCCGATCTGGCGCCTCTGCTGGCCGAATATGGCATCGCTGGAACGGTGCTGGTGCAGTCGCTGCCGTCGTCCGCCGATACCGATTACCTGCTGGCGCTGGCGGAAAAGACCAGCTTTATCCGTGCCGTCGTGGGTTGGACCGACTTGTTGGCCAAAGACGCACCGGCGGCGATTGCCCGTCTGGCGTCGCACGGCAAGCTCAAAGGCCTGCGCCCGATGCTGCAGGACCTCGACGACGATGCATGGATCGCCGATTCCGCGCTCACGCCGGCGTTGACGGCCATGGCGGCACACGGCTTGCGGCTGGACGCGCTGGTGCTGCCGCGCCATTTGCCCGCGCTGCTGCAATGCGCGCGTGATTATCCAGCGCTCCCCGTCGTGATCGACCATGCGGCCAAACCGCCGATCGCCGAAGCTGAATTTGGCCACTGGCGCGAAGACATGGCGCAGCTGGCCGCGCTGCCGAACGTGCACTGCAAGCTGTCCGGGCTGGTGACGGAAGCGCGGCCCGGCTGGCGCGTCGACGATTTGCAGCCGTATGTGGCGCATGTGCTCGACGTGTTCGGCCCCCGGCGCGTGATCTGGGGCAGCGACTGGCCGGTAGTCGACCTGGCCGGCGGCTATGCGGCCTGGCTGCTGGCGAGCGAAGCGCTGCTGTCGCACTTGGGGCAGCAGGACAGGGACGATATTTTCGGCCTTAATGCATGCCGCTTTTATGGGCTTAAATGAGGTGGCTGGCTTGTCGGCTTACGCCGTTCCGGCTAAGCCGACCTACGAAACACCTCGATGCCAACTGTAGGTTGGCTTAGCCGGCCCTGGCCGGCGTAAGCCAACAAAGAGGAGCTGAAATGCAAAGAATGGGCATGGTCATCGGCATCGCGCCGGACCGCATCGCGGAATACAAGACCCTGCACGCCGCCGTCTGGCCGCAGGTGCTGGCCAAGCTGACGGCGGCGCATGTCGGCAATTATTCGATCTTTTTGCGCGAGCCGGAAAACCTGTTGTTCGGTTACTGGGAGTACCACGGCGAGGATTTTGAAGCCGACATGGCGGCCATCGCCGCCGACCCGGAAACGCAGCGCTGGTGGACCTTTTGCGCCCCCTGCCAGCTGCCGCTGGCTTCGCGCGCCGAGGGCGAGCACTGGGCGATGATGGAGCAGGTTTTCTACTTTGCTTAGCAAGAATCCGGGGTCAGACCCGCCGGGTCTGACCCCAGCACTTAAGGTGTTGGGTTAAAAAAATAAAAGGAGATAACATGACCGCCAGACTACAAGGAAAAATCGCCCTGCTCACCGCCGCCGGCCAGGGCATCGGCCGGGCCACGGCCGAAGCGTTCGTGCGCGAAGGCGCGACCGTGATCGCCACCGATATCAACCAGGCCCAGCTCGACGCGCTGAAGGAAGCGACGGGCTGCGCCATCCGCCTGCTCGACGTGACCGATGGCGCGGCGATCACCGCGCTGGCCGGCGAGATCGGCCCCGTCGATATCCTCTTCAACTGCGCCGGCTTCGTCGATGGCGGCACCATCCTCGATTGCGACGATGCTGCCTGGGACCGTTCCTTCGACATCAACGCCCGTTCCATGTACCGGCTGATGCGCGCCGTGCTGCCCGGGATGCTGGCCAGGGGCGCCGGCTCCATCGTCAATATGTCGTCGGTGGCGTCGAGCGTGAAGGGCGCGCCGAACCGTTTTATCTACGGCACCTCGAAGGCGGCCGTGGTGGGCATGACCAAGGCGGTGGCCGCCGATTTCGTCACGCGCGGCATCCGCTGCAATGCGATCTGTCCCGGTACCATCGAGTCGCCCTCGCTGAAGGAACGCATTGCCGCGCAGGCGGCAGCGACGGGCGTGAGTGTCGATGAAGTGCAAGCCGCTTTCGTGGCCCGGCAGCCGATGGGCAGAGTGGGCAGGGCAGAGGAAATCGCCGCCCTGGCCGTGTATCTGGCTTCCGACGAATCCGCTTTTACCACCGGCATGGTCCACGTCATTGACGGCGGCTGGTCTAACTAAGGACACCCGACCAAACCTACTGCGCGTCGCGATATGCGGCTTGCGATGCTCACTGTACATTCGTACAGCTGCGCTTCTCGGCCACATCTCGCTTCCGCTCGCTACGGTTTTGTCGGGTGTCGTGAAGGCGCGGGCCTGATTGCTACCGAACTTTTTATGTTGTTTGATATTTACTTGAAAGTTTAATCATGAAACTGATGCGTTATGGCGCCAAGGGCGCTGAAAAACCTGCCTTGATCGATGCTGACGGCGCCGTGCGCGACCTGTCCGGCGTGCTGCCCGATATTACGGCCGCGACCCTGGGCAAGGATGGCCTGGCGGCCCTGGCCGCCATCGGCATCGCCAGCCTGCCGGTGGTGGCCAACCCCGGCCGCATCGCGCCGCCGTGGCAGGGCGTGGGCAAGTTTTTATGCGTGGGCCTGAACTATGCCGACCATGCGGCTGAATCGGGCATGGCCGTGCCGGCTGAGCCGGTGCTGTTCATGAAGGCCACCAGCGCCATCATCGGCGCCAACGATGCCGTGGTGATGCCGCAGGACTCGAAGAAAAGCGACTGGGAAGTGGAGCTGGGCGTGGTAATCGGCACCACTGCGCGCTATGTGAGCGAAGCGGAGGCGCTGTCGCACGTGGCCGGCTACTGCGTGGTGAACGATTTGTCCGAACGCGAATACCAATTGGAGCGCGGCGGCCAGTGGGACAAGGGCAAGGGCTGCGATACCTTCGGCCCGATCGGCCCCTGGCTGGTGACCGCTGACGAAGTGGCGGACCCGCAAAACCTGGGCCTGTGGCTGGAAGTGAACGGCAAGCGCGTCCAGGACGGCAATACCCAAACGATGGTCTTCGGCGTGGCGAATCTGGTCAGCTATATCAGCCGCTTCATGACCTTGTACCCGGGCGACATCATCAGCACCGGCACGCCACCGGGCGTGGGCATGGGGCAGAAACCGTCGGCCGTGTATTTGAAGCCGGGCGACACCATGCGCCTGGGGATCGACGGCCTCGGTGAGCAGAACCAGGCCGTGCATGCGTGGAATCCGCAACTGATCGACAGTTAAACGAGTAGCAAAACGAGTAGCAGACCGGCGCGCCGCCAAGATGCTCAGACATCGGCGCGCCGGCCTATGGCAGTGGAGTGGAGGAGACACACCATGAATCAATCTGAAGAGATACTGGCCTTGAACAAGGTCAGCAAGCGCTTTCCCGGCGTGCTGGCCCTGGACAACGTCAGTTTCAGCCTGCGCAAGGGCGAGGCCCATGCGCTGTGCGGCGAAAACGGCGCCGGCAAGTCCACCCTGATGAAGGTGATGAGCGGCGTGTACCAGGCCGACGAGGGGGAACTGGTCTACAAGGGCAAGGTGTGCAGCTTTGCCAGCAGCGTGGATGCGGAGGCGGCCGGCATCGCCATCATCCACCAGGAACTGAACCTGATCCCGCACCTGAGCGTGGCGGAGAATATTTTCCTGGCGCGCGAACCGGTGCGCGGCATTTTCATCGACCGCAAGAAGATGCGTGCCGATGCGCAGGCGCTGCTGGACCGTTTAAAACTGCGCATCGACCCGCGCCAGCTGGTGAAGAATCTGTCCTGCGCCCAGCAGCAGATGGTGGAAATCGCCAAGGCGCTGTCGCTCAATACGGAAGTGCTGATCATGGACGAGCCCACGTCCTCGCTGACGGAAAGCGAGACGGGCCAGCTGTTCGATATCATCAATGAACTCAAGCGCAACGGCGTGAGCGTCGTGTACATCTCGCACCGCCTGGAAGAGATGCAGCACATCATCGACAGAGTGACGGTGCTGCGCGACGGGAAATTCGTCTGCACCGACGATTTTGCCAGCACCACCCTGGATGCCATCGTGGCCAGGATGGTGGGCCGCACCCTCGATGAAAAATTTCCCGACCGCGTCTCGACGCCGACGGCTGAAGTGCTGCTGCGCGTGAGCGATTTGCACCGCAAGGATATATTCGGCCCGCTGAGCTTTGACTTGCGGCGCGGCGAGATCCTCGGCTTTTCCGGCCTGATGGGCGCGGGCCGCACGGAAGTGGCGCGCGCCATCTTCGGCGCCGATCCGCTCACCGGCGGCGCGATCCACCTGGGCGACGTGGCGGTGACGATCACCAGCCCCATCGACGCCATCGGACACGGTATCGCCTACCTGTCGGAAGACCGCAAGAGCCACGGCCTGGCGATCCGCATGTCGGTGGCGGCCAACCTGACCCTGACGAATGTATCGGCGCTGGCCAACCGATTCGGCTTCATCGATTTCGCCAGGGAAGAGGCGGTGGCGCAGCAGTATATCGCGGCGCTGGGCATCAAGACGCCGACCTCGAAACAGGTCGCGCGCAACCTCTCGGGCGGCAATCAGCAAAAGATCGTCATCAGCAAATGGCTGTACCGCGAATCGAAAATCATCTTCTTCGACGAACCCACGCGCGGCATCGACGTGGGGGCCAAGTTCGCCATCTATCAGCTGCTCGACAAGCTCGCGTCGGAAGGCATCGGCGTGGTGCTGATCACGTCCGAGCTGCCCGAGATCATGGGCATGACGGACCGCGTGGCCGTGTTCCATGAAGGGCGCATCAGCGGCATCGTCAATACGCGCGAGTCGTCGCAGGAAGAGATCATGCAGCTGGCGTCGGGGCGCGTCGTCGCTCCAATCCCTGGCCAGGCGGCAGTCCACTAAAAACAGAAAGCTTAAAAAAAATGAATAAAGAACTGATCCAAAAATTCGCCGCGCTGGGCAGCCTGTCGCTGTTGCTGCTGGTGTTTTCCCTGACCAGCAACGCCTTTTTCTCCGTCAGCAACGGCATGAGCGTGGCCTTGCAAGTCACGTCGATCGCCTACCTGGGCATAGCCGCCACCTGCGTCATCATCACGGGCGGCATCGACCTCAGTTCCGGCTCCGTGCTGGCGCTGGCCGGCGTGGCCGCCGCGCTGCTGGTGAAAAGCGGCGTGCCCGTGCCGGCCGCCATGCTGGGCGGCGTCGTGGTGGGCGCCATGTGCGGCGCCGTCAACGGCTTTTGCATCACGCAATTGAAACTGCCGCCCTTTATCGCCACGCTCGGCATGATGCTGATCGCACGGGGCCTGGCGCTGCAGGTGACGGGCGCGCGCGCCATTTCCGGTCTGGGCGAGTCGTTCGGCGAACTGGGCAACGGCGTGCTGTGGCGCATCGAGCGCGACACGGGCGGCACGTTTCCCGAAGTCGTGTTTCCCGGCATTCCGTATCCCGTGGTGCTGATGGTGGTGATCGCCGTGGCCGTGTCCATCATGCTCAGCCGCACCACCTTCGGCCGGCATATCTATGCCGTTGGCTCGAATGCGGAAGCGGCGCGTCTGTCGGGCGTGAAGGTGGGCCGCGTGACCCTGCTGGTGTATACCCTGTCCGGCGCCTTGTCGGGCCTGACGGGTTGCGTGCTGATGTCGCGCCTGGTGACGGCGCAGCCGAACGAAGGCGTGATGTATGAACTCGATGCGATCGCCAGCGCCGTGATCGGCGGCGCCTCGCTGATCGGCGGCATCGGCACCATCTCCGGCACCGTCATCGGTTCCTTCGTCATCGGCATCCTGCGCAACGGCTTGAACATGAACGGGGTATCGAGCTTTATCCAGCAAATCATTATCGGACTGGTCATCCTGCTGACCGTCTGGATCGATCAGAAGCGCAACCGCGCCTGATGCAGCAAGCAGTACGCCATGAAGTCAATCCACCAAATCTATAATTAAATGAGGACGACAATGAACACCTTCAAAGCCTTCAACACCGTCTTGCTCGGTCTGTTGACCGCAGCCTCTGCCCTGAGCGCCAGCGCTGCCTTCGCCGCCCCGGGCGAGATCGCAGTGATCGTCAAGACGACCAATTCCAACTACTGGCAAAACGTCAGGAAGGGCGCCACGGCCAGCGCCGCCGATGCCAAGGGCTACAGCCTGACCTTCCAGGGGCCTGCCTCGGAATCGGCCATTGCCGACCAGGTCAGCATGGTGGAAAACGCCGTCACGCGCAAGGTGGCCGGCATCGTGCTGGCCGCGTCGGACCCGGACGCGCTGGTGCCGGCCCTGAAGAAGGCGTGGGAAGCGAAGATTCCCGTGGTGCTGATCGATTCGCTGGTGGCCGACAGCGGCAAGCGCTATTACCAGTCCTTCCTGTCGACCGACAATGAAGCAGCCGGCGAGCAAAGCGCCAAGGCCCTCATTTCGCAGGTCGGCAAGACGGGCAAGATCGCCGTGATGTCGTACGTGGCGGGCGCCGGTTCCGAGACGGGCAGGGTGGGCGGCTTCAAGCGCTATATCGAAAAGAACTCGCAGCTGCAGATCGTCGGCACGTATTACTCGCAGTCGCAGATGGCCACGGCGCTGAACCAGACGACCGACGTGCTGGCCTCGAATCCGGACTTGAAGGGCATCTTCGGCGCCAACGAGCCGACGGCCGTGGGCATGGGCCGCGCCATCGCGCAGGCGGGCAAGGCAGGCAAGGTGATCGCCGTGGGCTTCGACGGCAATGAAGACCTGAAAAACTTCGTCAAGGACGGCACCCTGTATGCGACCGCCGTGCAGGGTTCGTACTCGATGGGCGCGCTGGGTGTGAAAACCCTGGTCAGCCTGATCGAGGGCAAGAAGGTCGCGCCCTTCGTCAACACGGGCGTGGTGATCGTCACCAAGGCCAATGTCGATCTGCCGGAAGCGAAGAACGTTTTATATTGAGCCTCAGCCGATCGTCAGGCGCTGCTTCAATTCCTTGAGCAATCGTGGCATGGCGGGACCACGTCGGCTTGCTACTTGGTTCGTCGGCTTACGCCGTTCCGGCTAAGCCGACCTACCGGGCGTGCGCATGCATCGCGTCATGCGCAGCCAGGACCATGTCGGCTTGCTATTTGGTTCGTCGGCTTACGCCGTTCCGGCTAAGCCGACCTACCTGGCCTACCCGGCCTGCGCATGCATCGTGGCGTAGAGTAGGTCGGCTTGGCGCGCAAGCGCGTAAGCCGACATCGCGCCATGCGCTGCCAGCACCACGTGGCTTGCTATTCGGCCTTGCGGCGCTCCTGCGCCCGCTGCCATTCGAGGCCCGGGCGGTCGACGCGGAATTGCAGCAAGCGGCCCTGCACCACTTCCGTCACGTAGGCCGTGCGGCCATCGGGGCCGCCGAAGGTGATGTTGCTGGGCTTGGCGCCGGGCACGCTGATCTCGCGCAGGATGCGCCCTTGCGGCGACAATTTCACCACCGTGCCCTTGCCGTAACGCGTCACGTAAAGGTTGCCGTCGACGTCCACGCGCATGCCGTCCATGCCGAAATCGTCGAACTTGATCAGCAATCGCTTGCCGCTCAGGCTGCCGTCCGCGGCGATGTCGTACATCCAGATATTGCGCTGCACGCTTTCATTCACATACAAAATCTTGCCGTCGGGGCTCACTTCGATGCCGTTGGCCGTGCCCATGGTGTCGAGCGCCAGTGTCACCGTGCCGTCGGCTGCGATGCGCCACACGCGGCCCGTGTTTTCCTTCCAGTTCGGGTCGCTCGCATACAGCACGTCGTCGGCCGTGATGGCGATGTCGTTCGGCTGCGTCATGCGCGGCTCGCGCGCGTGGATGGTCAGCGCGCGCGTGGCCGGGTTGACCAGGTAAATCGTGTGCTCCATGTAGTCGGCCAAATACATCTGGCCGCGGCTGCCGAAGCGGATGCCGTTGGCGATGCTGGTGCCGGGCAGGGTCAGGTACACCTCGCCCGTGCCGCCGGGGCTGACCTTGCCGATGGTCTGCTGGCGCGCAAAGTTGACGGCATAGATATTGCCATCCGCATCCACGGCCGGGCCTTCGATGCCCTTGGTAAAGGAATGCGCGGGCGTGAAAGTGGTGGCGAGGAACAGTGCCTCGTGCGCGGGCTGGCTGGCGCAGGCGGACAGGCTGGCCAGCGCTGCGGCCAGCACGGCGGCGCGCAGCGACGGCAGGACGGTTCGAAAATCGGGCATCAAGGTTCTCTATATGGCAAGGGTGGCGTATGTTACCCGACGCGCGCCAGGCGGGGCGCCAGTCTATGCCGCCACGACGACGAGGTCGGGGAAATTGTCCTGCCAGCCATCCCATGCATCCTGCAGGTGCGCGTGCATGCCGGCCCGGTCTTGCGCCTGATCAAAGGTGTCCGCGCTGGCCAGCAGAAAATGGGCAATGGCGCGCAAGGTGGCCGGGTCGGCCTGGATGGTCACGTCGGAACAGGGCAGGGGCCGTTCTGCGGCCTCGTCCTGCAGATAACAGTGCAGCGATAAATGTGTGCTCATGAGCTTCGGTGGCTGATGTAGGCGCCCAGCATGGCGTGTGCGTTCAGTGCGGCGCGGGCCGCTTCCAGTTCTCCGGGCTGCAGGTACCAGAAGATCCAGCCGGCATGGTCTTCGCAGCGGCCATGAGCTTGCATCGCAGCGCGCAGCGCTTGCCGGCGCCCGGGCGGCAGCGCATCCAGCCTGGCTGGCGTGAAACCGTTGATGGGATAGACATCGCGCAGGTGCGCATCTTGCAACCCGCGCCGCTTGATGGCGGCCCAGTTATTTGCGGGGCAAGGCGTGCCAAAGGTCATCGGGTGGGCCTCGTCGACCTGCCGGTAGCCGAGTGCGTAACCGGTGCCATAGCCCTGCGTTTCAGCGTAGCAGTACAGATACTCGCAATGGTCAAACAGGCCGGGTATGGCCCGCGCACCGTCGAACAGCGGCGCCAGCGCAAGCTTGCTGGCGCGGATGGACAGAACCAGCTCCGAGCCCGATGAATACATGGCTTGCGCGTCGCAGTTGACGGCCTCGTCAGCTTCGTCGGGCGGCACGATACGCGGCGAAAGCAGGCCGATGCCGTTGGTCTCTGGCGCGAACAGCATCTTCTCGTAATTGCGCTGTGAGTACTTGACGATCTTGCCGCGCTTGTTGCCGTAGCGCTCGACGGATTCGCCGATGTGCTCGAACCAGGCGAACAACTGCGCGCTGGTCGTGGCGGGAATAAAGGGGCTATTTTTCTTGAATTCGCCTACGAGGAAGTGATATTGGTCCATATGTCGTTATTAGGAATGGGCAACGCGCATGATGCCATGCGCGGGCACATGGCGCTAGCGTGTACACCGTAGCGATGGCGCCGGACGGGCGGGAGAGAAAAAGATGCACGACAGGACGGCGCAATGGCTGGCTTGAGGCGTATGATGGAAATACGGATGTGGTTGCCGCAAGGCAGTGCGACGGGCATGGGGCGCACATCTTGCAGGTTTTTTTCGTGTTTTTGGCAGCAATGACAACGAGGAGACATCATGGACAAACCCGAATTCATCCTGGCCGCGAAAGCCATGGAAACGCTGGAGATGTATCAGACCTTCTACGGCCATTCGCAGGAATACCAGGCGCACCAGCAGGAAGTGCTGAAACTGCTGCGCCACAAGGGCGCATCGCTGCTGGTGTCGGAACATGGCCCGGCGAAGTTCCTGCTGGCCTTTGCCGATGCGCTGGAAGCGGCCAGCTTGCCGGGCGAGTATGTGCCGCTCAGCCGCAGGTGAGGCGAGCCTGTCCCGGTGGGATGCCGCTTTCTGCCGGGATAGTCCCTAGCCGCCGTTCCCTCTGCCATTCAGCGCCACCCTGGGCAGGCGCACGGTAAATACCGTGCCGGATTCCAGGCTCGACTCGGCGCCGATGGTGCCGCCGTGTGCGCTGGCGATTTCACGCGCGATAAACAGACCCAGGCCGATACTGGTGGCGTTGGGTGCCTTGTGATCGTCGGAAATGGCCAGCTGCACCAGGGGATCGAAAATGCTCTTCAGCGAGCTTTCCGGGATCTGGTGGCCGAAATTTTTCACCTGCACCACGGCCGTATCGGCATCGCCGCAGGCCGTGATGGTCACCGGCTGGTCGTCGGTGCGATATTGCGCGGCATTATTGAGCAAATTGGAAAACAGCTGGGCCAGGCGGGCCGCATCGAAGTCGCCGATCATCTCGCCCGTGGTGCTCAGCTCGAATTTGCACTGCGGGTGGGCGGCCGAGGCATCTTCGACGGCCGTCTTGCAGATTTCCCCCAGATCGCCCAAGGTGGGTGAAATGGGCATGCGTCCCCCCAGCTGTGTCCTGGCGAATTCCAGCAGATCGTTCACCATGGTTGTCATGGTCGCTGCGCTGCGGGCGACCCGCGCACCGATCTGTACCGTGGAAGAAGAGCTCGCGCTTGGCCTGCTCAGCAGCGCACCGGCCATCGTCATTGTGCTCAGCGGACTGCGCAGATCGTGGCTGAGGATGGCGAGAAAGGTATTGCGGGTCCGGTCGCTCTGCTGCGAATAGCGTATGGCCGATTCCTGCAGCGCCTGGTCTATCGCTTCATTGAAGCGCAAGATGTCTTGCGTCGCCGTTTTCGTCGTCACCGACACCTGTGCCATCCACAGGCGCAGGACGCTGGCCCGCATCGCGCGAAATTCCGCCGTCAGCTGCGGCAGCGTGAAGCCGATCTGCTGGCGCAGCGAGCCATGCGTGGCGGCTGCCGTCTCCTTGCCCGTGATTTCCGACACGCCCGTGGTCGATTTCTTTTTTCTCTGCGCCGCGCTTTCGATGACATCCATGTCGCGCACGATGGTTTCCAGCATCTGTTTCGCATGATCGCGCAATTCGGCCTTCGAAATGGCATTGCCCGGAATAGGAAGCGACCTGGCGAAAAGTTCCCACTCTTCCAGGATCGGCTCCAGATGGCCGGTAATAAAGCGCGATAATTTCACTGTGGACCGATGTGTTGATGGAAGAGGAGTCAGTGTACGCTGTTGCGGTGAGGGATGGGGGATTGGGTTCTGCTCCGGGTGCCGTATGCAGGCAGAGTCGCTCAGGCAGAAGCATCCGGCAGGCTGTGCGCCGGTAGAATGAGGCGGCCTCTGGTTTTAACGGTGCCGGACGGCGTCCAGGCTAGCAGATCGCTCCATACATCCCTTTTCCCGTACGTAAATCGAGTCCGAAATAGCATGCGTATCCCGCCTCTTTTGTATGAACGCAGCTAATGTCCCCCCTGCGCCGCTCCCGGTAGTCTGCTGAGGTGCTGCACGCCTGTTCCTGTTTCACATCGGGGCCGAGCTGGGCAAACAGTTCCCGTGCCAATTCCCCTTTGACCATGATTGCCACTTTCCGGTCGTTTCGCGTGGGCGGCAGCATTTCGGACAGCGTTCCGCCATAGATCTGATAGTCACCCCGCAAGGGGCGTGGTTCACCAGTCCATGCCGGCGGCTTGTCCGCGGCTTGGGAAGGTAAGAATACAGCGAGCGCCATGGCGCAGCATGCAAGCCGAGTATGCATCAGTGCTCTCCGATATAGCACTCACCGATGCCATGGCCGAGGGGAGACGTGGCCCAGCAAGTGTCATGGTGACTTTTTTATATCATGTTTGTTACCAAGTGTGAGTATGTCGCTGCCTATTTCGTGCACACTTTGCCGGATATCAAACCGGGAGTGTATCCATGACCAGGTCACGCAGCTTGCCGCCACGATTGTTGGGAGCGGGCTTCCGGGGATTTTCCTTGCTGCCGCTGGCGATCTCATTTGTCGTGCTCGTATGCCTGTCTCTCCTGGCGACCCAGTTATGGATGACCTTGCGTGCACGCGAGGTGCAATTGAATGAAGCGGCCCGAGAAAGCGCCAATCTGGCGCAATCTGTTGCCCAGCATGCTTATGACACCATCAAGGAGGCCGATACGGTGCTGGTTGGCCTGGTGGAAAGGGTGGAGGCGGACGGTGTTTCCGACCTTGAACTGGCCCGTATCCATAAATTGCTGGTCACCCGCGTAGCCGAGCTGCGGCAGCTGCACGGCATCTTCGTCTATGCCAGGGATGGCAGCTGGCTCGTGAACTCTCAGAAAACCTTGTTGAGCAATCTGAACAATTCCGATCGAGATTATTTCAACTACCATCGAACGCATGATGATCGGGGGCCTTATGTCGGCCCGCCCGTGCGCAGCAAATCGACGGGGGACTGGATAGTCACGGTATCGCGGCGTATCAATTTGCCTGACGGCAGCTTCGGCGGCGTGGCGCTGGCGACCATCGATATGCATTATTTCAGGCAGTTTTACGAACGTTTTTCAATAGGAGAAAAAGGCGCCATTTTCATCGCGAATGGAAAAGGCATTCTTTTATTGCGCAGGCCATTCGATGAAAGCATGCTGGGGCGCGATCTTTCGCAGTTTCCCTTATTTCATGATTATTTACCGAAAAGTCCCGTAGGCACGGCCGTGATCAAGTCGAGAGTCGATGGCGTGACGCGCATCAACAGCTATCGAAGAGTCGAAGAATATCCGCTGGTGGTCTCTGCCGCATTGTCACAGGATGAAGTCCTCGCTGCATGGCGCCTCGATACCGTGATACAAAACGCCGTGGGCGGGGTGCTGGTATTGCTGATCGCGTTTATCGGATACCGCGTGGTGCGGCTGATCGATTTGCGGGTGAAAAGCGAGGCGGGACTGCTTGAAGCGCGCAACGAGCTGGAATTGATCAATGAAACCCTGGCCCGCCTTGCCAATCAGGATGGGTTGACGGGGCTGGCGAACCGGCGCCACTTCGACCAGTCGCTGCTTGCCGAGTTCAGCCGTGCGCAGCGTGAAAATAGCTCACTTGGACTGGTGTTGATCGATGTCGACTTCTTCAAGCAATACAACGATATCTATGGCCATGTGGCCGGCGACGAGTGCCTGAGAAAACTCGGCAAGGTGGTGGCTTACAGCATGCGCCGGCCGGGCGACCTTGCGGCGCGCTATGGCGGCGAGGAAATGGTCATTTTATTGCCGGGGACGGATTTGCCGGGTGCCTTGACGGTGGCGGAAGACGTCCGCCAGGCTGTGCAATCGCTGGGAATCGAGCATCGTGGCAATCCTCTTGGCGTGGTGACGGCCAGCGTCGGTGTGGCGGCGTTGATGCCGACGTACCTGAAAAACCAGGCGGTCGAGCTGGTTGAACTCGCGGATAAGGCACTGTACAAGGCCAAGGCAGCGGGGAGAAACCGGGTCTGCCATGCGTCAGCTTGCGATCATGCCGATCAGGCTGCGACGGCTTTGGCGTTTCGATAGCCATTGTTGAAGGCTGATGGCGCTGCGTCGGGTTTGCCCTGCGCTGCGCGTGCGCCAGCCTTGTCCATATACAATCGGCAACATCCGGATCGACGTATCCGCCTCTTCATTCTGGAGTACGCTTGCAGGGACTGGAAGTCGTGCAGGATTGGCTGGGCTAAGGCTCCGGTCACCCCACGCGATCTAGCAAATCGATCCAGCAATGCTTTTGCCACTGCGCAAGTTAAAGCCGAAGTGACACCTATAGCCGTCATGATCCCGGAGACAGGAAACATTTTCCTTGTCGCGCTGCCGATAGCCTTTCTCCAAACTGCAGCGCTCTTTCGAATCCGGAGCCATCGAGTCAAACATGTCCCTGGCAACGGCCCCCGTGACCATGAAAGAAATCTTGCTGTCATGCGGTGTGGGCGGCTGTTGCTCGCCCAAGGTATTCGAATAAATCAGATAAGCCCCTTTGAACTGTTTGTATTCGCCCCAGTCGCTGCTGCCGCCTGCATAGGCCAGCGAGAATACGGTGATGGCGCCGAAGGCCACAGCCCACAGTTTTTTCATATCAGGCTCTCAGTTCCAGATGGAAATGATGGTCGTGATTTTTGAATGGTGTCACGAATGGAATGCCGGTATCGTTAAACAGCACCCTGCGCACACTGCATCGACCGCTTGCCATTCGCGTTCCACATACAGGAGGGCCATCATCATGTTTGGATGCGCGTACTTGCCCGCGCCCCTGCCCGGGGTGCCATAGACGTAATACCCTGCGTCTTCCGGAGCCTGGGGCAGGATGAAAAACCCGCGCTTGTCTCTGGGTTGAACTTCAAGCATGGTCGACTCCGCTAGGCGCAACGGTGGGGGAGTTGGTATTGTTTCGCATTTCTTTCCGCCTGGAATTGCGGGATCGCAAACAATGGCAAGCCGGAGCCAGGTTTGTTCCTTGCTCTCGGCGGCGCGTGCGCCAGCCTCGTCCATGTACAATCGGCAACATCCGGATCGACGTATCCGCCTCTTCATTGCGGAGTACGCCCGAAGGTGACACCAACATTGCAAACCTGGCTGCTGGCCTGGGGGAACCCTTCACCTGCGTCGGCCTGGGACTGCGCGATGCCCGCCATGCGGGGCTGTGGTGGCGTTTCGCGCTGTGGTGCGTGGCGGTCGTGGCGCTGTGGCTGGGACTGTATAGCAGCTTCGGCCGTTTTTTTGTCGAGCTGAGCGCCATGCTGGCGCTGGTGTCCGTTACCGGCTTGCTGGGCCTGGGCGTGATGAATGGCGTCGGGGCACTGGCCAACGGGCCGGCCACCGTCACGCAGATGGGCAATATCGCTGGCGGCCTGGGCAGCGCCGCCAAAGCCTTGCTGTCGATCGGCCAGATCGCCCTGGCGCTGCTGGCGCTGGCTGCATTTTTCTATGTGATGGTCTTTGTCGTCGGTGCCATCGGCACGGTGCGCGTGCCGCTGCGCTGGTTGTTGCTGGAGCGCGCCAAGGCCGTTGTGGCGCGCCGCTATGCCACGTGGCAAGCGCCGGCCGGCCTGGTGCATGCGCCGCGCGCCCCGCCTGACGGCGGCGCCTGTTGCTGCTGCTCTCCCTGCTGATCCCTGTGTGGGCCATGTGCGTGCTGATCGCGTACTTGCTGGCCTGGAACGTCCAGATGATCTACGGAGCGGCGGCCGCAGAGGTACTTGGCGCGGAACAGCAAGCGGCATTGCGCCGCGAACAGCGTCCGGCGATTGTTGCCCTGGGCCTGCTGTTGTGCTTGCTGATGCTCGTGCCGGTTCTCAATTTATTGGTGCCAGCCTTGCTGTGCACCAGCGTGTGCCACTTGCAGCGCCGCGGCTGGCGCGCAAGGGACACATCAATCAATGTGGAGTGAAAAGGAGTGAACATGAGTGAATATGCAAGTCGCGGCACCTTGGAGCGCGCCATTGAAATTGCCGCCGCCACCCATGCCGGCCAGACGGACAAGGGCGGCGCGCCGTACATTTTTCACCCCTTGCGCGTGATGCTGCGCGTCGCTCCCGGCGCCCAGCAAATCGTCGCTGTGCTGCATGACGTGGTGGAAGACAGCGATGGCAAAGTCACCTTCGATGACCTGGCGCGCGAAGGATTTTCCCAGGAAGTCATCGACGGCGTGCGCGCCGTGACCAAGATCGAAGGCGAGTTGTATGAAGATTTCATCGCCCGCGCGGCCTTGAACCCGGTCGGCAAGGCCGTCAAACTGGCTGATCTGGCTGAGAATAGCGATCTGTCGAGGATAGGGGAGCCGACGCAGAAGGATCTGGAGAGGATAGAGAAATATCGGAGGGCGATCGGGTATTTGCGGGGGGACGTTTTTTAGTTTCAAGGTGGCGCGGCGCACCTTTGCGCATCATCAATATCTTGGCTTCAAGTAGCGGGAACACCCGAAAACGATCCCATCAGTGTATGGATGTTTGATTCTACGCAATGCCCAGAAAATGCATAACGGCAAAAATCGTCATGTGCGCATGTTTTTTTGCGAGCGAAGGGGCGAGCTCTGCCAACTACATCGGCGCGTGACATGCTCCGTGAGATGTACGGGAGCATCACCTGGCGCCATTTGCTTTGAGCTGAGCGCTGAGGTTTTACATTCAGGAGTGCGCATGCTGGAATTGCAGCCCATGGATAGACGCGGCTACTTTAATCTTCCGCAAAGGCCGGAAGGCGCGGGTTACTACACCTATGGAACACCGCCCAATGGTGCTGGCCAGTATGCTCATCCCAAGTTGCTTTCGCTGCTATTCTTGGTTGAACATCAATGGCAGGGCATCGATAGCCGGAAAATTGGTTTTGGGAATATCAGCCTGGCTGATGGAACTCCCTACAGTGAACATAAAGGTCATCGAAGCGGAACAGACGTCGACGTCCGATTGCTTCGCAAAGACAAAATGGAGAGCGCTGTAACAAGGTTTGACACGTACTACGACCGCGATGCAACGGCACAGCTGATCCGCATATTTTTTGAATTCAGCTTTGTCCAGGTTATCTTTTTTAATGACCCCACCATCCCCCGGATAAGACCACTGATACGCCACGACGACCATTTTCATGTCACGATCAAGTAGCGGGCAGATGACATGAAACGTCTTCTCGCTGTTTTTCTTCTCTTTGTTTTGGCTACGGCCATGGCCCAATCCGCCCCCCAATGGCTATTTTCTTATCAGCCATTCAAAGGCCGCTATGCGATTTATGGCGGAAGCCTGAGCGATCCACAGCCGCCGACCAGGAAAGACAAGCGCGTCGCGTTCTGGATCGACGGCAAGGCGGCGAAACAGCTATTTGATGTGATGGGCCCCGACTTGCGCAACGCGTGCGGCGTGGATGGCGAATATCGCCTGCGCCAGCGGGCGGAAGTGAGCTGCTCCTACCATCCCCGTGATGGCCATCACTGCGACTTCGGCTTTGACCTGCTGACCGGGCGCAGCATCGGCGGCGCCATATGCTGAAACGCGTCAGTCTGATACTTGCCACTATGCTGTGCTTGCTGCTGGCGCATCAGGTCCGGGCCGTCTGGCAGTTTGTACAGAAGGATTTTTCAGGTTCGTACGCGATCTATGGCGCATATCTCGACGATGCCGTGGCCCCGGTTGCGGGCGATACCAAAGTCGCGTTTCGCTTGACGGGCACCGCCGCAAAAGACCTGTTCGAAGCCATCGGTCCGGATATGCGCGATGGCTGCGCCGATCCGCAAATACGCATTCGTAATCGTGACATGCTGCTGTGCCGATATCGATCAAAGGATGGCTATCGCTGTGATTTTGGGTTTGATTTGTCGACGGGCTTGAGTATTGGGGGAACGGTGGGTGGGGCGGTGTGCGGGGAGTAGCGAGGGTCAGGCCCGGCATACGCCCACAGCCTGAACAGCTAAGGTTGTTGTTAGGAAAAACCGCCTGCGGCGCAAAAGCCAGTCAGACGAATCGGAGAGGGTTGCGCTTGCAAGCGCAACCCGGTTTTGCGGCGCCGAGCTGCGCTCGCCGAAGGCCCCGCACAACCCCCGCGCCCGTACCGGACGCGGATGCGCTGCCCGCGCTCTGCATACATGGAATAAATAAAAAGGGCCTCCCCGCCAAAACGGGGAAGCCCTTTTATTTATTCAGTGGTGGAGACGGCGGGAATCGAACCCGCGTCCGCAAGCACTCCACAGACAGTTCTACATACTTAGCACTATCATTTAATTTAACTCAGCCAGCACGGATGTGCACGTTATGGGCAAGCGAGTTACCTATTATTTAGTCGGACGCTAAGTAACCCAGCATACGACGAGTCCCTGTAAATGACTCTAGAGCTTTTGACGGCCCACCCCAGGGACGAGGTGTTCTAGAGCTAACAGCGATTAAGCTGCCAGTGCGTACGAGTTATCGTTTGCAGTTAAGTTTTTTCAGGTTGTATTTACGAGGTAGCCCGCCCTCGGTATGCCCTGCGCTGCTTTGCAACCCACGTCGAAACCAGGTCGTCCCCACAGAACCTTCATTGTAGCGCAATCTTCACACTCTTGCATGATGCATTCGCAGTAATGGATAGAAGGCCAGGCAGATGCAGTATCAAGCCATCAAGCCGCCAGCTGCCGCTCCTGCGCCGCCTTCACCACAGTACTCACCAGCTCGAGCAACGCTTGCGGCGTATCGAGCAAATGGTCGGCGTTCCAGTGCTGCGGCTCGACGGGGCCGCAGTAGCCCCAGGCGCAGGCGACCGTGCGCATGCCGGCGGCGCGGCCGGCCTGGATGTCGCGCAGGTCGTCGCCCACGTACCAGCAGTCTTCCGGCGCCAGGTCCAGGCGGCGGGCCGCTTCCAGCAGG